>NZ_LBJU01000116.1:0-162908 GCF_028128835.1 Bradyrhizobium sp. CCBAU 65884 | reverse complement strand
CCCAGGCCATTCTAATCCGGCGCGCTAATACAAGGGTGGGCAAAGCGAAGCGTGCCCACGTCTTCGCCCGAGGGGATCACAAGTGTCTCGATATCGGCGCGCACAGGGAGGCACTCTTCCTTTGGGTCGGGGAGGGGATATGCGGGACATCGCAGGACATTTCGGAGAGTGATCGTGGGCACGGCGCGCGAAGAGCGCGCCTTTGCCCACCCTACGGCAGCTCGCTGGAAAACTATCGTAGGGTGGGCAAAGCGGAGCGTGCCCACGGCTTCGCCTACGCTACCTTCACGCCGTCGATCGCGACGATACGCAGGCTTGGCTTCAGCGTTTCTTCCAGCTGCGACTTCAATTCGTGAACGCGAGGGTCTCTCGAACGCTTCGCACAAACCGCATATTGATGGACCGATTGCGCCAATGCGCGGCGCGCTTCCGGCGTACGCGTCACTTCGGGCCTTGCAAGCCGCAGAACGATCGCGGCGAGATTCACCAGCATCTCGTCCAGGGCGACATCGATGGTTCCAATGTTTGGCATCACGAACTCCCTCAAGAGGGCAACAGCGGCTCCAGGCATGCGTTCCGGGCCCGGCCGAACATGGCTAACGCTTCGTAAACGTCTTGTTCTTGCCGATCGCGGCGCTAGGCTGGGTGCGAAACAAGAAAATTCGGGAGAGGGACCTGCCATGGATCGACGCGACGTCCTGCGCGCCGCTGCTGCACTGCCGTTGCTGCGCGCTGCGTTACCCGGACCGGCCTTCGCGCAAAGCTACCCCGCCCGCAACATCACCATGATCGTGCCGTTTCCCGCGGGCGGACAGGCCGATCTCGCCGCGCGGCCGGTGGCGATGGCGCTGGAGCGGATCCTCGGCAAGGCCGTCATCGTCGACAACCGTGCCGGAGGCGGCGGCGGCTCGGTCGGCAATGCCGCGGCGGCACGCGCCGAGCCCGATGGCTACACGCTGCTGATGACGCTGTCCTCGCTCGCGGTGCTCCCCGAGGCCGACCGGCTGTTCGACCGTCCCGTCGCTTACGAGGTCTCGCAGTTCATGCCGATCGCGCGCGTGCTCGCCGATCCCACGCTGCTGGCGGTGCCGGCCTCCGCGCCATGGAAAACGGCGCAGGATTTCGTCGAGGACGCGAAGAAGCGGCCGGGTCAGATCACCTACGGCTCGTCAGGCCCTTACGGCACGCTGCATGTGGCGATGGAGATGTTCGCCAACAGCGCCGGCATCAAGCTGCTGCACGTGCCGTTCCGTGGCGCCGGTCCCGCGCTCACCGCAATCCTCGGTGGGACCGTGCAGGCGATCGCCGCCGCGCCGGGGACGCTGAAGCCGCAGGTCGACGACGGCAAGCTCCGCGTGCTCGGCAATTGCGGCGCCCAGCGCATCACGAGCTTTCCCGATGTGCCGACCTTCCAGGAGCTCGGCTACAAGGACGTCGAGATGTATATCTGGGCCGGGCTGTTCGCACAGAGCTCTCTTCCCGCGCCGATCGCGACCCGCCTGCGCGAGGCGATGGCACAGGTGATGGCGAGTCCCGAGGTGCTCAAGGCCTTCGAAACCTCGGGCAGCCTCGTCGCCTATCAGGATGCGCCGGCCTTCGCCGAATTCGTCGCGACCAACAGCAAGCGGCTGATCGCGGCGGTGAAGAAGATCGGCAAGGTGGAGTAGGGCTTCGCTTCAAGTTGTCTGTTTAAGCATGATCTTTCGGAAAACCGCTGCGCACTTTTTGGATCATGCTTTAGAATTCGCTGCGGACAACGCCCCGAAGGGTATGCCGGTCATATCCCGGCGCGAACGCGCCCTCGTAGGATGCCTTGAACGATGTCGCGGCCGTGAGGTCCCATCGGATCTCGGCACCGGTGAGCGCCACCGTGCGCGCGCGCTCGACGCCGGTGATCGCGAACGGAATGCCGGGCGCGCCTTCGAGCGCAGCGGTAATGGTTGCTGCGTTGCCGGAAAACTCATGGCGTACGGCAAGGGTCGCGCCGAACTGCGCCGCGTGACCGTTCGGCATCATCATGCGGTGATGGGTGCGCAAGCCGGCCGTGCCGTAGCCGACGTCGAAGCTGCCGGCGCGCACCAGCTGATTGACGCCGGGCGCGCCGGTCTCGGAGAAGCTGCCCTGGCGCGTTGAATACCAGTCGGCCTTGGCGAACGGCTCGGCCGCAAAACCCCATCCGGTCTCGAAGGGACGTGCGATGCCGAACGACGCGGCAAAGGTATTCGCCCGCGAGGAAGCCGTTGCAGTCTGTCCCAGGAACGAGATCGTGCGGGAGGATTCCAGCGCCGCGAAGGAATAGCTGATGGCGGATGCGAGATTGAATCCTCCCGCTTCACCGCGTGCGTAGAAGCCGGCATGGCCGGCATTGGCGTCGATGCGGTCGGCCCGGCCCGCCATGCGCAACTGACCGGTCGATGCGCCGATCGCAAGGCCGGCCGTGAAGCCCGGCAGGTTCCAGAGATCGGCGCCGAGGGCCGCGCCGCCAACGGCCGTGCTGGTCCCGAAAGCAATGTTGCTCGCCGCCACCTTGTCCCAATTTCCGTAGCCGCCGAACCAGACGCTCTGCACCGGTGCAGCGCGGCGACCCCGCAGCGCCTTGCCGATCGGGTCCGCCGGCGCCTCGGCGTAAGCTGTGGCTGACATCCGCACGCTCTCGCCGCGCGACTGCGTGCCGGCGTTCCACATGAAGCTCTGGAACATGTCGGCCTGGTCCGCGGTGAAGCGGCGACCGTCGGCGTGAATCTGCCCGGCGAGATCGTCGAGGCCGGCCTTGATGCCTGATGTATTGAGCGCGGCGAGCGTATTGATCGCGGTGCCGAGCGGACCGGATGCGCCGCCGGACTGCGCCTGATCCAGCGCGCCGGCCACCGCCGTCTGGTTCGGGGTCAGGCCCGACAGCGTTCCGAAGCCGCCGATCTGTTGCAGAAGGAAGTAGACATTGTTGGCATCGTAGCTGAGTTGCCCCGAGACCAGCGGGCTGCCCGAGGTCGTGAGCGTCGCGAACGTGCCGGTGACGCCGCCGGTCGCGGTCAGGATCGTATATTGGGTGTTGGCGAGGAAGCCCGCGCCGAGCGGCACGATCTGCACCGTGCCGCCATTGAGCGTCGCCGTCCCGGTCGCCGCGATCTTGTCGGACTGGCCGCCGGGATTGATCTCGACCTGAAAGGTCGAGCCGGCGTTGAAGGTCACGTTGCCGCTGACGTTGAGGGTCCCGATCGAATTGCCTGAAACGACCATGCCGCCATTGTTGACGACGATGCCGCCGACCGTGCCGGTGCCGCCGAGATAGCCGCCGTTAACGGTGACGACCGATGGCAGCGTGCCGTTCACGATCAGGCCGCCCGCGTCCACCGTGGTGGCTCCGTTGAAGGCGGTGGTGCCGGTCAGCGTCCAGACCGAGGTGCCGGTCTTTGTCAGTTGCTCGAACTCGTCGAATTGAAGGCCGGCTCCGAGATTGCCGAGATCGAACGAGGCGCTGCCGCTGCTGCCAAGGTTCAGCGTGTCGGTGCCGGTCCCGCCGCGAACATTTCCGGTGATCGTCGAGCCCGGGGCGAGGCCCAGCAGGTCATCGCCTCCGGACAGGTCGATCGCTCCGCTGCCGCCGCCGGAGATGGTTCCGGCATTGAGGACAGTGTCGGTGCCGGAAGAGCCCTGGATGGCGATGAAGAAGCCGCCCGAAATCGTGCCGCCATTGATGAGGGTATTGCCGCCGGCAATGAGCTGCACGCCGGTATGGCCGCCGCCGATCGATCCACCCTGATAGACAAGGACGACATTGTCGCTGGACGTGCCGCTGATCCGCAGTCCCGTCGTGTTTCCTCCGGTGCCGACGACCGTCCCGCGAATGTTGACGAGATTGCTGTTCGAATTGTCGATGACGATGGCCGCTTCGGCGTTGCCCGTACCTTCCGCGATCCCGCCAGCCGCGATCGTCACATTGTTGTGGCTTGATCCGTTGGAGAGCAGCACGGCTCCGCTGTAGGTCGAAGCTGTCGCCTGATCGTTGACGGTGACATGCGAAGCGATGGTGCCGTCGAACACGATCGCGGGAATCCCGGCGCCCGGCAGGAGCGACGTCAAGGTACCGTCGCCGACGTTGACCGTGACGTTGCTGCCGCCGGTGGCGTTGATGTGGTCGGTGTTGCCGAGGCCGGTGCAGGTCGCGACATCGCCCGAATTGAGCGCGCCAATCGTGCCGGTGCCGGCCACAGTGCAGGCCGCGAGCGCCGGGACGGTTGTAAGGACGGGCAGCGCGGCAAGCACCAGCGGCGCCAGCGCCGCAGTCACGAGCAGCCTGTTACGCAGGATGGCGGCCGTTGTGGTGTTTTGCGCACAGGCCGGTATTGCAGTCGGCATCGACGGATTCCCTCATTCCAGCGCAATTGCTAGCGGGGCCGTCGCCGCGGTTCTTGGCGTTATGCGAAATGCCCTATGGCCAAAGGCGCAAGCCCGCCGGTTTGCGCTGGCCCTGTTGCGGCGGTGCCACGGACCGTGGCGCCGCATGTCGTCCGGGCAAGTGGACAACAGCGCAGGGGATGACGTTGCGGGCAACCCGATATTTGGGGTGAATTGGGTCCGAAGCCATTTTCACATTTTGTTGTTGGTTCAGAACCGGGTCCTGCCTCATTGATTGATGAAAATCGACTGGAATCGAGAAGGATCGGGACATGCGAACAGAGCGGATTGCGCTGGGTGTGGCGCTCGCGGTCGGCGGCATCGTCGCGCAGGGCGCTGCATTCGCCCAGGAATATCGCGGCACCATGGAACAGCAGATGGCATGTACGCCGGACGTCTGGCGTCTGTGCAGCGACCAGATTCCGGACGTGAGCCGGATCACCGCCTGCCTGCAGCAGAACACGCCGCAGCTGTCGAGCGGCTGCCGCGCCGTGTTCCAGTCCAACAACCAGATGCCGCCGCAGCAGCAGGTCCCGCGCAATCGCGCCGCACCGCCGCCGCGCTATAACAATGCGCCGCCGCCACCTCCGCAGCGTCCCTATGACGATTACGACGATTAGGCTCTGAAGAGAGCAGGATCCGGAAAATTGCGCAGCGCGAGGCGCGACGATGCGGTCGTGCCGCCGGGTCAGCGCTCGGTCTTGCTGTCCGATTCAGGTTGTCCAAGCACCATCCGCAGGACGACACCGAAGAGAATGGCTGCGACCGGCCAATGGAACCAGATCTTGTTGCCAGTGAAAAGATTGATCAGAATCAGGAAGGCCGACACCGTGAGGGCCGCTGCCAGCGGGCGGGGCAGCTTTGCGAGCCAATCCGAGACGACATTCGTCGCCGAAGACAGCTCGCGCCTGTCGTCCATCCGCGGAGCACGCGCTCGCTCTGAGGGCGTTGCGCTTGCCTCGATCGGGACGCTTCCCGGCACCGCCGTTTGGCTACCCAGGGTCAGCCGATAGCTGGTCAGGGGCGCGATGTTCTTCAGGGGACGCTGGCCGAGACAGTCGAAGCCAACCGACAATTTGTTGTGCACCTGGTCGTAGACGGAGCTCGAGATCACGACGCCGCCGGGCTCAGCGAGCTCTTGCAGCCGCGATGCGATATTGACCCCGTCGCCATAGATGTCGGAGCCGTCCACCATCACATCGCCGAGGTTGATGCCGATGCGAAACCGCATCGGGCTCGCCTGAGGCGCGTCCGCAGCCTGACTAGAGATTTCCTGCTGAATCTCGACCGCGCATTGCACGGCCTCGACGACGCTGGCGAACTCGGCGATCACGGCATCGCCCCAGGTATTCACGATGCGGCCGTCATGGCGCTCGACCAATCGCGCGATGGCGGTGCGGTAGCGGCGGAGCGTCTCCAGCGTTCCGGTCTCATCCGCTTCCATGAGACGAGAATAGCCGTACACGTCAGCGCACAGCACGGTGGTCAGTCGTCGTTTCACCTTGTCGTCGGTCATCGGCGCCATGCTAGCCTCCCTGATCGGCAAATGCATCAGGGATCGTATCCGGTGCCGCCTTACGGCCGGACCTCGCAGACATCGACCCATTCGGCGGCGGTCAGCTCGGCCATCCGGTCGGGCGTGATGCGCACCGCGCTGTGGGTCGAGCCGGCGGCCGGGACCACGACGTCGAAAGCCTTCAGGGAGACGTCGCAATAGATCGGCAGCGGCGACTTCAGCCCGAACGGGCAGACGCCGCCGACCTCATGGCCGGTGATGTCGGCGACCTCCTCCAGCCCCAGCATCTTCGGCTTGCCGCCGAACTGCGCCTTGACCTTCTTGTTGTCCATGCGCGAGGTGCCGGCGGCGACGATCAGGATCACGCGTTCGCCGACGCGCAAGCTCAGCGTCTTGGCAATCATTCCGGGCTCGACCCCGTAGGCTTCGGCCGCCAGCGGCACCGTGGCCGAGCTGATCGGCGATTCCATCACTGTGATGTCGGGGGCTTTCTCGGCGAAAAAGGCGCGAACGGATTCCAGGCTCATTCCGGGCAGCTCATTTCAGACTTTGCGGGCGGCGATGCCTAAGCAATCATTGGCAGCTCGGAGAGCGCGCGGACGCGGTGGTCCGGCGCAAAGCCAAGCTCGTCCATCTGGGTGCGGATCGCCTTGAACATGGTGAGCGGTGCCATGAGTTCGTTCTCGACGCAAGCCAGCGCCATCGCTTCCGGTGTCACCCGCTCGATCCAGGCGACGTTCAGGCCGAACGACTTTGCTCCCGCCACGTCCCATGGATTGGAGGACACGAACAGAGTCTCGCTCGGTGCGGTGCCGAGCACTTCCCCGATCAGCAAGTAGGCCTCCGGGCTCGGCTTGAAGATCTTCTTGGCATCGACGCTGATGGTGGCATCGAGCAGACGATCGAGGCCGGAATTGCGCACCAGTGCATTCAGCATGTCCGGGCTGCCGTTGGAGAGGATAGCGAGCTTACGCGGCTTGAGCGCTGCAAGCGCGCTTGTCGCGTCCGGATAGAGGTCGAGATGCAGATATTTCTCGATGACGCGCTCGAACGCCTCGCTCTCATAGGCCAGCCCGAGCACGCGCAGCGTATAGGCCAGCGAGTCGCGGGTGACCGCGGTGAAATCCTGGTAGCGCTGCATCAGCGAGCGCAACCAGGTGTATTCGAGCTGCTTGATGCGCCAGACCTGCGTGATGATCTCGCCATAGCCGGGAAACGCATCCTCGGTGACCTCAGCCACCGACTGGATGTCGTAGAGCGTTCCGTAGGCGTCGAAGACGACGGCTTTGATGGTCATCGGCTGTCCTTCCGGGATCGTTGTGGGCACAAGAACTCCGCTTGGGGGAGTACGCGTTGTCGTCAGCTTACCAAGGCACAGCGGAAGTTTGCCAAACTGCAGGCACGGCATCGAAGTGTGATCAGCATCACAGAGCCAATGCTTGCCTTTCATCAGGCTCGACGTAGGCTGCGCACACTTTGATCGGGGCCTACAATGGGCGCTCTTCGCTGGTTTTCATTATTCTTTTTCATCTGGCTGACCTGCGGTTCGGCGCAGGCCGAGCGTCGCGTGGCGCTGGTGATCGGTAACTCGGCTTATGAAAAGGTCGCGCGGCTCGGCAATCCTTCCAGCGACGCTGCACTCGTGGCGGAAACCTTGAAGGCTGCCGGCTTCGATCTTGTCGACCTGCGTCATGACCTGAAAGTAGCCGATATGAGGCGGGCGCTGCGGGACTTTATCGAACAGTCCCGCGATGCCGAGGTTGCGGTCGTTTACTATGCAGGTCATGGCATCGAGGTTGATGGGGTCAATTATCTCGTCCCGATCGATGCTGTCCTCGAACGTGACACTGACATTTATGACGAGGCAATGTCGCTGGATCGGGTGTTGGTCGCTATCGAGCCTGCGAAAAAGCTGCGGCTGGTGGTTCTTGACGCATGCCGTGACAGCCCGTTCTCGAAGGTGATGAAGCGGACCCTCGCTTCCAGGGCGATTGGGCGCGGCCTCGCAAAGGTAGAACCGTCAGGCCCCAACACCCTGATTGCCTTCGCATCGAAGGCAGGTTCAACAGCGCTGGATGGTGACGGCAAGAATAGTCCGTTCACGGCGGCGATGGTTCACCACGTCACCAAGCCGGGCCTGGATCTGCGAAAGGCTTTTGGTTACGTCCGCGACGAAGTTTTGAAGTCTACCGCCAACCGGCAAGAGCCATACCTCTACGGCTCACTTGGAGGCGATGATCTATCGCTTGTCCCGGCAGTGGCGGCGCCGTCACCAACAGGACCGCAGGCGGATCCGCAGACGGCAATCCGAAGGGACTACGAACTGGCGCTGCAACTCGGCACCCGCGATGGCTGGGAAGCCTTTCTGTCTCAATATCCGGATGGTTTCTATGCCAACCTTGCGAGAGCGCACGCGAAAAAAATCGCTGCAGAAGAGGCGCGGGCAGCTGCCGCTGAAAAGGCGAGGCTAGCGGAGCAGGAGAGGGTTCGACTTGCCGCAGAAGGTGCAAGACAGTTCGAGATAGAAAAAGCAGCTGCGGCTGCCAAGGCAGCTGAAGAGGCCCGCATCGCTGCCGAGAAGGTCAAGCAGGTCGAGCAGGACAAGGCTGCTGCCGCTGAAAGAGCTCGTCTGACGGCCCAGGAGAACGCGGCGCGGGAACTCGCAACTCGAGAGAATGCCTCGCGAGAAAAGAACCAGCAAGTCGCTGCTCTACCACCTCCCGTCGAGACGGAGCAGATCAGTGCCGACACAGCTCGCGCGCTGCAAGCCGAGCTACGTCGCGTGGGATGCAATGTGGGCGTTGTCGACGGCGTTTGGGGTGAGCCCTCGCAGAAAGCCCTCGACCTCTTCAACAAGCACGCTGGCATGAAACTGAATGTGAGCGTCGCCACTACCGACGCGCTGGACGCCGTCAGAAACAAGGGCGGGCGAATCTGTCCGCTGACTTGCGAGAACGGCTACCGCGCAGAGGGGGACCGCTGCACGAAAATCACCTGCCGCAAGGGCTACGTCCTGAACGACGAGAATGAGTGCGAGAAGAAGGGAGCATCGCCTGAAGCAAAGAAAAAGCCAGAGCTGCAGCACCGCGAAGCAAGACCCTCTTCGTCCTCCGCCGTCACGCGCGCTGATGCGGCTCTATCTAACGGCACCTACCAGAAATGCATGGGCCCCATCACGGGATGTTATGCAAGGGCTATCCAGCAGATGGATCCGCAAAGAGCCAAGATCTGGTGCAGTCGGCAGCCGACGTGCTGAATCACCAAGGCGGAGAAAAATGAAGGTTGCTCGTGGTCAGGCTATCGTCGGCGCAGTCGCGTTTCGAACTCGCATCGGCTCAAATGGATGGAGTCGTTCCACGGTCGAGGCGCAAAGCGTATGCTCTCAATGATCGATTTGCTTTCTCAGTTCAAATTCTTGGGTAAAGTCTGACTTGACACTGAAACGAGGGGGCCGGGTGATGTCGAGGATTTTTGCAGTTCTTTTTGTTGTGATGTTTCCGCTGGTGTTTGCGGTCGAAGCGAGGGCTCAGGTGCACAGTCCAGCAGCCAAGATGAGCTCTGACAACGGACAATGTCCCACCGGCAGTTGCGCCATGGACGGTTCGGCTTTTGCAAAACACCGCAAATATTGTTCGCCAGCCAACTGTCTGAACAACCGTTTTAAGAGGAAGCAGACGCAGAGGTAGAGGTTGCATGGCGTTCGATGCAACCATTCAAGCTAGCCAGTCGGCTGACGTCCTCGCCGCGGCCAGGTCGCGCGCTCGGCGAAGACCTGGCTGACCTCCGCCATGTGCTCGGTGCCCCACGTGCAGAGCGGCACGAGAGCCTGGGCCAGGCTGTGACCCAAGGGAGTGAGGCTGTAGTCGACCCGCGGGGGCACTTCCCTGTAGTCGGTCCGCTTCACGAGACCGTCAGCCTCCAGCTCCTTCAACTGCTGGATCAGTACCTTGTCGCTGACGTCGCGGATGGCGCGGCGGAGCTCGCCGTAGCGGGTCGGGCCGTCCTGGGCGACGAAGTACAGGATCAGCGGCTTCCACTTGCCGGCGACGACCCGCAAGGTTGCATCTAAGCCGCAGGTGAAGCCGGGCAGAGTCGGCGTGCAGCTCTGGACCGGTGTTGGAGACTGCGCAGGCGGGAAAGTCGTGTCTGACATTTTTTTGGGTACTTACCAAAAGGTGCATACTTGTCGATAGGTGGGTATGCCGCCAGCTCAGTGCAACCTCAGTGAAGGAGCACATCATGAGCAGACTACAAGGCAAGACGGCAGTGGTGACCGGCGGCGGCACCGGCATCGGATTTGGAGCGGCGAAACGGTTCATCGACGAAGGCGCGTTCGTCTACATCTTCGGGCGGCGGCAGGAGCAGCTCGACGCCGCCGTGGCGAAGCTCGGATCCTCGGCGCGCGCCGTCAGGGGCTCGGTGACGGATCTGGCCGACCTCGACCGGCTCTATGAGACGGTGAAGAAAGAACGCGGCGGGCTCGACATTCTGTTCGCCAATGCCGGCACCGGACTATTCGCCCCGCTCGGCGAGATCACGGTCGAGCATTACGATCACATCTTCGACGTCAATGTGAAGGGACTGGTTTTCACGGTGCAGAAGGCCCTGCCCCTGATGACGAAGGGATCGTCGATCATCCTGACCGGTTCGAGCACGGGCGTGATGGGGACGCCGCAGTTCAGCATCTACAGCGCGACCAAGGCCGCGGTTCGCAATCTGGCGCGGAGTTGGGCGCAGGATCTGCGCGGCACCGGCATCCGCGTCAATGTGCTGTCGCCGGGGCCGACCAAGACGGAGCTGGCACTGGAGATCGTCGGAGAGGAAGCCTTCGACGCGCTTGGAAGCACGACGCCGCTCGGTCGCGTGGCAGCCCCGTCGGAGACGGGCGCAGTCGCCGCGTTCCTGGCTTCGTCGGACAGCAGCTTCATGACCGGCAGCGAGGTGTTCGTCGACGGAGGCCTCGCTCAGATCTGAGAGATTTGAGCATGAGGGCTTCGGTTACCCGAAGCCCTCATGCGCGGCGCTGATGAGAAGCGCTTCAGATCCCCAGCAGTTTTCGCGCGTTGGCCTTGAGCACCTTCGGCCGGATCTCGTCGCGGATCTCGATCTTGGCGAAGTCCGACAGCCAGCGGTCGGGCGTGATGACCGGCCAGTCCGAGCCGAACAGCATCTTGTCCTGCAGAATCGAGTTGATGTAGCGCACCAGGATCGGCGGGAAGTACTTCGGCGACCAGCCGGACAGGTCGATATAGACGTTCGGCTTGTGGGTCGCGACCGACAGCGCCTCTTCCTGCCAGGGGAAGGAGGGATGCGCGAGGATGATCTTGAGGTCGGGGAAATCAGCCGCGACGTCGTCCATGTACATCGGGTTGGAATATTTCAGCCGCATCCCCATGCCGCCGGGCATGCCCGAGCCGACGCCGGTCTGGCCGGTGTGGAACAGCGCAACCGCGCCGCCATTGTTGATCTCCTCGTAGAGCGGATAGGCCATGCGGTCGTTGGCGTAGAAGCCCTGCATGGTCGGGTGGAATTTGAAGCCGCGCACCCCGTATTCCTCGATCAGCTTGCGCGCCTCGCGCGCGCCGAGCTTGCCCTTGTGCGGGTCGATCGAGACGAAGGGGATGAGGACGTCGAGATGGTCGGAAGCGGCCTCGATCATCTCGTAATTGTTGTAGCGGCGGAAGCCGGTCTCGCGCTCGGCGTCGACCGGGAAGATCACCGCGGCGATGTTCTTGGAGCGGTAATAGGCCGCGGTCTCCTGCACCGTCGGCGGATGCTTGTTCGGCGACTTGAAGTATTCCGCCATCTGCGCCTGGAAATCGTCATAGCCGTCGTCGGGGTGGCAGCCGCAGGGCTCCTCGGCGTGGGTGTGGATGTCGATGGCGACGACATCGTCAATGTTGGGCAGCTTCAGCTTCGGCATGGGTTTCCTCCCGACGGGTTGCCGAATTGATTATATCATATAACGAATTTGGCAAGGCGTCGTCGACAAGGCGTCGTCGAAAGGTCTGATTCCCCAGCGATGAATCGGGCCGATTCGGCCGCTTCGACTGTGCATGGGGTTGTTTTCGCGAATTTGCCGGTTCGGAACCGGGCAGTTAACATTGACATCACCTCCCGCCATGCCTTAAGAACCGCCCCGTCCCGGGCGGTCGTCCGCCGGCGGGAAAAATCTCATTTTGCCACATTCGCGCGTGCCGAAACGGTAGTGCCGAACACGGCCTTTCGAACGTTCAGGATTCCGCCATGAAGGTCCGTAACTCGCTGAAATCGCTGCGCGGTCGCCATCGCGCCAACCGCCTGGTCCGCCGCAAGGGCCGGGTCTATGTGATCAACAAGGTGCAGCGCCGCTTCAAGGCTCGTCAGGGCTGATATTGCCCTGCCGGACGCCCGCGCGCGCCCCGCAAGACCACGGTCTCACACGAGTTTGACGCCGCCTTTGCTTTGCAAGGGCGGCTTTGCGCGTTTAGACTTCGACCATGGCAGTGAGATTCCTCTTCGCGCGCACCTTGTGTCTGGCCCTTGTGCTGGGAACCTCCGGCCTTGCTCCGGCCCTGGCACAGCAGGTTGATCCACCCGGCAAGCAGAAGAAGCTCCCGGAAGCGCCGGCCAAGCTGCCCAAGGTCGATCGCAACAAGAATCTCGAATTCCTGTTCGGCGCGTTGAAGGCGGCGCCCGACGAGGCCAGCGCCAAGCATGTCGAGGCGCGGATCTGGGCAATCTGGCTCCAGACCCCGAGCGACACCGCCGCGCTGTTGATGGCCCGCGCCAAGACCGCGGTCGACGCCAAGAAGATCGAGGTCGCGATCAAGCTGCTGGATTCGGTCATCAAGCTGAGGCCCGACTATATCGAGGCCTGGAACCGGCGCGCCACGCTCTACTACATGCAGAATGACTATGGCCGTTCGCTCGCGGATATCCAGCAGGTGCTGATCCGGGAGCCGCGCCATTTCGGCGCGCTCGCGGGCCTCGGCATGATCATGCAGGAGGTCGGCGACGAGAAGCGCGCGCTCGAGGCCTATCGCAAGGCGCTCGCCGTCAATCCGCACCTCGAAAAGATTCCCGACCAGGTCAAGGCGCTGACCGAGAAGGTCGAAGGCCGCGATATCTAGAGTACGATCCGGAATAGTTCGGGAGGATCGTGCTCGCGCAATAGCGGATAGTTTGATCATCTTCCGAGCGATGGCGCCTTACGTGGGTTAACCACGATTGGAAGCGCGGCATCGTGAGGACTATTGCCGGCGCCGCCAGGGGCCTACCTGCATGGCAGGAGCAAAAGCCATGAAGCGTTTGATCTTTGCGGGTAGCTTGCTGCTCGCGTCGGGGACGGTGAGCTTCGCCGACGGACTTTTCTGGGTGGTCGGCAACCGCGCCACCGGAAAATGCAACATCGTGACCAGCAATCCGGTCATCATCGGCGATATCTGGTTCGGCGACGGTCCCTACAAGTCGAGGGCCGATGCCAAGCTTGCCCGTTCGACGATCCGCGCCTGTCCCGCACTTACCCCGGACGAGGAAAAGGACGAGGACGGAGCGAACTAGTCTGCGTGCCAAGCATGATCCGGACCCGAAGGGCCGCGTTCGCGAAAAGTGTGCAGCGGTTTTCCGACGAGATCATGCTCGATAGAGAGCCTAAAGTGCGGTCCACCGCACTTTAGTGCAGAGCGTTGCCGCCGCGCTCGACCAGGCCGCGATCGGCGGCTGCGGCGTAAGCCTTTGCAAGCTCCGATTCCAGGTGCTCGTTGATCAGCAGCAGCGCCCGCAGGGCACCGCGCAGATCGCCGTTGCAGCTCGCCACGATCTCGTCGATCGCAGTGTCGTTCGATCTGAAGCTCATCGAAAATCCTCCGGTTCAAATCAGGACAAATCCTGCCGGTCTTTCCCGCATCCCCTGAGGTTGCCCTGGGGCCTGCGAGGAGGATCGGCGCCCACCCGCGCCTAGATGGCGGAACCGACCATGGCGATTATAAGGAAGCCGCGATGACGGCCCCATGAAGCTGTTCCGAGGCTTGCGCGCCCTCCTGGAATGTTGTTGATTCCATTGAGTTTTCACGTTCTTCAATTATGCACATATCCACAGCCCCGGCAGTTTTGGCGCAAATCCGGAAAGCCGGCGGAGCGAAACTGCCACCCGTAACGCCCGTAACTGCCCTGTGCCCAGGATCACCCGGATTCTCTCCATGATCGTGATGTCAGTCGTGACGGCGCTGGTTCTGCTGGCGCTGGTCACGCAGGCTGGAATCGTCGCCGTGCAGCGCGCCTTTCCGCCGCAGGGCGGGATGGTCGAGGTCGACGGCGCGACGCTTCACGTCGTCGATATCGGTCCGCGCGATGCAGGCCTGCCGATCGTGATGCTGCACGGCGCCAGCTCCAATCTCGAAGCGATGCGGCGCCCGCTCGGGGACCTGCTCGCCAAGGATCATCGCGTCATCCTGGTCGACCGTCCCGGCCATGGCTGGAGCACGCGCGCGCGGCGCCAGGATTCCACGCCGCAGATCCAGGCCCGGATGATTGACGAGGCGCTTGGCAAGCTCGGGATCGATCGCGCGATCTTCGTCGTGCATTCCTGGAGCGGCGCGCTCGGCGCGCGGATTGCGCTCGATTATCCCGGCCGCGTCGCCGGCCTGGTCATGCTCGCCCCCGTCACCCATCCCTGGCGCGGCGGTGTCGGCCGTTACAATGAGTTCATCGCAACGCCGGTGATCGGTCCGCTGCTCGCCTACACGATCACCCTGCCGCTCGGCTATTTCGTCGCTGAGGCCGGCGCGCGCAACGTGTTCCTGCCGCAGATGATGCCGGATGGATTCGTGCAGGATTCCGCGACGCCGCTGCTGCTGCGCCCGCGCGAGTTCATCGCCAATGCCTATGATCTGGTGACGCTGAAGGAGGCGGTGACTGCGCAAGCCGCGCGCTATGGCGAGATATCGGCGCCAGTCACGATCATTGCCGGCGAGCCCGACAAGACGGTGAAGACCAACATCCACGCCCGCCCGTTCGCAGCCATGGTGCCGAATGCGAAGCTGATCGTGCTGCCCGATCTCGGCCACATGGTGCAGAACGCCGTGCCGGAGCTCGTGAAGACGGAAATCGAAACGATGATCGGGAAAATCGCCCCGGCGCAGGCGTCCGCCGATTAGAGCGTCTTCGAGCGATGTGGCTGCTCCCGTAGAGCTCTCGTAGGGTGGGCAAAGGCGCACTTGCGCCGTGCCCACGATCTGCGTGTGACTGGGGAGGATTCGTGGGCACGTCGCGCAAGAGCGCGCCTTTGCCCATCCTACGGGACCGTGCCTGTGTCGGCCCCTGTCAATCCGCTCCGCTAAAAATATTCCACTTTACCGAAATTCGGTTTCGGCGTATGTGTCGTCCATCCCGGCTTGACCTTGAGGGGCGATCGCGCGTCGTCACGTTTCGCGAGCCGGACTTGCGGTGGACGCGGCAGCGTCGGCACGAGAGGCGCGGGCAGGGCGGGTCGTCCCTGTGAGCCCGAAACCGCGTGCAGACGAGCGACGCTGAACGCGTACGGCAAAACCGTGTGGTCCTGGCCGTCGTTGCTACGGTCAAGTCTTGCGAAGGTGCGAGCGAGCCCAACCGGGCAGACTGCATCATCCAATTCGCGGGGCGAGGGAGGCCAGAGGGAACTCGGCTCCGGGGAGAGCACGGCATAAGCCGTCCGACCACCGCGCAGGGAAGGCCGAGTGATCGGCACCACCTGTATGCTGCTGTGCGGTTCTTCCTGCGTGCGCTTTTCGCGCAGCGGACCGCGGGTGCGAGCCGGCACCCGGCCTTCCCTGCGCCCTCTTGGCTATGAGGGTGGCGAGATCAAGCAAAGCTCGGGCGAAATCCGCCGCGAGGACGAGAAGGCATGTCCGCGACTTGAACTGTGTGCCACAATCTCGATCTCGTAGGGTGGGCAAAGCGCAGCGTGCCCACGCCTTGTTGCTCATGGAGGGAGATCGTGGGCACGGCGCTACGCGCCTTTGCCCACCCTACGGCACTGCAGCTGGGATGTGCATTGGAGCATCGCGATGCCGCCTCATACTCGTCATTGAGGGGCTCTTGCGACGAAGCAATCCAGAGTCTTTCCGAGGAGGGATTCTGGATTGCTTCCACCTTTGCCGAGGCTTCGGCGGACAAGTCGCGGCGCTTGCAACGACGCCGTGAAGAAAACGCATCAAACAAAAAGCCGCAGCTTCGGTTCTGACCCGGTCAGAACCGAAGCCGAAGCTGTCGACGGATCCGTGCTTACTGCTTGATCTTCCCGTCCTTGTCGAACTGCGCGACATAGGCCCAGAGATTGTTGATCTCGGTCTCGTTCTTGATGCCGGCGAACGCCATCTTGGTGCCGGGGATCTTGGCCTTGGGGTCCTTGATGTATTCCTTGAACACGGCCTCGTCCCAGGTGATGCCGGAATTCTTGTTCGCGTCCGTGTAGCTGTAGCTCTCGACCGTGCCCGACTTGCGGCCGTTGAGACCGTTGAGCTCGGGGCCGACCTTGTTCTTGGCGCCTTCGCCGATCGCGTGGCAGGCCAGGCATTTGTTGAACGATGTCTTGCCGGCCGCGACATCCTGCGCCATCGCGGCGGGTGCGGTGGCAATCATGGTGAGGATCGTCAGTGCGCCAAAAGTCAGTTTTGTCATCGGATGCTCTTCGTCTCTTCCCTGGTGGGTCTGGCCTGGTCAGTCTCTCGCCGGATCGGCAATCGCCCGACCTGCCGGTTTTGGCAGGCCTGCTCGGCTTGGACAAGCCACCAAACCATGACAGGTTTCATGATTTCCGACTTGTCCCAGAGCGAACTGGCGAAAGATGGCCGATCCGACTTTCGGATGGCCTACCCAAACACCCGCGGACGTGATTGATTTGCCGAGACAAATTGATCGTGCGGCGTGAGCCGGAAAGATATGCCATGAAGGATTTGATATGGCCATCATGATGCCTGCGAGCGACCAGGCGGTGCTCGCGCGCCGCGCCGAGATCGTTGCTGCATTGCGCGCGATCGTGCCCGGCGAGGGCGTGATCGATACGCCTGCCGAGATGCGGGCCTATGAATCCGACGGGCTGACGGCCTATCGGCAGCCGCCGATGGTCGTGGTGCTGCCCGATACGACCGAGCAGGTCTCGCTGATCCTGAAATATTGTGCAGGGCAAGGTATCAAGGTGGTGCCGCGCGGCTCCGGCACATCGCTATCAGGCGGGGCGCTGCCGCTCGAAGACGGCGTGCTGCTGGGGCTCGGCAAGTTCAAGCGCATCCGCGAGATCGATTTCGACAATCGTGTCGTCGTCACCGAGCCCGGCGTCACCAACCTCGCCATCAGCCAGGCGGTCGCCCATGCCGGCTTCTATTACGCGCCCGACCCGTCCTCGCAGATCGCCTGCTCGATCGGCGGCAATGTCGCGGAGAATTCCGGCGGCGTGCACTGCCTCAAATACGGCATGACCACCAACAACGTGCTCGGTTGCGAGATCGTGCTGATGAGCGGCGAGATCCTGCGCATCGGCGGCAAGGGGTGCGAGAATCCGGGCTACGATTTGATGGGCGTCATCACCGGCTCGGAAGGGCTGCTCGGCGTCATCACCGAGGTCACGGTGCGCATCCTGCAGAAGCCGGAGACGGCGCGCGCCTTGATGGTCGGCTTCGCCGAGGTCGAGGCCGCCGGCGAATGCGTCGCGCGCATCATCGGCGCCGGCATCATCCCCGGCGGCATGGAGATGATGGACAAGCCGGCGATCCACGCCGCCGAGGCCTTCGTCCATGCCGGCTATCCGCTCGATGTCGAGGCGCTGCTCATCATCGAGCTCGACGGCCCCAAGATCGAGGTCGACGAGCTGATCACGCGGGTCGAGACCATTGCACGAGGCTGCGGCTCGGTAACGCTGCAGATCTCCAATTCGGAAGCCGAGCGCAATCTGTTCTGGGCCGGCCGCAAGGCCGCGTTCCCGGCGGTGGGGCGCATCTCGCCCGACTATCTCTGCATGGACGGCACAATTCCCCGCGGCGCGCTGCCGAAGGCGCTGGCGCGCATCCGCGAGCTCGGCGAAAAATACCAGCTCGGCTGCGCCAACGTGTTCCACGCCGGTGACGGCAATCTGCACCCACTGATCCTCTACGATGCCAACAAGCCCGGCGAGATCGAGCGCGCCGAAGCCTTCGGCGCCGATATCCTGCGCGCCTGCGTCGAGTTCGGCGGCGTGCTCACCGGCGAGCACGGCGTCGGCATCGAGAAGCGCGACCTGATGCCCGACATGTTCAGCGAGATCGACCTCAACCAGCAGCAACGGCTGAAATGCGCCTTCGATTCGCAAGGCCTGCTCAATCCCGGAAAGGTATTTCCGACCCTGCACCGCTGCGCCGAGCTCGGCCGCATGCATGTGCATGCCGGCAAGCTGGCGTTTCCTGATTTGCCGCGGTTCTAGCGTCGGTCGCTGCGCCTCGCTGCAACGCGCCAAATTTGCTTTCCGTTCTAAACTTGGATACCGGCTGAGTCGTGGATACGCTTAAGGTCAGAGACGCCAAAGACGTCGAAGAAGTGGTGCGCGCGGCGATTGCCAATGAGCAGCCGCTCGAGATCATCGGTCATGGCTCTAAGCGCGGCATCGGCCATGCCATGGCGACCAACGCCGTGCTCGACCTCTCCGCGCTGAACGCCGTCACTTCCTACGAGCCGAACGAGCTGATCATCACGCTCCAGGCCGGTGCGCCGCTGGGCGACGTGCTGTCGCTGATCGACGCCAAGAACCAGCAATTCGCGTTCGAGCCGATAAACACGGCGCCGCTGCTCGGCACGCCCGTATCAGGGACCATCGCCGGCATGATCGCGGCCGGGCTCGCCGGTCCGCGGCGGATCAGGGCGGGCGGGGCGCGCGACCATTTGCTCGGGGCGCACGCCGTCTCGGGCTTCGGGGACAGCTTCAAGACCGGCGGCAAAGTGGTGAAGAACGTCACCGGCTACGACCTCTGCAAGTTGCTCGCGGGGTCCTGGGGCACGCTGTCTGTCATGACTGAGGTTACGTTGAAGGTGATGCCCAAGCCCGAGGCCGAGCGGACGCTGCTGCTAAGCGGCCTCGACGATGCCGCCGCCAACAAGGCAATGACCGCGGCGCTCGGCTCGCCCTTCGACGTCTCCGGTGCGGCGCACCTGCCGAAATCGGCGTTCCGGGCCAAGACCGACGGGCTTGGCGATCTCGCAGGCCAAGGCGAGGCCCTGACCGTGCTGCGGCTCGAGGGTATCACGGCCTCGGCCGCCCATCGCGCTGGCTCGTTGCGCGAATTGCTGGCGCCGTTCGGAACCGCGACTCTGGTCGAGGACGCGGCGTCGGCCGCGCTGTGGGCCACCATCCGCGACGTGCTGCCGTTCGCGGCCAGCGGCGCGCTCGGCGCCTGGCCGGTCTGGCGGATCGTCTGCCCGCCGGCCTCAGGCGCTGCGCTCGGCACGCAATTGGCGCGGGAGACGGGCGGCGACGTGATCTATGATTGGGGCGGCGGGCTGATCTGGGCGGCATTGCCGCCGAAGGGCGACGCGCATGCTCCGGCGGTGCGGATGCGTGCCAATGCCGTCGGCGGCCACGCAACGCTGATCCGGGCGGCCGAGGATGTCAGGCGCGATGTCGACGTCTTTCATCCGCAGGCGCCGGGCATTACCGCCCTGAGCGAGCGGGTGCGCGCCAGTTTCGATCCAAAGGCCGTTCTCAACCGGGGCCGCTTGAGCCGAGGCGCTGTGGCATGAAGACCGAATTCTCACTCGCCCAGCTTGCCGATCCGGACATCGCGGAAGCCGACAAGATCCTGCGTGCCTGCGTCCATTGCGGCTTCTGCACCGCAACCTGTCCGACCTATGTGCTGCTCGGCGACGAGCTCGATAGCCCGCGCGGCCGCATCTATCTGATCAAGGAGATGCTGGAGAAGGACCAGACGCCGACGGCGGAAGTGGTCAAGCATGTCGACCGCTGCCTGTCGTGCCTGGCCTGCATGACGACCTGCCCCTCGGGGGTGAACTACATGCATCTCGTCGACCAGGCCCGGGTCAGGATCGAGCAGCGTTATGAGCGGCCCCTGGCTGAGCGGCTGCTGCGCCAGGTGCTGGCCTTCGTCCTGCCCGACCCGCAGCGTTTTCGCGTGAGCATGGTGCTGGCGCGGGTGGCCCGTCCGCTTGCCGTTTTCCTGCCGACGCCGCGGCCCTCGGCGACGCCCGGCCTGGTCCAGCGCATCAAGGCGATGCTGGCGCTGGCCCCGCACCGGCTGCCGCCGCCGGGCCCCGCCGCCGGCAGTGTGTTCGCGGCGCTCGGCAAGAAGCGCGGCCGGGTCGCGCTGCTCCAGGGCTGCGCCCAGCAGGTCCTGGCGCCGCGCATCAACCAGGCGGCCATCAGTCTTCTCACCCGCCATGGCGTCGAGGTTGTCCTGGTCCGGGACGAACAGTGCTGCGGCGCGCTGACCCATCACCTCGGCAACGATCAGGATGCATTGGCGCGGGCGCGAGCCAACGTCGCGGCGTGGCGGAAGGAAGCGGCCGGTGAGGGGCTCGACGCCATCCTGGTGACGGCGTCCGGCTGCGGCACAGTGATCAAGGACTACGGCTATCTGCTGCGCGAGGATGCTGCGTTCGCCGCCGATGCGGCGAAGGTGTCCGCGCTCGCCAAGGACATCACCGAATACATCGCCGGCCTCGCACTCGAGCCGACTGCGCGACAGGACAACATCGTCGTCGCCTATCACTCGGCGTGTTCGTTGCAGCATGGGCAGAAAATCACGGGCCTTCCGAAAGAATTGCTTTCCAAGAATGGATTCGTGGTGAAAGATGTACCGGAGAGCCATTTGTGTTGCGGTTCGGCGGGGACCTACAACATTCTCCAGCCCGAGCTTGCGGGCCGATTGCGCGATCGCAAGGTCGCCAACATCGCGAGCGTCAAGCCGGACATGATTGCCGCGGGCAATATCGGCTGCATGGTGCAGATTGCCAGTGGCACGTCAGTTCCGGTCGTACACACGATTGAGCTTCTCGATTGGGCTACGGGCGGGTCGCGGCCGGCATTGAACGCGCAAGTTTGAGCTTTCAAGCCTGAGCTTTCCTCCGGAGGCGACGGTAGAACGACGCCCGATCGACCATTGTTCGTCGACAACAGGAGGACCACGATGGCGAAAGCGAAGAAGAAAAAAAGCAAGAAGGCCAAAAAGGCGAAGAAGGCTGTAGCGGCGAAGAAATCCGCGAAGAAGGCAGCCAAGAAGTCCGCGAAGAAGTCTGCCAAAAAATCCACGAAGAAAGCTGCCAAGAAAGCCGGCAAGAAAGCTTCGAAGAAGGCCGCTCCAAAGAAGGCCGCCAAGGCTGTGAAGAAGCCAGCCAGGAAAGCAGCCAAGCCGGCTGCACCGAAGAAGGCCGCGAAGAAAGCGGCACCGAAGAAGGCGAAGGCAGCTCCCGCGCCGAAGCCGTCAGCGCCGTCGCCAGCTCCGGCTCCCGAGCCGGCCGCCGAGACGAGCTGGGCGATGCCTTCGTCTTCTGCGGAAGCGGCACCGGCCGAGGGACAAGGCTAGGTCCCATCCAGCGACCGCGATCGCAAACAACAGGGAAGGCCGCTGCGGTGACGCTGCGGCCTTTTTGCATCGCCGCAGGGCCTCCGGAATCCTCCCGTTCACGGCGCCTGTTTGATTCGTCGCCCGGATGCCACGCTAGCCGCCTTCCCCGTACTTGCACGGGTCCTGCCGTGCCCTTTGGAATGCAAATAATGTGATCGAGAAGACACACAGGCTGACAACCTTTCGCGGAATCGTCAAAACGCCCAAAAAGTCGGCAGATGCCCGTGATTTTTGCTTCACGGTCCCCATCCCTCAATCCAGATTGTCGCAGTAACGCAATTTTGCAGACAGGTCGTTTGCCCCGGGGGGCCTCCGGGATCCGACTGGGTAAGAACTGGCGATGGGGATCGAAATGAAAAAAGTGGCTTTGTTGGCAACGGCGCTGGCAATGGTGACGACGGGTTCGGCTTTCGCGGCAGACTTGCGCGTGAAGGCATTGAAGGCCCCGCCGCCGCCCGCCTTCGATCCCTGGGATATCGCCTTCGGCGGTGCGGTCATGAGCGACTACATCTTCCGCGGTATCACCCAGTCGAACCACAAGCCGTCGGTCTCGGCCTATTTCGAGCCGCGCTACAACGTCACCAAGGACCTCCAGCTCTATGTCGGCGTGGCCGGTGAGAGCATCTCCTTCCCGAACCGCGCCGCAGCCGAGATCGACGTCTACGGTGGTATCCGCCCGACCTTCGGTGCGTTCGCCTTCGACATCGGCGTCTGGGGTTACCTGTATCCGGGTGGGACCTGCTATTACGGCGCGCCGATCGACACCGCCGGCAACGCGCTCAGCGCGCAGTGCGCCGCGAACGCCCTGCTCAACGGCAACGTGATGAAGAAGGACGTCAGCTTCTTCGAAGTCTACGGCAAGGTGAACTACACCATCAACGACAACTGGAGCGTCGGCCTGAACGAGTACTACACGCCGAGCTTCCTGAACTCCGGTGCGTGGGGCGACTACGTGTCGATCACCGCCAAGTACACTGCTCCGAGCACCATTTTCGGCTCCAGTGGCGTCGGCATGTATGTGTCGGGTGAGTTCGGCCGCCAGTTCCTCGGCACGTCCGACTCGTTCTACGGCACGGGCTTCGCCGCGCCGGGCTTCGCCGGTCCGTTCCCGAACGGCATCAAGTACGCCGACTACAACACCTGGAATATCGGCGTCGGCTTCACCTACAAGGTCTTCACGCTCGACCTGCGTTACTCCGACACCGACCTGTCGAAGGCGAACTGCAACGCGTTCACCAGCGACTATACGGCGACCGCCAACGGCAGCTTCAGCAACATCAATCCCACCGGCGTCGGCTCCAACTGGTGCGGCGCGGCCGGCATCGCCAAGCTCTCGTTCGACCTGACGGCGATGACCAACCTGAAGTAAGTTTCTTCCCGAGACCATTTACGAGGGCGGCAGAGCAATCTGCCGCCCTTTTGCTTTATGGGGTGCGGGTGCCCAGCCTTGGTCGTCCGAGACGCCGGCCGGCCTTTCAGCGCGCCGCGGTCGGCTCCGCCCGGGCCGGCTCGACGGCTTTACCGAGGACGTGGATCTCGCCGTCCTCCACCAATGCCACCTTCCGGGTGTGGAAGGCGTCGAGCGTCGAGCGATGGCCGATCGAGACGATGGTGGCCTGCGGCAGCTTCTCCGTCAGCAGCCGATAGAGCCGGTCCTCGGACGGCTCGTCCAGCGAGGCGGTCGCTTCGTCGAGGAAGAGATAGTCCGGCATGTGCAGCAGCGCACGAGCAAGCCCAAGGCGTTGCTGTTCGCCGAGCGACAATGTCCGGTTCCAGTGGCCGTGCTCGTCGAGCCGGTCCGCCAGTCGCGGCAGGCCGACGGCAATCAAGGCATCGCGGATCTTCTCGGGCGGGACCGAGCCGTGCTCGGTCGGGTAGATGACGGCGTCGCCAAGCGCGCCGATCGGGAAATACGGCCGCTGCGGCAGCATCATCAGCTTCGCCGTCTCGGGAATGGCGATCGTGCCGGTGCCGAACGGCCAGACGCCGGCAATGGCCCGGAACAGTGTCGACTTGCCGGAGCCCGACGGGCCGGTCACCAGCACCCGCTCCGACGGCTGGATCGTGAAGGCATCGGCTGCGACCAGAGGCGCGCCGTTCGGCAGTTTGACGAGCAATTGCTCGAGCGCGATTGCCTTGCCGTTCGATGGTGCGATGTCGATGGTCGGTTCGAGCGCCGCGCCGTGGGCGGCGGAGCTGACCGACATCTCGAAGCCATCGAGGCGGGCGATCACCGCGCGCCACTCTGCGAGCGAGCGATAGGCGGTGACGAAGAACGACAGCGCATCCTGCACGCTGCCGAACGCCGAGCCGGTCTGCATCATGTCGCCGAGCTGGATGCGCTTGGCGAAGTAGGCAGGCGCCACCACCACATAGGGAAAGAGCGTCGCCGCCTGACCGTAGCTTGCCGTGAAGGCGGTCAGGCGCTTGGTCCGTCCCATGATCTCGTACCAATTGCCGATGACGAAGCCGAAGCGCCGCAGGAGATGCCCTCGCTCCGCGTTCTCGCCTTTCAGAAGGGCGATCTGCTCGGAATTTTCGCGCACGCGGATCAGGTTGAAGCGGAAGTCGGCCTCAAAGCGCTGCTGCTCGAAATTGAGATTGATGAGCGGGGCGCCGATCCAGTGGGTCAGCGCGGTACCGACGATCGCGTAGGCCAGTGCGCACCAGACCAGAAAACCGGGCACGAGGATATCGGTGCCGTAAATGTACAAGGGTGCCTTGTAGGACAGGCCCCAGAGGATGACGACGAACGAGGCGAGCGTCACGATCGACGACAAAAGGCCTAGGCCGATGGTCAGCGTTTGCTCGACGAAATTCTTGACGTCCTCAGTGATACGCTGGTCCGGATTGTCGGCGGCATCGCCCCTGAGCTGCATGCGGTAATGGGTGGCGCCCTCGAGCCATTCGCCGAGATAGTGTTGCGTCAGCCATTGCCGCCAGCGGATCTGGAGCCACTGGTTCAGGTAGAGCTTGTAGACGGCCAAAGCGACGAAGGTGAAGGCAAGCCCAAGGAAGATCCAGACCTCCTTGACGAATTCGGGCAGATCGTAGGCCTGCAGGGCGCTGTAGAACCGGTTCTGCCACTGATTGAGCAGCACGTTGATCGCGACCAGTACCAGCTCCATCGCGACGACGACGGCGAGCAGGCCGCGGCCGGCCCACTTGTCCTCCGACCGGAAATAGGGGACGGCGATTCGCCAGACGATCGCGAGCGTGGCGCTGAGGTTCTTCACAGAGCAGAATCTCCTAGGGGGATGTGCACAACGGCCCGGAGCCAGAGGCTTGAGGCAATGGCGGAAATGGGCGCGCTTAGACTAAAGTCGCAAGTGCTGCAATTTGCGTTGGCTTGTCGCAGCTTGCAACCCTAGCATGGGGCTCGACGGCGCGGGGTGGGGTGCTCTGGGATTTCGCGAGCTTGTGAGCGGGACGGGAACCGCCGCATTCGCGAGGAATTCGCGTCCAGCTCGGGGGTTATCGCTTCCAGCGTCAAGCAGGATCGGCTCTCCACGCGGGCCGTCTGCCGCAAACATGCGTGGGGGAGGAAGACCATGTGGAATCAAGTCTATGATCCGCTGCACAGTCCGGTGCTGTCGACGATTGCGGCGGCGGTGCCCGTCGTCACGCTGCTGGTCCTGATCGCGAGCGGTCGCGTCCAGGCGCATATCGCGGCGGTCATCGCCGTGATCGTGGCCAATTTGATCACGATCTTCGTCTTCACCATGCCGGCGAACATGTCGATCCGTGCCTCGGTGCTGGGCATCGTGACCGGCTTTTTCCCGATCGGCTGGATCGTGCTCAATGTCATCTTCCTCTACCAGGTGACGGTGAGCACGGGACGCTTCGAATTGCTCAAGCGCGCCATCGGCGGCGTCACCGAGGACCGGCGGCTGCAATTGCTGCTGATCGCCTTCTCTTTCGGCGCGTTCTTCGAGGGCGCCTCGGGCTTCGGCACGCCGGTCGCCATCACCGGCGCCGTGCTGATCGGCCTCGGCTTCTCGCCGCTCGCGGCGTCCGGCCTGTCGCTGATCGCCAACACCGCGCCGGTCGCCTATGGCGCGCTGGGCACGCCGATCCAGGGCCTTGCCTCGGTCACCGGGCTCGATCCCTACATCCTCGGCGCGATGGTCGGCCGGCAATTGCCGGTCTTCTCGCTGATCGTGCCGTTCTGGGTGGTGTGGGCGTTCGCGGGCTGGAAGGGCATGAAGGATGTCTGGCCGGCAATCCTGGTCACCGGCGTGTCGTTCGCGATTCCGCAATTCGTGATCTCGAACTTCATCAACCCCTGGATCGTCGACATCGGCGCGTCGCTGATCTCGATGGGCGCGCTGATCCTGTTCCTCAAAGTCTGGCAGCCCAGGCAGCTCTGGCTGTCGCCGGCGCTGCGCGGCCGCGATGAATCGGCAGCCACCATGGCGGCGGCCAAACCGCTCGACAAGACGCCGCTGACGCAGAGCGAACTGTTCGGCGCGCTGCTGCCGTGGATCATCGTCTGCATCGTGATGCTGATCTGGGGTAACGGGGCGTTCAAGGCCTGGGCGAATTCGATCTTCGTCTGGAACTATCCCGTGCCCGAGCTGCACCAGATGATCAACAAGATGCCGCCGGTCGCGCCAGGGCCGACGAAAGAGAGCGCCGTGTTCGGCTTCACCTACCTGTCCTTCACCGGCACGGGCATGCTGATCGCGGCGATCATCTCCGGTGTCCTGATGGGCGTCGGTCCCGGCAAGCTCGTGACCGAGTACGGCCGTACCATCCGGCTCTGTGCGATCTCGCTGATTACGATCTCGGCGATGCTGGCGATCGGCACCTTGACGCGGCTCTCCGGCGTCGACGCGACGCTCGGCCTCGCCTTCGCCGCAACCGGCGTGCTCTATCCCTTCTTCGGCACGCTGCTCGGCTGGTTGGGCGTGGCGCTGACGGGATCTGACACCGCCTCCAACGTGCTGTTCGGCAACCTGCAGAAGATCACCTCCGAGCAGCTCGGCCTGTCGCCGGTCCTGATGGCCGCGGCGAACTCGTCCGGCGGCGTGATGGGCAAGATGATCGACGCGCAGTCGATCGTGGTCGCCTCCACTGCCACCAACTGGTACGGGCACGAGGGCACGATCCTGCGCTTCGTGTTCTGGCACTCGATCGTGCTGGCCTGTCTCGTCGGCGTGCTCGTGACGTTGCAGGCCTATGTCTGGCCGTTCACGGCAATGGTCCTGAAGTAGCAGGCCAACTCCGGCTCGAACGCAAATCCCCGCGAGGTTCCGCCCCGCGGGGATTTTTGCGCCCAATCAAATCTCATCGCGCTCCAGGTTGAGCGAACCTTCTCATTGGCGCCGCCGTCTTATAGAAGGTGCGGCAAATCAGGTCGGACGAGAGGTCTCATGGTTTCGCTCAAGCGATTGGTGTGTGCTGCGGTTGCAATGCTAGCGATGTCCATTGTCGCGCGTGCCGAGGACGGTTTCCCGTTCGGCACCGAGATGACGCTGGAAGCGCTGCCGCAAGCAGGCTCGAAGCGAATTCCGAACATCGAAATCGGCGACCATGGCGAGGTCGTGCTCGAGCTCTGGTGCAAGGGCGGCAAGGGCCAGTTCTCGGTCGCCGGCAACACCGTGATCTTCGTCCCCGGTCAGATCCAGGATCGCTCCTGCCCGCCGGCAAGGGCGCAGGCCGACGACGATCTGGTCGCAGCACTGAGCAGCGTCGAGACCTGGAAGCGTCAGGGCGACGTGCTGACGCTGATCGGCCCCAAGCCGCTGCGCTTCAGGACGACGGGGAATTAGCTCCGCTCTCGTGTCCCGGACAAGGCGCGTCGCGCAAGCGATGCGCCGCAGAGCCGGGACCCAGATTTTCTATCGGCAAATTCGTGTGTGGCCTCTGGGCCCCGGCTCTGCTGCGCATCACTGACGTGCTGCGCAGCGTCCGGGGCACGAAAGCCTACTTCCACACCGACTTGTCGGCATCCCAGCGCTGGCCCTTGAGCTCCTTGGCGAGCGCCTCGACCGAACCGTTGTCGTCGGGCTGCTCGCCTTCCTCGTCGACCGACGTGTCGTCGGAGAGATTGAGCTTGGCGCCGCTGCTCTCGTCGGCGGTCGTCGTCGCGGGGCTGCCGATCCACAGCATGAGCTTGTCGGTCGTGCCCGGCTTGTCGGGCGAGACGAGCCCTGCGACCTCGATCGTGTCGGTGAGATCGAGCGCGGGGAAATCCGGGTTCGGCCGCTTGAAGACCAGCTTGAGCTTGCCCGTGGCGGGGTTGAAGCTTTGCGAGACCGGCTTTGCCGCGAGCGTCCGGCTCAAAACGTTCGAAACGGCGGCCGCGAGTTTGTCCTTGCTGATCTTGTCGCCCTCGCGCCAGTCGGCTGCGGCGAAGCGGATGGTGCGGTCCATCTCGGTCATGCCCGCGGTCCAGCCCGCGGAGGTGACGCCCGGCGTCGCCTTGAATTTCGCCAGCAGCGCGCCGGCGCGCTCGGGATCGACCGACATGTTGATGGTCTGCTCGCCTGCGCGCAGCGCATCGCAGCCGACCGTGAGGCTCGCCAGCGTCACCTCGACCGCCTGGCCCTTCAGGCTCTTCAGGAAGTCGGTTGCAGCGTCGAGCTTGACCTTGACCGCGATCGCCTCCGGCGAGACGTCGGTGAAATCCTTCGGCTGCGGCGTGATGCCGTCGTCGGAGGTCTGGTTGTCCTGAAATTCCTTCTCGCTGAGATCGGAATTGTCGGGCGAGGTCACCTCGGTCACGACCTGGCCAATGCTGATCTGGCCGCGGAATTCGAAGGTGTCGCCGCTCTGCTTTCGCAGCAGCTTGACGCTGACGGGCGCCTTGTCGCTGATGCTCTGCGCGGTGCCGGTCAGGGTCTGGCCCGCGACCTGGAGATTGACGACGAAGCGGTCCTTGCGGTCGGAATTCTTTGCGACGGGATAGCAGACGTCGAGCACGGCCGCCGTCACCGTCTTGCCCTGGCGCGTCTCCTTCAGGATCACGTCGGCATTGCCGTCCATCAGCCCGTCGATCGAGGTGAAATAGCGTGTCTCCGGGCCACCTTGCGTCGTGGCCTTCGGCGACAGCTTCATCTGGGCGGATGCGGAATGCGGAGAAGCTGCAAGCAGAGCCAAAAGGGCTGTCGAACAAACCAGAAGCGCACGCATCGATGAAATCCTCGCGCAACGGGCATGATCCGGAAAGTGTGAAGCGGTTTTCCGAGAGGATCATGCCCAAACAATTCGAATCGGCGCGTCACCGTAGTGGGTTTTGGCCGTCGGTTGAATCGGAAAGCGGAGGGGCAGGGTCGGCAAAAAAGAAGGCCGCCCGGAGGCGGCCTTCGCAACATTGTAACGGAACGGAGGCTTAGAAGCCGCCCATGCCGCCGCCGCCGGGCATCGCGGGCGAGGCTTCCTTCTTCGGCGTTTCGGCGACCATGGCCTCGGTGGTGACCAGCAGGCCGGCCACGGAGGAGGCGTCCTGGAGCGCGGTGCGCACCACCTTGGCGGGATCGATGATGCCCTTCTCGATCATGTCGACATAGTCCTCGGTCTGGGCGTCGAAGCCGAAGGTCTCGGACTTGTTCTCCAGGATCTTGCCGACCACGATCGAGCCTTCCACGCCGGCGTTTTCCGAGATCTGGCGGATCGGAGCCTCGAGCGCCTTCAGCACGATGTTGATGCCGGCCTGGACGTCGGCATTGGCGTTGGTGAGACGGCCGACCGCCTTCTTGGCGCGCAGCAGCGTGACGCCGCCGCCGGGGACGATGCCTTCCTGCACCGCGGCGCGGGTGGCGTTGAGGGCGTCCTCGACGCGGTCCTTCTTCTCCTTGACCTCGATCTCGGTGGCACCGCCGACGCGGATCACCGCGACGCCGCCGGCCAGCTTGGCGAGACGCTCCTGGAGCTTCTCACGGTCGTAGTCCGAGGTGGTCTCCTCGATCTGCGCCTTGATCTGGCCGACACGGGCCTCGATGTCCGGCTTCTTGCCGGCGCCCTTGACGATCGTGGTGTTCTCCTTGTCGATCACGACCTTGCCGGCGCGGCCGAGCATCTTCACAGTGACGTTCTCGAGCTTCATGCCGAGGTCTTCGGAAATGAGCTGGCCACCGGTGAGGATGGCGAGGTCCTCGAGCATGGCCTTGCGGCGATCGCCGAAGCCCGGCGCCTTGACGGCGGCGACCTTGAGGCCGCCGCGGAGGCGGTTGACGACCAGGGTGGCCAGCGCCTCGCCCTCGACGTCTTCGGCGATGATGACGAGCGGCTTGCCCGACTGCACCACGGCTTCCAGCACCGGAAGCATGGCCTGGAGGCCCGAAAGCTTCTTCTCGTGCAGGAGGATGTAGGCATCCTCGAGCTCGGCGGTCATCTTCTCGGGGTTGGTGACGAAGTAGGGGCTGAGATAGCCGCGGTCGAACTTCATGCCCTCGACGATGTCGACTTCGGTGTCGAGCGACTTGTTCTCTTCGACGGTGATGACGCCTTCGTTGCCGACCTTCTGCATCGCCTGGGCGATCATCTTGCCGATGGCGGCATCGCCGTTGGCCGAGATGGTGCCGACCTGGGCGACCTCGGAGGAGGCGGCGACGGGCTTGGCCCGCTTCTCGATGTCCTTGATGACGGAAGCGACCGCGATGTCGATGCCGCGCTTGAGGTCCATGGGGTTCATGCCGGCGGCAACCGCCTTGGCGCCTTCGCGCACGATGGCCTGGGCCAGCACGGTGGCGGTGGTGGTGCCGTCGCCGGCGAGGTCGTTGGTCTTGGAGGCGACCTCACGCACCATCTGGGCGCCCATGTTCTCGAACTTGTCCTCGAGCTCGATCTCCTTGGCGACGGTGACGCCGTCCTTGGTGATGCGGGGTGCGCCGAAGCTCTTCTCGATGACGACGTTGCGGCCCTTCGGGCCGAGCGTCACCTTGACCGCGTTGGCGAGAACGTCGACGCCGCGCAGCATGCGATCGCGCGCGTCTCCGGAAAACTTGACGTCTTTGGCAGCCATTTGAGCAATCCCTCGTGTTTGGTGATGTGTCTGCCGCTCGCCCGTCGCATCAATTCCGGGATTCGTGGACCGAACCCGGCGGAATGATGGATGCCCGGACCGCCTGGATCCGGGCATGACATTCAGCGGCTGTTCAGGCGGATGGCCTTAGGCCAGTACGCCCATGATGTCCGACTCCTTCATGATCAGGAGCTCTTCGTTGTCGATCTTGACCTCGGTGCCCGACCATTTGCCGAACAGCACGCGGTCGCCGACCTTGAGGTCGATCGGGGTCAGCTTGCCGGTCTCGTCACGGCCGCCGGGGCCGACGGCCACGACCTCGCCCTGGGAGGGCTTTTCCTTGGCGCTGTCCGGAATGATGATGCCGCCCTTGGTCTTTTCCTCGGCGTCGATACGTTTGACCACGACACGGTCATGCAGCGGACGAAATTTGGATTTAGCCATGACGTTTCCCTTTGGAGGCTCGCTTCGGAAGTAATGGAAGTGGGTGGGGCGGCGCTTCCGTCCACCCCCTATCCCGAGGATCGAACGGCGTGCTTAGCAATCGGGCTTTCCGAGTGCTAATAGTGGGCCCGGAAATATGGCTTGGCCGCGATCCTGTCAAGCAAAGGTGGTTAAGCGATTGGTGAGGCGGATATAGGATGGTGGCACTGGAAACTTGTTCGGGGCGCCGACGTATTAAAGGACGTCATTGCTCCGGCAGCGGTTTTGCGCTTGGCTGCAGGAGGGGTGCGGCCATGGTCTTGTTCGGGGGAATGCCATGATCAGTTCAGCTCACGCGCGCACGGTTGCCAATCTGGCCGCCGCCTCTTGTCTGGCGCTGCTGCTGGGCGCCTGCGGCGGCGGCATGAGCCTGCCGTCCTTCTCGTCGTCCTCGCCGCCGCCCGAAGCCGAGCCGGGCGTCGCGCCCGAAATGCCTGCGACCATTCGCGGCGACGAGATCGTCGGCCGCTGGGGCCTCGCCTCGTTCCAGAACCCGGCCGACCGCGCCCGCACCGAGGCCGCCGCCCGGGCCCAGTGCAAAAATCCCTACGTGATCACCGCCGGCTCCTCCGGCGGCGTGATCATGCATCTGGCCGACCAGGCAACGCCCCAGGAGCTGCGGCTGAAGGGCTCGCCGAGCGGCAAGAACTACATCGGACCGGCGGGTCCGACCCCCGGCGAGCAGGACCGCGAAATCATCTCCTTCGACGGCCGCGTCCTGATCACCCGCTTCATCGACAAGGACGCCGCCACCCGCTACGGCAACATGGTCTACGTCCGCTGCGCGCCGCGGGCGTGATGTTCGTCTTCCGTCATTCCGGGGCGCGCGAAGCGCGAACTATGGTGCGCACTCGCGCACCTGAGAATCTCGATGTGGTGAGCTTCCTGCCTTAAATCTCCGGATTCCGGGACCGGCTCCGTCGAGCCGCCCCGGAATGACGGGCTGGGCCAAAAACAAAAACGCCGGCTCTCGCCGGCGTTTTGTTTTTCGCTATGCCGCGTCCGCTCAGTCGAACAGCGCGTCGATGTCGTCCTGCGAGGCGTGGCCGACGTCGCCGGCGAGCTTGGGGCCGTTGAGAAGCTTGTCGTCCTCGCTGCGATTGTCGACCTGCGGCACGACGTGGGACTTGATCGCGTCGACGCCGCCCCAGATCTCCATCATCGCATTGATGTGCTGTTCGATGAACTTCATCGTGCCCATCACCTTGCTGATGCGCTGGCCGGTCAGGTCCTGGAAGTTGCAGGCCTCGAAGATCGAGATGACGCGTTCCTGGATGTCGTCGGCGAGCCGCTTCTGCTGGTCGATCGAGTCCACCTTGGACATTGCGCTGGCGGCCTGGTCGATCGACTCCGCGGCCTCGAGGATCTGCTGGGTCGCCTGCTCGGTGCCGCCGACCACCGCGCCGAGCTCGCCATTGACCTTGGCCATTTCGCCGCCGTCAAAGCTCTTGCCGTGCAGCGTCGCGATTTCGCGCTTGGTGCGGTCGATGGCGTCATGGATGAGGTCGAGCTCGACCTTCAGCTTTTCGCACTGCTCGATCTGGGCCCGGTAGGTCTCGAGCATGGTACGAGCCTCGGAGAGCTCGTGGGCGGTGGAGGCGTCGATCGCCGCCATGGCTGCGCTGCCGGACAAGGGCAAGGGCGCGGTGCCTTTCGCCATCTGTGCACGGATCGCACGTAGCTCGGCCATGATCTCGCTGTGCATCGGGATTGCCTCTTCAGTTACGTCCAAAATCGGCATCTCGCCACCAGCGATATCCTCGACGCGAAAACGTTTGCGGTGAACAGCCATCTGGATACTCCCCCCACCTCACTCACGCGTCTTTGTAGGCAGAAGCGATTTAACACGAAGTTCACGGCAGGAACTGTTGTGCGGCTGCGCGCGACGGCGCGCAAAGAAGCGATTAACCATGGGCGCGCGGCGTTCATCGAAAATAAACGCTGATCGCCAAATTGCCCCGCTGCTGACGACGTGGTGAATCCAAACGCCGCTTCTGTTTACCAAACAAAACGGCTTTTGCTTTTTATTGACCACGTCGGGGGCGCGGACCAGCCATCAGCTCTCCACGGCGCATGTGATCTAGACGAAACAGTACAGAGTACGTCGATGTTCAAGAAAATGTCTGTCGCGCTGCTCGGCAGCGCTTGCACCTTCATTGCCGGCGCAAACAGTGCCAGCGCCTTCGACAATTCGGTGCCGAACGATCCGCCCGCGGTGCTCTACCAGCCGCAGGTGCCGCCGGCGCCGGTGCGCGTCGCCTCCAATGCGAACATGGGCGGCGGCTTCATCGAGTTCCTGTTCGGCGACGGTCCCGGCCGCGGTCCGGCCTACGCGCCGCAGCAGCCGGTCTATCAACAGCAGCCCGGCTATTACGACCAGCGCCGCCTGCCGCCGATGGGCGAGCCGCAGATGCAGGGTGGATATCAGCAAGGCGCGGTTCAGCAGGAGACGGCCGACCCGCGGCAGCGTCAGTTCGATCCAAGGTTCGAGAAGCAATCTGTTGACTATAGCGGCAAGGAAAGTCCCGGCACCATCGTGGTCGATACCCCGAACAAATTCCTCTATCTCGTCGAGGGCAACGGCAGGGCGATGCGCTACGGCATTGGCGTCGGGCGTCCCGGCTTCACCTGGTCCGGCGTGAAGGCGATCACAGCCAAGCGCGAATGGCCGGACTGGACGCCGCCGGCCGAAATGATCGCGCGCCGTCCCGATTTGCCCCGGCACATGGAAGGCGGTCCGGAGAACCCGCTCGGCGCCCGCGCGATGTATCTGGGCTCGACGCTGTACCGCATCCACGGCTCCAACGAGCCCTGGACCATCGGCACCAACGTCTCCTCCGGCTGCATCCGCATGCGCAACGAAGACGTCATCGACCTCTACGGCCGCGTCAATGTCGGCACGAAGGTCGTGGTGATGTAGCCCAGCGCGCGCTGCGAGCCGTCAACTCCGCGTGTCGCGCCGGCTCGCGACGCGCGGCATCGAAGGCGTTGCGCGCCGCCGGCGTACGTCCTCCGGCCAAGGTCCAAAGCGCGATGCGATCAGGATGAATCGTCATCGCGCTTCAGGTTGTTGTTTAAGCATGATCTTTTCGGAAAACCGCTGCGCACTTTATCCGGATCATGCTTTAGGCTGGCCGACGATGCCGCCTCGAACCGAGACGAGGGGCAACAGAGCAGCGACGACGAGTTGATGAATGGGAAAGCGATGCGCGAACGGAGCGTTTCAACCGCCGCGCCGACAGCTCTGCCTTCTTGAGGCGCTCGTGCAGTCCCTCCAACTCCGACAACTCGGTGATGAGATGAGTTGTCACGTTGGTCAGGGTTGCGATGCGCTGCTGAAGTGGACTCATTTTTAAAACCCCGACTATAACCAAGAGAGGCAACCACATTGGTGTGTGGCATGAGCAACGTGTTCTTCCAGTTGAACACCCATGTCCGAATTTGGAAATCCGGGAGTCTACGGTCGCACGCGTCAGACGGCGATTTGATTTGTCATGGTGAATTCAGGCGCGTCGGGTAACGTTCAGCTCAGTCCAATGGCGCTGCGCATTAGTCATATTATATCGAGCGTCCTCTCTCCTTGCCGTGGCACAAAAGACGCTCGAGCCCATGCTCTAAAGAAAACGGCCGCCGAGAGGCGGCCGTCCGCATCTTTCGGACGAATTGCTCACGCGTAATCGCTGCCGCCATCGTCGTCGCCGCCGAAATCGCTGTCGTCGGCTACGTCCATATTGCCGTCGTCGTTGTTGTCGCCGTAGTTCTGGTCGTTGTCGTTACGATCGTTGTTCGCCTGGTCGGAGAAGCTCTGGCGGGACTCCCGGTTCGAGCCGATGTCGTTGAGGCCGGCATCGCGCGCGAGCGAGCCGCCGGACTGGTCGCTGCCGCCCCAAGGACTTCCACCAGCGCTGCGGTCGCCGAGGGCGTTGGTGTCGCCAAAGGCCTGCTGATGCGATCCGCCCATCATGCCGCGGATGCTCGAGAGCAGCAGAGAGCCGCCGACGACGCCGGCCGCAGCTGCCGCCGCGGTGCCGAGGAACGAGCCGCCGCCACCGCCCATCGGCGGTGCGCCATAACCCTGGCCCGGGCCCTGACCTTGGCCGTAAGGCGGCTGACCGTAGCCCGGCTGCGTCTGCTGCATCGCTCCGCCGCTGTTCCAGACCGGCCGCGTGTCACGCGGCGGCACGTTCGGAACCGAGCCGCGCGAGGGGCCTCCGCCGAACAAGGTATCGCGCATGGTGTCGAGGAAGCCGCCGGACTGCGCCTGCTCGGGCGCATGGGCCGCTTCCAGCTCCTGGATGCGGTTATGGGCGCGCTTCAGCGCTTCGTCCTGCAGCAGCGTGGTCTGCACCAGCGCATAGATCGCGCCGGGTGCCTTGCGCAGCCCGTCCGAGATCGCGGCGATCGCGTCGGGATCGCGCGGTGCATTTTCCAGTTTCGAAAGCCGGTCGAAAAGGTCGTCGACGAGCTGGCGTTCCTGCGGCGTCATGATCAGTCTCCCTCGCGCAAAACAAGCGCGAAGCAGATGTAGGGTTCCATTGTGGCCCCAACAGTGCCGGCCGGATTAAATTTCGGTATGCGACAAGCTGCCCCGCGGCTTGCCGGTGTCATCCCAGCGTGGCGCCGCTGTCCGCCAGCAGACGCGCGAAGGCGTCGCCCGCCAGATAGGCGTGCTCGCGTTCGCGGACATCCGTCATCGGATCGAGGCCGGCGAGGACATCGTCGACGAAGCCGGGGTGGCACATCACGAGGCCGCCATCCGGCAAGCCTTCCAGGAATTGCCGCATCAGCTCGCCAAAATCGGCCGCCCGCGTGAAGTCATAGGCGCCGGCAAAGCCCGGGTTGAAGCTGAGCCCCGCGCTGCCGGCACGGCGGCGGAATTGCGCGCTGAGGACGTCGAGCACGATGGCCTTGGGTGAGGCCAGCCGCTGCTTGAGCGGCAGGTCGCGGCCGCCCTGGCGCACCCAGGCGTTCGGCGCGCCTTCGCGGACCGCATCGACAAAGCCGTCGCGCACCTGCGGATAGAGCTGCACATGCTGATGGCCGTCGACGAAGTCAGGCGCGCGCCCGAACGCTTCGGCGAAGGCGGCGAGCTGCGCCTTCACCTCGTTGCGGAAGAATTCGCGGTCGAGCCGCCGCAAAATGCCCGCGCGCAGCAGCTTCGGAAACGGCATGAACATGTCGCCGTCGAGCGGGCGGAAATGCATGGTGAGGGGGCGGAACGGCGCCGACAGCGTCACGTGCAATCCGATCGCGCAGCGCGGGCTCGTCTTCGCCGAGGCCTGAAGCGCCTCGACCTCGCTGCGCGCGATTGCAGGCCCCACCATCATCACCGAGGTGGCGTTGAGGCGGCCGCGTTCGATCAGGTCGCGGATGGCGCGGTTGACGCCCGGGCTGATGCCGTAATCGTCGGCACAGAGCCAGATCCGCCGCAGACCCGCGGCCGCGCTCATTCGGCCGCCGTCCTCTTCGCGGCGTCGCTCGAAGCGTCCTGCGCCGCTTCGAAGTGCTTTTCACTATGCTCGGCGACGAAGTAGATCGGGCGCGCCTTCAACTCGGAGAGGATCTTGCCGATATATTCGCCGACGATGCCGATCATGATGAGCTGCACGCCGCCGATCGTCATCAGGCCGATCACGAGCGAGGGATAGCCGGGCACCTGCTTGCCGGTCGTGAACACCTCCCAGAGGATCGAAAGGCCGAACAGGAAGGCGCCCCCGGCGAGAATGACGCCGAGCAGGCTGGCGAAGCGCAGGGGGGCCACCGAAAACGAGGTCAGGCCCTCGATCGACAGGCCGAGCAGGCTTGCGGCGTTGAAGGTGGTGACGCCATGGGCGCGCGCGGACGGCTCGTAGTCGACGCGGATCTGGCGGAAGCCGATCCAGCTGGCGAGGCCCTTGAAGAACCGGTTGCGCTCGGGCAGCTGCCTGAGCGCCGTGACCGCGCGCGGCGACAGCAGGCGGAAGTCGCCGGCGTCCTCGGGAATCTTCTGCCGTGCCCCCCAATTGATCAGAGCGTAGAAGCCGTGCACGGCGACCCGGCGCAGGAAGGTCTCGTTGTCGCGATGCGCCTTGGCGGTGTAGACGACGTCATAGCCGTCATCGATCCAGTGCCGCACCAGCTGTTCGATCAGGGCCGGCGGATGCTGGCCGTCGCCGTCCATGAACATGACGGCGCCGAGCCGGGCATGGTCGAGGCCGGCCATCAGCGCCGCTTCCTTGCCGAAATTGCGCGACAGCGACACCACCTGGACGTCGATCGCGTCGGCCGGCAGCGCGCGGGCGATCGCCAGCGTCGCATCCTTGCTGCCGTCGTCGACATAGACGACCTCGCAAGCCAGCCGATAGCGCTCCCGCAAGGTTTTTGCCAGATCGCAGATGCGCTGGTGCAGGGCGGCGAGGCCCGCCGCCTCGTTGTAGACGGGGACGACGATCGACAGTCCCTTCGCCGCGGCGGTGCCTGCGGTCGTCGTCATGCCGGAAACGTCAGAGCCCAGCGTCATCGATCAAGTTCCAGAAGCGTTCAAAGTCATCTTAACAGCATATGGTAGCTGCCGTTTGCTGTCGCAAAGCTGAACGGAAAAGCCGAACGGCCTGAGGCTCACTGCCGCAGGAACGCCTCCAGCTTGGCGAACAGCGGGTTCTCCCGGTCGAACACGTAGTCGAGCGAAACCACCGAGACGGTCTCGGCGCCATGCTCGCGCAGGAAGCTTGCCAGCGCATAGAGCTGTCCCGGCGGGCAGTGCAACGTCAACATGCCCGACGAGGTCGGCCCGCCGAACGGGGCCTCGACGCCGAACCGGCCATGGGCTTCGCCGAGCAGCGCCGCGTCGCATTGCCGGAAGCGGGTGCGGACCTCGCGATACTTGTTGGCTCGCGCCCTTGCTGCGATGTGATCGAGGATGACGCGCGCGGTCTCCCGCGCCTGCGGCGTCCAGTCGGCCTCTTTCGAGGCGACCAGATTGGCCTGGCTGCGCAGGATCACGCCGTCGTCGAGCACCCGCAAGCCGTTGGCGGCGAGCGTCGCGCCCGTCGTGGTGATGTCGACGATCAGCTCGGCGCTGCCGGCCGCCGGCGCGCCTTCGGTCGCGCCGCTACTTTCAACGATGCGGTAATCGGTGATGCCGTGGCTCTGGAAGAAGGTGCGGGTGAGGTTGATGAACTTGGTCGCGACCCGCATCCGCATGTGATGCTGCTCGCGGAAGCCGGTGGTGACGTCGTCGAGGTCGGCCATGGTGCGAACGTCGATCCAGGCCTGCGGCACCGCGACGACGACGTCGGCATAGCCGAAGCCGAGCCCATCGATCAGCGACACGCGCTTGTCGGCGTCGGCGATGTTCTCGCGCACCAGGTCTTCCCCGGTGACGCCGAGATGCGCGAGGCCGCGCGACAGTTGCGAGGCGATCTCGCTCGCCGAGAGATAGGCGACCTCGACATTGTCGAGGCCTGCAAGCGTGCCGCGATAGTCGCGGGCGCCGCCGGCCTTCGACAGCTTGAGCCCGGCACGGGCGAAGAAGGCCTCGGTGTTTTCCTGCAGGCGGCCCTTGGAGGGAACGGCCAGAACGAATGGCGCGCTCATGACTTAAGCTCCCACCTTGCGGCCGATCTTCGTCAGCGCATCCACCCAGACCGAGAAGCCGACCGCAGGGATCGGTTCTCTCGATCCAAGCTGGGTCATCAGCCCGTCATAGCGGCCGCCGGCGACCAGCGGCTCGGCGCCGTTGCCCCGGTGATGCAGTTCGAATTCGAAGCCGGTGTAATAGTCGAGGCCGCGTCCGAACGCGGTCGAGAAGCGCGTCTGCTTCACGTCGATGCCGCGCGCCGCCATGAAGCCGACCCGGCTCTCGAACTGATCAATCGCTGCCGTGAGGTCGAGCCTGGCGTCGGCAGTGAGCGCGCGCAGCTCGGCGATGGCATCGTCGGGATTGCCTGCAATCGTCAGGAAGCGCTTGAGCACGGCAATCGCCTCGCGCGGCAGCGCGCCGCCCTTCAGCGTCGATTGCTCGAGGAAGCGGTCGGCGATCTCGGCCGTGGTGCGTCCCCCGACATTGGTGGTGCCGGCGATCGACATCAGATCGGTGACGAAGGCGAGCGCCGCCTTGCGGTCGGAGCCGGCGAGGGCGGCGAGCACGCCCTCATATTCGCTGCGGGTCGCGGTGGTCGCGGCCGCCAGCCGTTCCAGATCCTTTTCCAGGCTGATCTTGCGGTTGAAATCCTTGACCAGGCGGCGGCGCCAGACCGGATAGAGGTCGAGCGCATCGAGCAGCGCGTTGAACAGCGCCACGTCGCCGGTGCGGATCTCGACGTCGCGGACACCGAAGGCCGCGGTCGCTTCGAGCCCGAGCGCCAACGTCTCGGCGTCGGCCGCGGCGCGGTCCTGGCGGCCGAACGATTCGATGCCGGCCTGCAGGAATTCGCTGGCTTGACCGCTGCGGTAGCGAAACACCGGGCCGAGATAGCTGAACCCGGCCGGCTGGCCGGCACGACCGGAGGTCAGGTAATCGCGCGCCACCGGAATGGTCAGGTCCGGGCGCAGGCAGAGCTCCTCGCCCGTGAGGTCCGTGGTCAGGTACAGGCTCTTGCGGATGTCCTCGCCGGAGAGGTCCAGGAACGGCTCGGCCGGCTGCAGGATGGCGGGCTCGGCCCTGACGTAACCGGCCTGCGCGAACGACAACAGCAGCGTATCCGCCCAAGCGGCGGAGCCGGCAGCATTTGAGGTGGCAGTCGCGGTCATAACTGGGTCCATCGTCCCGGTGGAACCGGGCAGGGCAAGGGGAGGCAGGCGAATTGCGCAGCCCTTAGCATGGCCCGAAAGCGGTTTCGACCTCCAAAGGATCAATCGCTTAACAGGCGGGCAACGCCGGGATCAGCTGGCATTGCCCCAATCGCCCAGCACCGCCTGTACCAGCGCCAGGGCGGCCACGGCGGCGGTATCGGCCCGCATGATCCGCGGGCCGAGCGCCAGCCGGAGGATCCTGGGCTGCCGCAGCAGCAGGGCCCGCTCTTCCTCGGCAAAGCCGCCTTCGGGGCCGATCAGCACGTCGATCCCCTGTCCGGCCTCGCGGGCGTCTTGCAGGCTTTGCACCGGGTTTTGCACCTCCGCCGCCTCGTCGCAGAAGATCAGCAGGCGGCCCGCAGGGCGCTGACTGAGATACCGCTCCAGCGGCACCGGCTCGGCGACCATGGCGATGCTCAAAATGCCGCATTGCTCGGCCGCCTCGACGACATTCGCGCGCATCCGCTCGGTGTTGACCCGGGAGGGCTGGGTGAACCGGGTCAGGACCGGCTGCAGGGCGGCTGCGCCCATCTCGATGGCCTTCTGGACCATGTAATCCAGCCGGGCATGCTTGAGCGGGGCGTAAACGTAGGCGACGTCGGGCAGTCCGTCCTGGAGCCGGGTCTGCTGCAGGATCACGAGACCGTCCGGCCGCTTGCGACCTTCGATGGCGGCCTGCCACTCGCCGTCCCGGCCGTTGAAGGCCAGAACCTCGGCTCCGGCGGCAAGTCGCAGCACATTGCCGAGATAATTGCTCTGGTCGCGGTCGAGCGGGATCCTGGCGTCCTGGGCAAGAGGAGCGTCGACGAACAGGCGGGGAGCGCGAAAATCGTGGGAGGGCATCGTTCAGGGGTCCGATTTGGGGCCGTTCTTAACCGAAAGCAGCCATTCCGGGGGTAAATATTGCCGAAATGGTGCGTCCCCGCGCCGCGCTCTTGCCCTATTCAACGGGTTGTTAAGCGCCGGCGGGAATCGTAAAAACGCGAACACGCTGGTTGCGCTTCAATTGGGAAGACGCTGAACCCCGTAGCTCCTGCCGGAGAGACTCTCCTGATGATCCGTCATTTGATGGTTCCGATCACTGCCGCCATGGTCACCCTGAGCACCGCGGGCGCCTACGCGCAAAGCGCCTTCCCGGCGCCGCTGCCGAACCAGGCCGCCACCAGTTCCGCGTTTCCCCCGGTGAACGGCTCGGCGCCGACCGCTTCGGTCGGCACGGCACCGCAATCGTCCTTTCCCGTGAATGGCGCCGCGCCCGTCGGCGGCGCTGGCGCGTTCAGCGCGGCCCCGCCGACCCAGGGCGGCCCCGGCGAGGACTGCATGAAGGCTTTCATTCCTCTGCGCGAGGAAGCCGAGAAGCGCGGCAAGCTGATCAAGGCCGCGAGCGACCGTCATGCGCCGCCGGACGAAGCCTGCAAGCTGATCCGCAATTTCAGCCAGGCAGAGACCAAGATGATCAAGTACATCGAGTCCCACGCCGCCAAATGCGGAATCCCGGCGCAGATCGGCGCGCAGATGAAGGACGGTCACAAGAATACCGAGGCCATGGCGACGAAGGTCTGCAACGTCGCGCAGCAGATGCAGAACCAGCCGCGCGGTCCGGCCGGCCCGTCGCTGAGCGAGGTGCTCGGTTCAGGCTCGGCGCCTGAGGCCAATGCCGGCAAGAAGGGCGGCAGCACCTTCGACACGCTCAACGGCAACGTCCTGACCCGATGATACACGTGCCGCCGATTTGAAGTTCCTACGGTGCTTGCCGCGAGATCCTCATGGGAACTTCAAATCGACAAGCGGCACGTGAATTATAATTTCTTGCTAGTGCCCTTGTAGTTTTCGAAGTTCGTACCGGAATACGCCGCGATGGAATACGAACTTCGAAAACTGGGCACTAGCACATCCGCCCGCGTTGCCGATTCCACCGGCAACTGGGTCGATACGCTCGCGCCGCCATGGGCGCGGCCTTATTTGCGATTGTCCCGCTTCGATCGTCCGATCGGCTCATGGCTGCTGTTGATGCCGTGCTGGTGGTCGGCGGCGCTCGCGAGCGGCATGGCGCATGACGTCCGCGGACTGCCGCTCACCATCGTGCTGTTCTTCATCGGCGCCTTCGTGATGCGCGGGGCGGGCTGCACCTGGAACGACATCACCGACCGCGACCTCGACGCCAGGGTCGAGCGCACCCGCTCGCGGCCGCTGCCCTCGGGCCAGGTGAGCACGAAGCAGGCGCTGGCTTGGATGGTCGTGCAGGCGCTGATCGGCCTTATCGTGCTGCTGCAGTTCAACCGCTTCGCGATTGCGACCGGCATCGCTTCGCTCCTGATCGTCGCGATCTACCCCTTCATGAAGCGCATCACCTGGTGGCCGCAGATCGTGCTCGGGCTTGCCTTCTCCTGGGGCGCCCTGATGGGATTTGCCGTCACCTTCGGCCGCATCGACGTCACCGCGATGGTGCTCTATGCCGGCGCGATTTCATGGGTGATCGGCTATGATACGATCTACGCGCATCAGGACGCCGAGGACGACGCGCTGATCGGCATCAAGTCCACCGCGCGCCTGTTCGGCGCGCACACGCACCAGGCGCTGATCCTGTTCTACGGGCTCGCTGTGATGTTGATCGGCGTCGCGCTGGCCTCAGGCGATGCTCGCTGGCCGGCCTGGCTCGGGCTGATCGCCTTCGCCGTGCACCTGGCATCGCAGATCATGCGCTTGCGGATCGACGATCCCGAGCTGTGCCTGCGCCTGTTCAAGTCGAACAAATATGCGGGCTTGTTGCTGTTCGCGGGATTGCTCGCGGACGCGGTGATGCGGTCGGCGTAGATCTCGTAGGGTGGGCAAAGGCGCCCTTGCGCCGTGCCCACGATCTCTCAATGATTGACAAATAAGGTGGGCACGCTTCGCTTTGCCCACCCTACGGCACCTGTGAATGCCGATTAATTCCTCGCGATGATCTCGCGTTCTTCGCGATGAACCGACAGCTCGCGCGCCATCGCAACGCGGCGGCGCATCAGGAATTTCGGACGGCGGGCGCGGATCGCATTGGCGCGGCGGCGGCGGGCTGCGGGCTTGCGCGCACCTTCGTCGAGCTGCGGAAGCGCGAACAGCTCGCTCCAGATCGCCAAGGCCTCGACGAGCTCGTCGCCTTCCGCGCCGACGAGCAGCGGAACGGAGAGCGAGGGATCGCGATGCACCAGGACGATGGCCTGCGCTTCGTCATTGCCGCGCAGTGCGACGCCTGTGAAGTCGCGGACGCGGACGTTGATCGCCATCTGCATGCCGCGAACGGCACGGCGAAGCACGACGCGTTCGCGATGAAGCTCGATCTGCCTGACATGTCCGTCGGCGCGCGGATCGTGCGCATCGAAGCGGACCGGAAGGGAAAGGGGGTCGAGCCGCAGAGAGCGGCTCGACCCGGCGGGAGCGACCCCGCATGTTGCTGTTTGACGCCTCACGGCTTTAGTTCTCCCCGCCGGGATTATGTTCCCGGTCGATGCGAGGACCTTAGCGCGCGGCTTTCCGAAACCGCTTAAAAAGGCTGGTTAACCCACCGTCACTGCTGCTCATGATTGACAAGACCTTGGCGCGCATGATTGACGAGACGTTGCGCCAAAGGTGCGAATCTGAGCTTTTGGCGGGCTGAAAATGCTTGAAGTCCGCGCGATCAGGGCACATCTGTGGGTTCCGGTCCCGAACCCCCGCCCCAACAGGATTTCGTTCGTGAACTCTTCACCATCCGCAAGCTCGACGCTTTCGTCCAAGGATTCCGCCAAGGGGTCAAAGGCCAGCCGTGACCTGTTCGACCAGTCCGCCTTGTCGGATCTGGCGCAGCGGCTGGTGGAGGCGGCCAAGCGCGCCGGCGCGGATGCGGCCGACGCGGTCGCGGTGCGCGGCGTCTCGCAAGGCGTCGAGGTGCGCGACGGACGCGTCGAGGAATCCGAGCGCTCCGAGGGTGACGACGTCGGCTTGCGCGTGCTGGTCGGCCAGCGCCAGGCGGTGGTCTCGACCAACGACGTCAGCGGCGATGCCGTGACCAAGCTTGCCGAACGCGCTGTCGCGATGGCGCGCGTTGCGCCCGACGACAAATATGTCGGGCTCGCCGATCCCGCGCTGCTCGCACGCGACTTCCCCGATCTCGATCTGCTCGATCCCGATGTGCCTGCCACCAGCGAGCTCGAGCGCCGCGCACTCGCAGCCGAGGCTGCGGCCCTCGCCGTGAAGGGCGTCACCAAATCCGGCGGCGCCTCGGCGTCCGCGGGCATGGGCGGCATGGTGCTGGTCACCTCGACCGGCTTCCACGGCTCCTATTTGCGCTCCAGCCAGGGCATCTCGGCCACCGCCATCTCGGGCGAAGGCACCGGCATGGAGCGCGATTACGACTTCACCTCGGCGCCGCATGGCGCGGACCTGTTGTCGCCGGAGATCGTCGGCCGTTCCGCCGGCGAGCGCACCGTGGCGCGCTCCAATCCGCGCAAGGTCGAGACCTGCAAGGTGCCCGTCGTGTTCGATCCGCGCGTCGCCGGCTCCCTGGTCGGTCATGTCGTCGGCGCCATCAACGGCGCCTCGATCGCGCGCAAGACCAGCTTCCTCAAGGACAAGCTCGGCCAGCAGCTGTTTGCGAAGAACATCCGCATCATCGACGATCCCCTGCGCAAGCGCGGCCTGCGCTCGCAGACGTTCGACGCCGAAGGCGTTGCCGTGAAGAAGATCGCGCTGATCGACGAGGGCGTGCTGACGACCTGGCTGCTCGACTGCGCCACTGCGCGCGAGCTCGGCCTTGCCACCACCGGCCATGCCCACCGCGGCGTTTCTTCCTCGCCTTCGCCCGGGCCGTACAATCTGCATCTCGAGCCCGGCACGCCGAGCCCGGCCGAGCTGATCTCCGATATCAAGCAGGGCTTCTACGTCACCGATCTGATCGGCTCCGGCGTGAACGGCGTCACCGGCGATTACAGCCGCGGCGCTTCCGGCTTCTGGATCGAGAACGGCGAGATCACCTATCCCGTCAGCGAGGTGACGATCGCCGGCCATCTGTTCGAGATCTTCAAGTCGATGCAGCCCGCGAACAATCTCGAGTTCCGCTACGGCATCAATGCGCCGACGGTGCGCATCGAGGGATTGACGCTTGGCGGACGTTGAGGCGAACGCCCCGGGCGAAACCATCCTGACGCGCGATGCGGCGCTGCTGCAGGACACGGTGCGGGAAGCGGGCGCGCTGGCGCACTCGATGTTCCGCACCGAGCTGAAGAAGTGGACCAAGGGTGCGTCCTCGCCGGTCTCGGAAGCCGACATCGCCGTCAACGACCTGCTCGAAACGCGCCTGCGCAGTGCGACGCCGGATTATGGCTGGCTCTCGGAGGAGAGCGCCGACGATGCGGCCCGGCTGTCGCGGCGGCTGACCTGGATCGTCGATCCCATCGATGGCACGCGCAACTACCTCAACGGCCACGACGATTGGTGCGTCAGCGTCGCGCTGGTCGAGGATGCCGCGCCCGTGCTGGCCGCGGTGTTCGCGCCGACGACCGATGAGTTCTTCTTCGCCGCACGCGGCCAGGGCACCACGCTCAACGGCGCAGCCGTGCAGGCTTCGCCCGGATCGGCGCTCGACTTCTCCCGTGTCGCCGGCCCGAAACCCATGGTCGAGCGGCTCAACAGCTCCGGCCGCGAGATCAAGCTGCATCCGCGAATCGGTTCGCTCGCGCTACGCCTGTGCCGGGTCGCCCACGGCGCGCTGGATGCGGCTTTTGCGGGGGGCAACAGCCATGATTGGGACCTTGCGGCGGCCGATTTGATCGTGCAGGAAGCCGATGGTAGGATGAGCGACCTCTCCGGAGAACCCATCCTCTATAACCGCCGGGAAGTGGCGCACGGGGTGCTGGTGGCAGCGGGACGCGATCGTCATGCGGGCATTGTCGCGCATTTTCGAAACCGTCCCTTGGCCTAAAGCGCTTTTCGTCGTGCTCGTCGAACACTGCTTTTGCCGGGCAGCCCGCTAGGAACAGAACTCATGCCAGATAGTGCCCCGCAACAACTGCTTCACCTCGTCATCGGCGGGGAGCTCGTCGATCTCGAGCAGAACGTCTTCAAGAATCTCGACGACGTCGAGATCGTCGGCCTCTATCCGAATTATGCGACCGCTCATGCCGCCTGGCGGGCCAAGGCGCAGAGCACGGTCGACAACGCGCAGATGCGCTATTTCATCGTCCATCTCCACCGGTTGCTCGACCCGAATCAAGAACCGGCGCGTTGAAAAAACTGCTTCGCAATACGCTGCGAAGCAGCTTCGTTCAGCGTGCCGTCGGGGTCCTGGCGGCCGAATATCTGCGTCTGGTCTGGCGGACCAACAAATTCACGTTGGATCCGCCCGACGTCTATGCGCAGGTTGAGCCGCAGCTCCCTGCGATCTTCGCGTTCTGGCACGGCCAGCATTTCCTCACGCCCTTCATCAAGAACCAGAACAAGGCTTCCTATCGCGCCAAGGTCCTGATCTCCCGCCACCGCGACGGCGAGTTCAATGCGATCGCCGCCGAGCGGCTCGGCATCGGCACCATCCGCGGTTCCGGCGATCATGGCGGCGCCTTCCACCGCAAGGGCGGGGTCGGCGCCTTCAAGGAAATGGTGCGCACGCTCCAGACCGGTTGTAATGTCGCGCTGACCGCCGATGTCCCCAAGCGCTCGCGCGTGGCCGGGCTCGGCATCATCATGCTGGCACGGGAATCGGGGCGGCCGATCATGCCTTTCGCGATGGCGACCAGCCGCTTCGTCCGGCTCAAGAACTGGGACCGCACCACCATCAATTTGCCATTCGGGCGGGGCGCATTGGTCGGCATCAAGGAAATCCACGTTCCGCCGGACGCCGACGCCGCCATGATGGAAGCGCTGCGGCAGGAGCTGGAAGACACGTTGAACGAGGCGACCCGCCGCGCCTATGCGCAACTCGGCCGCCCGGGACCGGAAGATGCCTAAATCGCTGCCCATTGCGCTGCCGATCACGCTGCGGATGTACCGGCGCCTGGCCTCCGGCCTGGTGCCGCTTGCGCCGGCGCTGATCAAGCGGCGGCTGAAGCAGGGCAAGGAGGATCCCGCGCGCGTCGGCGAGCGGCGCGGCCTGTCCCGAGACGTGCGGCCGCATGGTCCGCTGGTCTGGATCCACGGCGCCAGTGTCGGCGAGGTGCTGGCCGCGGCGGGGCTGATCGAGCGCCTGCGCGATCTCAACTTACGCATCCTGCTCACCTCGGGCACCGTCACCTCGGCCGCAGTGGTCGCAAAGCGCTTTCCGCCCGACGTCATCCATCAATACGTGCCGTATGATTCGCCGCGCTATGTCGCGCGCTTCCTCGATCATTGGAAGCCGTCGCTGGCGCTGTTCATCGAATCCGATCTGTGGCCGAACCTGATCCTGGCGGGCGCGACGCGCCGGGTGCCGATGGTGCTGATCAACGGGCGGATGTCGCCGCGCTCCTTCCCGCGCTGGCGGCGCATGCAGGGCACCATCTCGGCGCTGCTGTCGCGTTTCGACATCTGCCTTGCGCAGTCGAAGACCGATGCCGAGCGCTTCTCCACGCTCGGCGGCCGCGACGTCGTCACCACGGGCAACCTCAAGCTCGACGTGCCGGCGCCGCCGGCCGATCCCGCCAAGCTCGAACGGCTGATGGCGATGACGCGCGGGCGCCCCATCATCGTCGCGGCCTCGACCCACCCGGGCGAGGACGAGATGCTGGTCGCCGCGCATCGCGGCCTCTCCGGCTTCTTCCCGCAGCTCCTCACCGTGATCGTGCCGCGGCATCCCGATCGCGGCTCCTCGATCGCCGGCCTGATCACGGCCTCAGGCCTGAAGCCGGCATTGCGCTCGCGCGAGGAGCTGCCGACCGCGACCACCGATATCTATGTCGCCGACACCATGGGCGAGCTCGGCCTGTTCTACCGGCTGTCGCCGATCGTGTTCATGGGCGGATCGCTGATCCGTCATGGCGGGCAGAACCCGATCGAGGCGATCAAGCTCGGGGCCGCGATCGTGCATGGCCCACACGTCTTCAACTTCGCCGATGTCTATGAGGCGCTCGACGGCAGCGGCGGTGCGCGCCAGGCCGACACGCAGGAGGCGCTGGTCAAGCAGCTCGGCCAGCTGCTGGCCGATCCCACCTTGCGCGACAAGATGCAGCGCGCAGGCAGCGGCGTGGTCGAGGAGCTCGGCGGCGCGCTCGATCGCACCATGATCGCACTCGAGCCGTATCTGCTGCAGCTGCGGATCGAGATGGGAGCCGCCAATGCGTGAGCCGGCCTTCTGGTACCGGCCACGTTCCCTCCAGTCGTACGCGTTATGGCCGCTCGGAGCGCTCTACGGCGCGATCACCGAACGGCGCATGCTGCGCAAAGGCGTGGATGCCGGCATCCCCGTGATCTGCGTCGGCAATTATCACGTCGGCGGCGCCGGCAAGACGCCGACCGTGCTGGCGCTGACGAAGCTTTTGCGCGAGCTTGGCGAGACGCCGGTGGTGCTCAGTCGCGGCTATGGCGGACGGCTGAAGGGCCCGGTCATGGTCGACCGCGCGCGCCACACCGCTTCCGACGTCGGCGACGAGCCCTTGATGATGGCGCGCGACGTCCCGGTCGCTGTCGCGCGGGACCGCCTCGAGGGTGTCGCGCTCGCCAAATCGCAAGGTGCCACCGTCATCCTGATGGACGATGGCTTTCAGAACCCGCGCCTGGTCAAGGACACCTCGCTGATCGTGATCGATAGCGAACGTGGCCTCGGCAACGGCAAGGTATTTCCCGCCGGCCCGCTGCGCGCGCCGCTGAAGGCGCAGCTTGCGCGCACCGACGCGCTGGTGTTGATCGGCGACGGCTGCGCCGCCAACGATGTCGCGACCGAGCTTGCCAAGCGCGACAAGCCGGAGCTGCGTGCGCGCCTGAAGCCGGACGCCGGGTCGGTCGCAAGACTTTTGGGCAAGCCGGTGTTCGCATTCGCGGGCATTGGCGATCCCGAACGATTTTTCCGCAGCTTGCGCGCCTGCGGCATCGAGGTCGCGCGCACGCGCGCCTTCGCCGATCACCACATGTTTTCAAACGACGAGATCGCAGCTCTCGCAGCGGAGGCGCAGCGCGAGCAGCACACACTGGTGACGACGGAAAAGGATCTCGCGCGCCTCCGCGGCCGTGAAGGCGTGCCTGACAGCATCGTGCCGTTCGCCGTGCAGCTCGAATTCGATGATCCGGCAGCGCTCCGGCAATTGATCAGCGATCATCTCTACAAGGCGCGCGAGCGGCGGTTCAGCAGGCGATGATCTCGTTGGGTGGGCAAGCTAGTCCGCCGTAGCGAAAGAGCAAAGGATGGAAAAACAATTCATCCATCGCCATGCGGTATTCGATAACTGATCGGTCGACATGTCGCGGCTGATGAATTCTCTTCCGCACGTTCGGGAGTTGATGTAGCCTTCCATGAGAGCCGTCACCGGGACGTGCCGACCTCCCGGAAATCATCGGCGGCGTTTATGCCCACGGCGGGCAGTACCTTCATCACTTCAGATGCAGCGGCCGTAACGATCAGTTCGGAACGGCAGGGAGAATCATTGCCAAAAAACCAGAGGAGAACATGCCATGCATTTTTGCCTCACCGGACAGTACACCCCACGCGCTCTCAATGCCATTTTGGAGAATCCCACGACCGATCGCCAGGAGGCGGCACGAAAGCTCATCGAAGCGGCCGGCGGAAAGCTGCTTTCGATGTACAGCGTTGCGGCCGACGGCCCAGGCGTTTTGGTGATTTTCGATGTGCCTGATCCGGGTGCGGCGCCGGCCATTTCCGGCCTGACCGTCACCGCCGGCACCCTGCAGAATGTGAAACTGACCAGGTTGTTCACGCAGGACGAGATCAAGCAGGTTCGCCAGAACGCGGCGAAGCTGCGTTCTTCGTATACCCCGCCCGGAAGCTGACATCCGGACCTGGAGCATAATCCGGAAAAGTGCGCAGCGGTTTTCCGAAAAGATCATGCTTAAACCAACCCAAAGCGCGATGACGATTCATCCTAATCGCATCGCGCTTTGGAGCTTCGGTTCTGATGAGCAGAACCGGAGCTCTGAATTCCCGTTCTTGACGCGTCTTCTTCACGCGAACCGGTATCGGCTCGGCAATCAGTCATGCTCACCACGCCCCAACGGCCATTAATCCAATAATGGTCAGGCACGAGACGCAGGCCACCACGACGGTATAGCATTCGGGCTTATTCATTGTTCACTCCCAAACTGTTGCCAATTGCTTGGTCACTGCTACGCGGGAGAGATCGCCGGTTGCGGGCCACTTCAATGCGGCAGGCCGAGACCGGTCTTGCGATGTGCGTCCGTCCTCTCATCGTCAACCTGATCCGCAGGATGATGCTGCGCTTCGAGAGCTTCGGCGCGTTCAGCCGCGATCAGAAGCTGTTTGCGCATTTCAGCGAGACGGGCGCGACAATATTCACGATAGAGCAGGTCCAATATGGTGGGCATGATCACCCCCATCGTTTGACTCTCGATTTACAGATATTCCACCGCAAATTTTCGAGGTGATCGTAGCCCGTCAGATGGCTCTTTCGATATGAGCCCGTTCACAGACTGCGCCAATTCCAAAGCTCGAGGGCCGTTTGGTTGACCTGATTGTCTGTGCGATAAAAGGAACAGGGCCAATTACCTAATGAATACTGTAGCAGCTCTCTGTTTCAACAAGACTTCGTCAAACAACTTAAGGGCGCCGGATCGCGACAAAGAATCCAACCACAACGCGAAATGACTAACTACGGAGTGCAAGTATTCTTCGATGCAACGCGGATCGACACGATGGAGATCTTTTCCTCTGTTAGCTCGCTGTTCAGGTGCATGCGAACATCACCTCATCCCGATGATGTGCAAAAGCTGCACCGCTCGTGCCATGCCGCACTGCTGCGCTTTGCCCAACCTGCAGCAGCCTGCCATTCAGGCGACATTCATCGCAAGACGCCTATCGGTTCCCGACGATCAGGAGAATTCGATGAAACTGCCGTCTGCGACCGTTGCCGCCAGCCTTGTGTGTCTGATCGTTGCGCCCGTGTTCGCACAAACGCCGCCTGCGGCTTCTCCCGCTGCGCCAACCAGCACGGTGCCGGTTCCCGCGACCAAGCGCGTGACGTGCCTTGCCACGACGGCGAGCCTGAAGGGGCAGGACAAGCGCGACCAGCTGCAGCTCTGCATGGCGCAGGCGCGGCTCGATTGCCTGAAGCAGGCGATCGATCAGAAGGTCGTCGGCGAAGCCAGGAAGAGCGCGATCAAGACTTGTGTGGGTGCGGATGGTCACGAGCAGCAATAGCAGAACGACGCCACGAACTCGCTCTCGTAGGGTGGGCAAAGCGACGCGTGCCCACCTTGTCCATCGCGGTCATCGAGAGATGGTAGGCACGGCGCTTTGCGCCTTTGCCCACCCTGGGAGAGCGGAAAGCTCATTGCTGCGGTTTCGGCGCGCCGGGGAAATGCCGCTGCAGCACGGCGGCGGGTGTGGCGTAGGCCTCCTGCAAATCCACGCTCCAGTACTTCAGCTCGTCGAGCGGAATCCGCGTGTCGGTGATGGCACAGCGCACGAAGGTCCCCGGCGAGATCACGCGGAAGTCGCCGTCGAGATATTGCACTTGCGCTTCGCCATGGCCCGAGGGGCCGAACTTGTTCAGCACGGTCGAAAGTCTCCGTGGAAGGCCGCTCCGTGGAAGCTGGAGGGCACGATGTGTTGGACGGGATGTAGCATAGATAGGGTGGCTTGTCCGCCCGGTAAACCCACCGGTTTGTGATGTTTTGCCGCCGTTTCCGCGTGATAGTGCTTGGGCGAAGGATCGCTGGTTCCGGCATCTCCTATGGCAGAGTCCGATGCGCCTTCGACTGACCACCCTGTTCCTGATGCTGCTGATGTCGGCCGCGCGTGCCGCGCCGGCGCCGCAGCCGGTCGACATTCCGCTGGCGTCCGGCGTGCTGCACGCGCAGCTCTACAAGCCAGAAGGTGCGGGGCCGTTTCCGGCCGTGGTCGCGCTGCACGGCTGCGGCGGCCTCGGCAGCCATTCCGATCCCGTGCTGCCGCGCTACCGCGATTGGGCCGAGCGCCTGCTCAGGGCAGGCAATGCCGTGCTGCTGCCCGACAGCTACGGCTCGCGCGAGCTCGGGCCGCAATGCCGCGTCAAGGAGATGCACGTCAAGGCGCGGCGTGAGCGCGTCACCGACGTCGCAGCATCGCGCGCCTGGCTGATGAAGCAGTCCTGGGTGGCGCGCGATCGCGTCAGCCTGATGGGCTGGGCCAACGGCGCGAGCGCGCTGCTGTGGGCCGTGCGGCCGCAGGGCGCGGCGCGTGACCTGGAGCCGGATTTCCGCGCCGCGATCGCGTTCTATCCGGACTGCCGGATCTCCGCCGGTCTCGGCTGGAGCACGCGGGTGCCGACCCTGGTGCTGATCGGGGCCAATGACGATGTCTCCTCGCCGCCGGCCTGCCGCCAGATGGTCGAGGGCGCGCATGGCCGCAGCGCGCTTGCACGCATCGTGGTCTATCCCGGCGCCTATCACGATTTCGACCGCGCCAACACGCCGCTGCACGCAGCCGGCGGCAGCAACGATGCCGCCGTGCCCGAGCGCGGCCATCTCGGCACGGATGCCGAGGCGCGCGCGGAGTCGCAGAAGGACGTCGCGCAGTGGCTGGCGCGCTAGCTCGGATGAGCGGACTTGTCGCGCCGTAGCTCGGTCGAAGCGAAGGCGGAAGCGGGGCCGCCCGAGGAACAAATTCAGGCGGACAGCCCCGCATCGACCACCGCCCTGCACGGACTTGATGGCCGACCGGGAATCTACGGATCGCATGCGGCACCGGTTTCAGCACGTGACGGCGCCTTAGTTCGACCACGATGTCGATTAAACGCAGTCCTCATGCGCATCGTCCTCTTCGCTTCCGCACTGGCCGTCTTCACCGTCGCGATCTTCCTGTACGAGGCCCACGCCGGCGCGCCACAGCGCGCGCCGGAACATTGCGGCTTCTGGACCACGATCGATGCGGGATTGTCGTGTAGGTAGGGGCATGCTGTCCCCACATGCTCCGTCATTGCTTCGTCGCTTCGGCGCAAAATTGCTACGCAATTTTGTCGCGAGCTCCTCGCAATGACGCTTGGGAATACACGCGCGTCCCACACAATCGCTGTCATCGCGGCTTGACCGGGCGATCCAGTACGCCGAGGCGGCTGTGAGTCATCGAGAAGCTGAGGCGTACTGGATTCCCCGCTTTCGCGGGGAATGACCCCGAGAGTGGAGCGCCGTTCTCACACCTCAGAACAGGCTGCCCTGATCCACCGGCTTGGCCACGCGCTTCGGCGCGGGCTTTGCGTCCGCCGCAGCCGACTTTGGCTGCGCTGGCGCGCGCTTTGCCGTTGGCGCCGGCCGATCCGCGTCCGCCGTTGCTCCGACACGGCCATCGGCAAACTCGATCTCGAGCCGCGCATTCGGCCCGATGCTGTCCGCCGCATGCAGCGGATGTCCCGCCTCGTCCCGCACCAGCGCAAAGCCGCGCGCGAGCACGCTGCGATACGACAAAGCCGACAGCAGCTTGCCGCTGTTCTCGACGCGGGCCTCCAGCCGCTGCAGCAAGGTGACGAGCGCGCGGCCGGCGCGCTCGCTGAGGCGATGCGTGCGCTCGCGCTGGCGGAGAATCGCGTTGCGCTGCGCCTGCGCATTGGAGAGCTTCGAGGCGCGCAAGCGAACCTCGAGTCCGGCAAAGCGGTCGCGTCGACGACGCAACAGCGAGCGTGTGGAGAGACCCAGCCGCTCGCCGCACACGGTGAGGCGGTGGTCGGCCTGCGTGATCTGGCCGTGCAGCACCCGCAGCGTCAGCTTTGAACTTGCGGCGGTAAACCGGCGGAAATGCGCGTGCGTGTTGGCCTTGAGACAGCGCGGCAGGGATGCTCCCGCCGAATCCAGCCGCTGCCGCGGAATCGCCAGCAGATCGCCCGCCGCTGGCAGCGCGCGTGCGGCGGCGCGCAGCTCGCTGCGGCGGCTCTCCTGGCTGCGTTGCCAATAGGCGCGGGTGCGGCGTCCGAGATCGGCGACCTCGACGAACAATTCGCTGCGCACGGGGACCGCCATCTCGGCCGCCGCCGTCGGCGTCGGCGCGCGCTTGTCGGCGACGAAGTCGATCAGCGTGATGTCGGTCTCGTGCCCCACCGCCGAGATCAGCGGGATCATGCTCTCGGCTGCCGCCCGCACCACGATCTCCTCGTTGAACGACCAGAGGTCCTCCAGCGAGCCGCCGCCGCGCGCGACGATCAGCACATCGGGGCGCGGAATCTTGCCGCCCGGGGCAATCGCGTTGAAGCCGCGGATCGCGGCCGCGACCTGCTCGGCCGAGCCGTCGCCCTGAACTTTCACCGGCCACACCAGCACGCGGCGGGGGAAGCGGTCCTCCAGCCGGTGCAGGATGTCGCGGATCACGGCGCCGGTCGGCGAGGTCACGACGCCGATCACCTCCGGCAGCCACGGCAGCAGCTGCTTGCGCGCCTCGTCGAACAACCCTTCCGCGGCGAGCTTCTTCTTGCGCTCCTCCATCAGCGCCATCAGCGCGCCGATGCCGGCCGGCTCCAGCGCCTCGATCACGATCTGGTACTTCGAGGAGCCCGGATAGGTCGTGAGCTTGCCGGTGGCGATGACCTCGAGCCCTTCCTGGGGCTTGAAGCGCATCCGGCCGTGCACGCCCTTCCAGATCACCGCCTCGATCTTGGCGCTCTCGTCCTTGAGCGCGAAATAGCAATGGCCGGAGGAGTGCGCGCCGCGGAACCCCGAGATCTCACCGCGGACCCGGACATGGCCGTAGGTGTCCTCCACCGTCCGCTTCAGGGATTGGGAGAGCTCGGTGACGGTGAATTCAAACGCGTTGTTCAGTTGTTCCGCAGGCGGCATCGCAAACGATTCGGCATTTTGGGGTCAGACCCGACGTTAAGGATTTTCGCCGCGCGGCGCCAATCCAGGGATTGATCGGGAGAGTACTCTGTGTTATAGAGTTCTCTATTAATTGATCTGTTTGAGGGAGAAGGTCATGGCGGTCCGGTTGCTGCGCGGCATTTTGAGCGGTCTGAAATGGGCCCTGTGTGCGGTCGGCGGCGTGGCGCTGATCCTGACTGCGATGATCGCAACTCCGCTGGAGCGGCCGCCCGAGATGCGGTCGGTCTCCGACTCCGCCAAGGGGATCGACTGGTCCACGCTGCCTCCGCTGGAGCGCTTCCAGGCCCGCGACGGCACCTGGATCGGCTATCGCCACTACGCGGCCAAAGCGTTTTCAAGCGAAGTGGAAGCCGGTTCGCGTGAAGAAAACGCGTCAAAACAGGAATCCGGAGCCCGATCCCATCGGAACGGAAATGGCTCCGGGGGCCCGGCGGCGGGCCGCGGCGCGATCTTCATCCATGGCTCGTCCGGCTCCAGCGGCACCGTCAACCATGCGCTGACCCACGCGATCGCCTCCCGCGGCGTGGAGACCTGGGCGCTCGACATCCGCGGCCATGGCGGCTCCGGCACCCGCGGCGATATCGGCTATGTCGGCCAGCTCGAGGACGATCTCGTCGATTTCGTCGCCGAAATTCGCAAGACCGCGCCGGACCTGCCGCTCACCTTGATCGGCCATTCCGCCGGCGCCGGCTTCTCGCTGCGAGTCGCCGCGACGCCGATCATTCAGGACATGTTCGTGCGCACCGTGCTGCTCGCGCCCTATCTCGGCTATGACGCACCGACCAACCGACCGAGCAATGGTGGCTGGGTCAGTGCCGACATTCCACGTTTCCTGGGACTGACGGCCCTGCGCAAGCTCGGCATCGACTGCTGCGCGCAGCTTCCGGTGCTCGCCTTCGCGGTGCCGGCAAGTTCGGCGAAGTATCTCACCTCGACCTATTCCGATCGCCTGACGCGCAATTTCGCGACGCGCGGCTATCGCGTCGATCTTCCGGCAACCACACGTCCGATCACCATCTTCGGCGGTGCCGAGGACGAGATGATGATCTCGGACAAATATGCTGAAGTGGTGCAGGCGGTGAAGCCGTCGGTCGACGTCAAGGTCATTGACGGCATCAATCATATGGGCATCGTCACCCATCCGAAGGCGATCTCGGTGATCGCCGAGGACGTGGCAACGCGCGGGGCAGGGCAATCATGATCGACAGCAGGGAGGCGTCCGCAGCGCTGGCCGATATCGACGACATCGTCCAGCGCGTGAAGCAATCGCAGCTCTATGAGCTGGCGAGCCTCGCCGCGGTCTGGTGGGGCGTCCTGGTGTTCGCAGCCAATCTCGTGACCTGGCTTTGGCCGATCTACGCCGTCTACGCCTGGGTTGCTGTAGACGTACTGGGCGTCGGTGGTCTGATTGCACTTCGCGTGTTCGATCCGAAAAGCCACCCCTTTGGCGCCGGCGTTGGCATCAGGCTGTTCCTGGTATTCGCACTGTTCTTCGCGTTCGGCTATCTCGTCACCAGCGTTGTCGGTCATTTTGGTCCGCGCCAGTTGGGAACGTTCTGGCCGATCTATTTCATGCTGTTCTACACGCTCGCCGGGCTCTGGTTCGGCTACGCGTTCGTTGCGATCGGCCTCGGCATCACCGCGCTGACGCTGTTCGGCTTCTTCTACATCGGCGAGGCGTTCCCGCTCTGGATGGCCTTCGTCAACGGCGGTGGCCTCGTCCTCGGCGGCCTCTGGATGCGGCGGATCTAGCGCATGCCCGAACTCGACGACATCATCCACCGGCCTGCAGCAAATACCCAGGAAGGAGCGCTCCCGTGACCGACAGCAAGCGGGCTTCCGATGCGCTGAACGAGCGCGAGAATACCATTCGTCCTGTGCGGCGGTCGCAGATCTACCTGGTCTCTGGCCTCGTCCTGCTGCTGTGGGCCGTGCTGCCGTTTGCCGACGATGCCCTGATCTGGTTCTGGCCGCGCTACGGGGCCCATTATTGGAACAGCTGGTTCGTGGTGAATGACGGGCTCTATTTCTGGTTTGCACTCTACGTCGTCTCGGCCTTCGGCCTCGTTGCTCTCGGCGCCTATCATCTTTCGCGAAACGGAATCCGTCTGTCCGACGGCCGCCATCTGCGGGCGCTGCTGCTGATCGTCTCCTTTGGCCTGCTCTTCTGCTATTTCGGCAGGCTCTTGCCGCGCCAGCAAACGGTGTTTTGGCAGGTCTACATCACACTGGTCTACATCGTGGTGGCGGTTCGCTTCGGCTACGCCTTGCCGGCGCTCGGCGCGAGCGTGATCGCATTGACGTTGATCGGACATCTCACCATTGCCGGCGTGCCTCTGTTGCCGTGGATGGCGGCCGTCAATGGCGGCGCGCTGATCGTCGGCGTCCTCCGGCTGCGGCGGGGCTAGCTGTGGCGGAGCTCGACGACATCATCCACCAGCCGCTGCGGCTGAAGATCATGGCAGCGCTGAACGCGCTGCCTGCGACCGCGGGACTGGAGTTCTCGCGGCTGAAGAAGCTGACCGGCGCCACCGACGGCAATCTCGGCGCCCATATCGAGACCCTGGCGAAGGCGGGGTACGTCTCGGTGGAGAAGGCGTTCGTGGGGAAGAAGCCGCAGACCACGGTGACGGCCACCGCTGCGGGGCGGGGGGCGTTTGCAAGGCATGTTGCGACGTTGCAGGAGATTATTGCGGGGAAGCAGGTTTAGGCCGTCAGCCGATAGAGGCTGCCAGCCGAAGCCTTGCCGGAGACCGCCATGCTCGCGCGACCGTGCGAGCCTCGCATGCGGTCGGAAAGCCGCGGCTTGACTCAGCCTTAATTTCATATATGCAATTATAAAATCATATATAAAAACAAAGCGAGCCGAGCCGATGAGCGATGTGATCACCGATCCCGACGATCCGCGTCGGCGCGTGTTTGGCGAATACCGGCTCAAGCCGAACAGCGGGGTCAATCCGCCCTATTCGCCGGCCTATCCGGTGGAGTGGGGCTGCACCTTGCGCACCGTCGAGATCATGACCCGCGTCGCGCCGGGCAAGGTCGCGGCGCTGCTTGCCGACACGCCGTTCGAGATCGCGAGCGATCGCGTCGCTTTCCGCTTCATGCGCTCGCCCGGCCATTCCCTGGCGGTGCACGCCGGAGAGATGTTCGATCTGATGATCTCCGTGCCGGTGCGCTACAACGGGCTGTTCACCGAGACGCATATCTTCATGTATTGCAGCGATCCCATGGGGATCTGCGCGGGGCGCGAGGTGTTCGGCTACACCAAGAAGGATACCCACTACGCCTTCGATGAGCATCCGGACGGATCAATCACCGGGTGGGTCCGTCGTCGCGGCATTTCACTTGCCGATTTCTCCTTCACGCCTGACGCGTCCGCACCGGTCGTCAGGATCGTCGACGGCGATGAGCTGCCGGCCGGTGAAATCCACGTGCGCCGCTTGCCGCATCCCGAGCGGCTCGGCACGGCCTATGCCGACATCGTCTATCGCCGCACGCCATTGAAATACTCCAAGCCGGTGCCGGGCCGCGCCTCCATGACCCTGCACGCCAGCGCGTACGATCCCATCGCCGAACTGAATCCGGAAATCCTCGGCGCGCATTTCATGGTGTCGGACGTCTATGGCGGCGGGTTCGAGGTCGAGGACCGGCGGCTCATCGAGCGGCTTACCCCGTAAACAAAAGATCAGCCTGCGCGCGATGTACGTGCGGGCGGCTAATAGCGCGCGGAAAGCGCGGGCAAAGCAAGGGAGGGTTCGGACATGGCAGGACAATATCGTGTAAGCCGCCGCCGACTTTTGGCCGGCGCCGGCGGCCTTGCGTTGGGCATGACGGGCCTCGGTGCGCAGGCGCAGGAGGCAAAGCCGCTTCGGATCGGCGTGTTGACGGACATGTCCAGCCTCTATGCCGATGTCACCGGCCCGGGCTCGCTGCTGGCAGCCAAAATGGCGGTCGAGGATTTTCAGGCCTCGGCTCACAAGATGACCCGACCGATCGAAGTCATCAGCGGCGACCACATGAACAAGGCCGATCTTGGCGCCAACATCGCGCGCGAGTGGATCGATCGCCAGAGTGTCGACGTCATTGTCGATGCGCCGAATTCAGCCGTCGCACTCGCGGTGCGCAGCGTCGTGCAGCAGAACAACAAGACGCTGCTGGTATCGGGCGCCTCCTCGTCCGATCTGACCGGCAAGTCCTGCTCGCCCAATCTCGTGCACTGGACGTACGATACCTATGCGCTCTCGTCGGGCGTTGCGCGCGCGGTGGTCGAGAGTGGCGGCAAGAGCTGGTTCCTGCTGACTGCGGACTACGCGTTCGGCCACGCCATGGAAGGCGACATCAAGAATGTCGTGCAGAAATTCGGCGGAAAGATCCTCGGCGGGGTGCGTACGCCGATCAATACACAGGACTTCTCCTCCTTCCTGCTGCAGGCCCAGGCTTCGAAGGCGGAAATCATCGCGTTGGTCAATGCCGGCGGCGACACCATCAATTCCATCAAGCAGGCGGTGGAGTTCGGTATTCCGCAGGGCGGCCAGCGCGTGGTTGCGACGGTGCTCTATCTGAGCGATGTGCATTCGCTCGGCCTCAAGATCGCGCAGGGGCTGCAGTTCACCGAATCCTTCTACTGGGACCTGAACGAGGATACCCGCGCCTGGACCAAACGGTTTGCACCGCGCAACAACGGCCGCTACCCGACCGCTTTGCATGCCGGTGCCTACGCGACGACCCTGCATTACCTGAAGGCGGTCGATGCGCTCGGCGCTTCCAGCGACGGCAAGGCCGTCGTCGAACAAATGAAGAAGCTGCCGACCGATGATCCCCTGTTCGGCAAGGGCAGCGTGCGGGCTGACGGTCGCAAGCTGCACAACATGTATCTGTTCGAGGTGAAGACGCCCGCGGAATCCAAGCAGCCCTGGGATTACTACAAGCTGGTCAAGACCATTGCACCGTCCGAGGCCTGGCGGCCTCTGGAGGAGGGCGGCTGCGAGTTCCTGAAATCATGACCGCAAATGACCGGCGGCCGGTGGCGCTCGTCACCGGCGGCGGGGGCGATATTGGTCGGGCCATTGCGCTGAGGTTGACGCAGATGAGCGCTGCGGTCGCGATCGTCGACCGCGATGAAGTGGCGGCAAACGCCAGTGCGCGCCTTGTCGAGGACGCCGGCGTGAGGGCGCTTGCCATCCGCGCCGATGTCTCCAGTGCCCTCGATACGGCGGCCTTCGTCGAAACGGTCGAAGCAGAGTTGGGGCCGATCGGCATATTCGCCAACAATGCAGGCATCGAGGGCGTTGTCGCTCCTCTCCACGAATATCCCGACGAGACATTTGATCGGCTGCTGCAGGTCAACGTGAAGGGGGTCTTTCTCGGCCTCAAGCATGTGCTTGCACGAATGACGCAACGTGGCGCGGGCGCGATCATCAATACGGCGTCGACGTCGGCGATCCGCGGGCGTGCGGGGCTCGCCGGCTATGTCGCGTCCAAGCACGCGGTGCTTGGACTGACGCGGACGGCGGCGCTCGAGGTGAGCGGGACCGGCATTAGGGTCAATGCCGTTCTCCCCGGACCGATCGAGTCGCGCATGATCCGGGAATTGGAGGGACAGGCGCGCGATAACGCCGTTTCGTTGCGCCGAAGCGGCGCGGTTGTTCATGGCCGGCCGCGGGATGTCGCCAATATCGTGGCGTTTCTGGCCTCCGACGAGGCCGCGCATGTCAACGGTGCGGCCTGGGTCGTCGACGGCGGTACCACGGTCGCTTAAGCGACGCCGCCGATCTTCTCGGAAACGATCCTGGCGGCGCTGCGCAGCTCGGCCGCAATGGTGTCGGCTTCGTTCGCGGGAATCCGATCCTGCCTCACCAGTGGAACGGTCAATGCGGCGGCCGCGCGGCCGGAGGCTTCGATGATCGGGCAGCTATAGGCCAGGATGCGCGTGTAGCCGTCGTCATTGGAGAAGTTTCCTCCCTCCGAGGAAATGCGGTCGAGCGCTGCCAGCGCCTTCTTGGCGCTGATGCGATCGTGTTCAGCGATGACATGGGCAAGCTCCTGGCGCCGGCCTTCGAGCTGAAATGCGGCCAGGACCTTCGCAGAAGCGTATTGCTGGGTGAGGGGAAATACTGCTCCCACCTTGACCGACCAGCCCATCAACCATTCCGGCTCGATGCGGGCAATCACCATGAACTGCTCGCCGTGCAACACCGTGAGGTGGCAAGACAACTGCACGCGGGAAGCGAGCTGCTCCATCACCGGCAGCGCCGCCTTCAGCAGCCGCTCGGTCGGCGGGAATTGCGAGGCGATCCGGAACAGTTTCAGCGTCAACGTGTATTCGCCGGTCGCCGGGTCCCGCGCGACATAGCCGCGGCGCTCCAGCGCCACCAGCATCCGGAAAATCTCGCTGACGGAGCGGCCGACGCACTCGGCGAGCTGCTTCTGGCTGAGCCCGCGCGACGCGCCCGCCAGCGCTTCCAACAGGTCCAGTCCCTTCTCCAGGGCCGGAGCGCCCGGCTGCAGCTTCTCAGGGTTCATCCATCAGCCCTTGTACGATCCGCCCCGGCAAGCGCGCTGTGGGACGGCAGACCGTGTACCTGATCGTGCGCACGGCGAAAAGTCGTGGTCCGAGCGGGCGTACCCTGAATGACGGGCAGATTGAATGGCGGGGAGTTCGGGACAAGCCCCTTGAGACGCGAGCCGATTCGTGCGACCTCCGCCCCCAGCAAACCCCTCATTCTGAGCCCTCGATGCACATTCTCCTGCTCGGTTCCGGCGGCCGCGAACATGCCCTGGCGTGGAAGATCGCGGCCTCCCCCCTGGTGACCAGGTTCTGGTGCGCGCCCGGCAATGCCGGCATCGCGCGAGAGGCGGAATGCGTGGCGCTCGATATCGCCGACCATGCCGCGGTGATCGACTTCTGCAAGACGAACAAGGTCGAGCTCGTGGTGGTCGGGCCGGAGACGCCGCTGGCGGCCGGCATCGTCGATGATCTCGCCGCTGCCGGCATCAAGGCGTTCGGCCCAAGCAAGATCCCCGCCCAGCTCGAAAGCTCCAAGGGTTTTACCAAGGCGCTCTGCACCGAGTTCGGCATTCCGACCGGCGCCTACAAGCGCTTCACCAACGCCGATGACGCGCGTGCCTATGTGCAGAGCCAGGGCGCGCCGATCGTGGTGAAGGCCGACGGGCTCGCCGCCGGCAAGGGTGTCGTCGTCGCCAAGACCGTGCGCGAGGCCGAAGACGCCATCGCCATGATGTTCGAGGGCGCGTTCGGCGAGGCCGGCGCTGAGGTCGTGATCGAGGAGTTCTTGCCGGGCCGCGAGATCAGCTTCTTTGCGCTGTGCGACGGCGAGACGGCCATTCCGCTGGCCTCCGCCCAGGACCACAAGCGCGTGTTCGACCACGACGTCGGACCGAACACCGGCGGCATGGGCGCCTATTCGCCGACGCCTTTGGTGACGCCCGCGATCCACGACGCGATCATGGCGAAGATCATCTTGCCGACGGTATCAGGCATGAAGCAGCGCGGCACGCCGTTCCGCGGCATTCTCTACGCCGGCATCATGCTGACGACGCAGGGCCCGAAGCTGTTCGAGTTCAACGTCCGCTTCGGCGATCCCGAGTGCCAGGTCCTGATGCTGCGCATGATGTCGGACATCGTGCCGGCCTTCCTCGCCGCCTGCGACGGCCAGCTGAAGAATTTCGATCTGCGCTGGCATCCGGACTCCGCGCTCACGGTGGTGATGGCGGCGAAGGGTTATCCCGGCGACTACCAGAAGGGTACGCGGATCGACGGACTCGATGACGCGGCGAAGGTGGACACCGTCGAGATCTTCCACGCCGGCACGGTCGAGAAGGACGGCGCGATCCTCGCCAATGGCGGCCGTGTGCTCAATGTCTGCGCGCTCGGCAAGACCGTGACGGAGGCCCAGGCCCGCGCCTATCAGGCCGTCGACCGCATCAGCTGGCCCGAGGGCTTCTGCCGCCGCGACATCGGCTGGCAGGCGGTGGAGGCGGAGAAGGCCAAGGGCTGAGCGAGGGCTCGTCCAGAGCTAGCTTGGCGCGGTCGTTGTCACCGGATGGCCACATGTGCACCCCAGAATGTCTAATCAGTCGCGGGGCTTACTGACCCCGATGATGATACCGGTACTGTGCATGGGGTTGTTTTCGCAATTTTAGGTGTCGGGGCCGGCCCCGACTGACCCTTTAAAGGATGCAACAAGATGTCCGATCTCGCCGACCTCTATCCGGGCTTTGCCTCCGAATGGATCAATACCTCCTTCGGTCGCATCTTCGCCCGCGTCGGCGGCAGCGGGCCGCCGCTGCTGCTCCTGCACGGCTTCTCCGAGACCCATGTGATGTGGCACCAGGTCGCGCCTGAGTTGGCCAAGCACTTCACGCTGATCATCGCCGATTTGCCGGGCTATGGCTGGTCCGACATGCTCGAGAGCGATGCGCTGCACATCCCCTACAGCAAGCGCGCCATGGCCAAGGCGATGGTGGAGGTGATGGAGCGGCTCGGTCACGTGCACTTCGCGCTGGCTGGCCACGACCGCGGCGGCCGCGTCTCCTATCGCCTCGCGCTCGACCATCCGGGCCGGCTGTCGAAGCTCGCGGTGCTCGATATCCTGCCGACCTATAATTACTGGGAGCGGATGAACCGCGCCTACGCGCTGAAGATCTATCACTGGACCTTCCTGGCGCAGCCCTATCCGCTGCCGGAGACGCTGGTCTCGAGCAATGGCGAGTTCTTCCTGCGCTTCAAGATGGCGAGCCAGACCAAGTTCAAGACATTGGATGCGATCGACCCGCGCGCGCTCGAGCATTACATCGCCCCGTTCCGCGATCCCGCCCGCGTGCATGCGATGTGCGAGGACTATCGCGCCGGCGCCTATTTCGACTACGACCTCGACAAGGCCGATTTCGAAGCCGGCAAGAAGATCACCATTCCCATGCTGGCGCTGTGGGGCAATGCCGGCGTGGCCCAGGCCGCGGCGACGCCACTCGACACCTGGCAGCAATGGGCGACGAACGTGGTGGGCATGCCGGTGGATTCCGGTCACTTCCTCACGGAGGAGAACCCGGATGTGACAGCCCAGGCGCTGCGCGAGTTTTTCGCAGGCAGCTAGCGCCGCTCGCGAAAGAACTCCTTGAGCAGCCGCGCCGCCTCGCTCTCGCCGACTCCGGAATAGACGTCCGGCGCGTGGTGGCAGGTCGGGGAGGCGAAGAACCGCACGCCGGACTCGACCGCGCCCCCCTTGGGATCGGCGGCGCCGTAATAGAGGCGCCTCACCCTTGCAAACGAGATCGCGCCCGCACACATGGTGCAGGGCTCCAGCGTCACGTAGAGGTCGCAGTCGACGAGGCGCTCGCTGCCGATCTTTTTCGCGGCCTCGCGCAGCGCGACGATCTCGGCATGGGCGGTGGGGTCATAATCGGTCAGCGTCCGGTTCGCCGCGGTGGCGATCACCTCGTAATTGCGGACCACCACGCACCCGATCGGAACTTCGCCCGCTTTTCCGGCATTTTCGGCCGTTCTGAGCGCCAAATCCATGAAGGAGGGGGCTTTCAAGCCTCGTATCATCGCCAGAAACCTGCTAGTAGCTGCGCCTTCAGCAGAAGTGCTTACCGGTTTTGCCTGGGCATGCGGCTCCGAACGAGCGCGCACAATGCCTAACGGCCACCCCCTTGAGTGAGATCATTCATGCCTCGCGACAGCGACAAAGACAACGATTCCCGCGGCCGGCGAGGCCCGGCCAAAGGCGGCCGTTCCGGCAAGGCGCGCGGCCCCGAGAAGAAGTTCGCCAAGCGCGGTTTTGAGGGCAAGAGCGAAGGGAGGGGCGATCGCGACAGCCGCCCGCCCCGTGGCGACCGCGACAACCGCGCGCCCCGCGAGGGTCAACCGTTCCGCCGCCGCGAGGAGGGCGATGCCCCGCGCCGCGATTTTTCCGACCGTCCCCGCTTCAAGCGCGATGACCGCGGCAGCGAGGGTCGCGGCGAGCGCAGCTTCAAGCCGCGTGGCGACCGTCCGTTTTCCGATCGCTCCTCGCGTGATGGCGAGAAGCGTCCCTTCAAGCCGCGTGGCGATCGCCCCTCCTATGGCCGCGACGACCGTCCGCCGCGCAGGGATCGCGACGATTCCCGCCCGGCCGGCCGGACCGGTGACAGAAAGTTTGGCGACAAGAAGCCCTACGCGCCGCGTGGCGACCGCCCGGAACGCAAGTTCGACGGCGAGCGGAAGTTCTCGCGGGGCGCACCCGATCGCGGGCCGCGCGAAGATCGTGGCGAGCGCAGTTTTAAGCCGCGTGGAGACCGCCCGAATTTCGATCGCGGTGATCGTGCGCCGCGTGGCGACCGTCCGGAGCGCAAGTTCGACGGCGAGCGAAAGTTTTCGCGAGGCGCACCTGATCGCGGCCCGCGCAAGGATTTTGGCGGCCGCGACCGCGGCGGGGACAAGCCCTGGCAAAAGCGCGAAGGCGGCGAGGACCGTCCGCGGTTCTCGCGCTCGCGCGACGATCGCACATCGGGCGATCGTCCGTTCCGCGAGCGGCCCAAATTCGATCGGCCGCGCGAGGACCGTCCGAAATTCGATCGGCCCCGTCGCGATGGCGATGGCGACCGCGGCGGGCGTGGCGGTGACCGGCCGAAATTCAATCGTCCGCGCGAGCGGTCGGAAGGCCGTTCCGATTGGCACGAGCATCCGCGCAGCGAAGGCCGTTTCGGTGATCGCCCGCGCCGTGAAAACGAAGACGATAGCAGGATTTTTGAGAAACGCCCCGCCTTCGGCGGCCGCGGCGCCTATCGCGAGCGCGACCGTGATTTCGACCGGCGGCCGCGCCGGGAAGAAGAGCCGAAGCCGAAGAAGGCCGGCGAGCGCATCGCCAAGGCGCTGGCCCGCGCGGGGCTTGCCTCGCGCCGCGATGCCGAGGAGATGGTCACGCAGGGCCGCGTCACCGTCAACGGCCGCGTCATCAACTCGCCGGCGCTCGACATCACCAAGAACGACGTCGTTCTGGTCGACGGCAAGCCGTTGCCGGAGCGCGAGCGCACGCGGCTGTTCCTCTATCACAAGCCGCGCGGGCTGATGACCACGCATGACGATCCCGAGGGTCGTCCGACCGTGTTCGACAATCTGCCCGAAGGCCTGCCGCGGCTGATCTCGATCGGCCGGCTCGATTTCAATACCGAGGGCCTGCTGCTGCTCACCAATGACGGCGGCCTCGCGCGGACGCTCGAGCTGCCGGACACCGGCTGGCTGCGCCGCTACCGCGTCCGCGCCCATGGCGACGTCACCCAGGCGCAACTCGACGAGCTCAAGAACGGCATCGAGGTCGAGGGCGTCAAATACGGTCCGATCGAAGCGACGCTGGAGCGCGACCAGGGCGCCAACGTCTGGCTGGTGTTCGCGATCCGCGAAGGCAAGAACCGCGAGGTGCGCAATGTCTGCGCCCATCTCGGGCTCGAGGTGAACCGGTTGATCCGGGTCTCCTACGGTCCGTTCCAGCTCGGCGAGGTGCCCGAAGGTCAGGTCGAGGAGATCAAGTCGCGCGTGCTGCGCGACCAGCTCGGCGACAAGGTGATCGAGAAGTCGGGGGCGCAGTTCGACGTGCCCTCGAAATCCGCCTCGCGCGTCGACGATGCGCCGCGCGAGACGAAGCCCGCCAGCAAGCGTGCCGTCATCAACGACCGCAAGGGCCGCCGCGTGCTGGTGCAGCGCACCGGCAGCGAGGAGGCGCGCGAGCGCAACGAGGAGGAGGCGAGCGGCTACGGCCCGCCGCGCCGTCCGAAACGCGGGTATCACGGCAAGCGCGACCTGACGCCGAAGGAGGACTAGCTTGCGCGTCGTCGGCGGTCGTTTGAAGGGGCGCAATCTCGCCTCACCGTCCTCGCGCGACATCCGCCCCACGGCGGACCGCCTGCGCGAGTCCGTGTTCAACATCCTCGTGCATGCCTATGACGATCCGATTGAAGACGCGCGCGTGCTCGATCTCTTCGCCGGCACCGGCGCGCTCGGCATCGAGGCGTCGTCGCGCGGGGCGAAGTTCACGCTGTTCGTCGATAATGGCGCGGAAGCGCGGGCGCTGCTGCGCAATAACGTCGAGTCGCTCGGCCTCGGCGGCGTGACGAAAGTCTATCGCCGCGATGCGACCGATCTCGGCCCCGCGCATCCCGTCGAGCCGTTCTCGCTCGCGTTCCTCGATCCGCCCTATGGCAAGGGCTTTGCGGAGAAGGCGCTGGCAAGCTTGCGCGATGGCGGCTGGCTCACGCCCGGCGCGCTGCTGGTGGTGGAGGAGGCGAAGGCCGCGCAGTTCGCGACGCCGGAAGGTTACGAGGAATTGGAGCGGCGGGCGTATGACGACACGGAGTTCGTGTTTTTGAGGAGATCGTAGTCTCGCTCTCGTAGGGTGGGCAAAGGCGCAACGCGCCGTGCCCACGATCTCCGCATGATCGAGAGAGGTGGTGGGCACGCTACGCTTTGCCCACCCTACGGCACCGTCACCACGGCACCGTCACCTTCGCCCGAACAGTTTCTCCACATCGCTCAGCTTCAGCTCGACATAGGTCGGCCGGCCGTGGTTGCACTGCCCGGAGTTCGGGGTGTCCTCCATCTCGCGGAGCAGGGCGTTCATCTCTTCCGGCCGCAGCCTGCGGCCGGCGCGCACCGAGCCGTGGCAGGCCATGGTCGCCGCGACGTGCATCAGGCGGCGCTCCAGCGGCAGCGCCTCGTCCCATTCGGCCATGTGCTCGGAGAGATCGCGCAAGAGGCCGCCCGCATTGGTCTTGCCGAGCAGCGAGGGTGTCTCGCGCACCGCGACCGCGCCGGGGCCGAAGGATTCGATGGCGAGGCCGAACGATGCCAGCTCCTCGCTGCGCTCCAGGAGGCGCTCGACCGTCGCCTCGTCCATCTCGACGATCTCGGGGATCAAGAGGATCTGCCGCTGCACGCCGTTCGCGGCCAGCGAGGCCTTCAACCGCTCATAGACGATGCGTTCATGCGCGGCGTGCTGGTCGACGATGATCAATCCGTCGCGGGTCTGCGAGACGATGTAGGTCTCGTGGATCTGCGTGCGCGCCGCGCCGAGCGGGCGGTCGACGAGGTCGCTGACGGGCTGCGACTCGATCCTCACGTCCGCACTGGGCGTGCCGACGTCGAAGGCGGCCTGCGTGCGCTCTGCGAAAGCGGGTGCGGCGGCACCTTCAAATGACGGCATCGGCGCAACGGGCGCGGACGGCGAAGCCCGCCAGTCCCAGCTTGCGGGGCGCGGCGGCGTGAAGGCCGGCCGGAACGAGGACAACGCGCTCTCACCGCTGTTGGCGGCCGTGCGTCGGCCCTCCCGCGCGAGGCCTTCCTTCAGCCCGTGCACGATCAGCGCGCGGACGAGGCCGGCGTTGCGGAAGCGCACCTCGGTCTTGGCCGGGTGCACGTTGGCGTCAACCTCGCGCGGATCGAGCGTGACGAATAGCGCCAGCACGGGATGCCGGTCGCGCGGCAGATAGTCGGCATAGGCGCCGCGCACCGCCCCCAGGATCAGCTTGTCGCGGACCGGGCGGCCGTTGACGAAGAGATATTGCCCGAGCGCATTGGCTTTGGTCAGTGCAGGAGCTGCGGCATAGCCGCTGACCACCACGCCCTCGCGTTCGGCGTGGACTTCGAAGGCATGGCTGCGAAACTCGGCGCCCAGAATGTCGCCGAGCCGCGTCAGCCGTCCGGCCGCGCCGGGCAGCGCGGCAGCCCAGGTCACCGGTGCGCGCTCCTCGCCCGCCAGCGTAAAGGCGATATCGGGCCGCGCCATCGCGAGGCGCCGCACCACCTCGCGGATCGCCTCGGCCTCGGTGCGGTCGGTCTTCAAAAATTTCAGCCGGGCCGGCGTTGCATAGAAGAGGTCGCCAACCTCGACGCGCGTGCCATGCGCCAGCGCCGCCGGCATGATCTCGGACTTCTCGCCGCCCTCGACCGTGAGCGCCCAGGCGTGCGGCTCACCGGCATGCCGGGTGGTGATGGACAGTCGCGCCACCGAGCCGATCGAGGGCAGCGCCTCGCCGCGGAACCCGAGCGTGCGGATCTGCAGCAGATCCTCGTCGTCGAGCTTGGACGTGGCGTGGCGCTCGACCGCGAGCGCGAGGTCTTTCGCGGTCATGCCGCCGCCGTCATCGGTGATGCCGATCCGCCGCCGCCCGCCGCCGTCGGTGAAGACGTCGATCCGGCTCGCGCCGGCATCGATGGCGTTCTCGACCAGCTCCTTGACCACGCTCGCCGGCCGCTCGACCACCTCGCCGGCGGCGATGCGGTTGACGACCTGTTCTGGCAATTGGCGGACGGGCATGAGGTTCTGAGTTTAGGCTTACGAATCTGGATTCGCGGACAGCGCTATTCTAGGCCGTGTTGCGTCAAAAGCATGTGTTGGGCAACAGCCGTGCAGCCGCCTGGGGAAGAGGGCTACCTATCACATTGAAGATATTGAGCGTTCGAGAAAATTGCGCAACCCGGGATCGGCCGACATCCGACGACGGTCCGGATTGTGAGCTGCCGGGCAGCGGTGTAGCATCGTGAAAAAACGGCAACAGGACGGGAGGACGCCATGTGCCATCTCTTCGCGCATCAGCCCCAACGTGATTACGAATCCCAGACCCGCTCCTTGCGGATCGATGGCCATTGCACCTCGATCCGGCTGGAAATGGCGTTCTGGGACACGCTGGAGGAGATCGCGGCCAGGGAGAATATGAGCGTCGGCAAGTTCCTGACCACGCTCTACAACGAGGTCCTCGACCATCACGGCGAGGTCAACAATTTCGCCTCGCTGCTGCGCTGCTCGTGTCTGATCTATCGCTCGAAGAGCATGGCGACGGTGCCGGAGTTCAAGGCGACGGTGGCGCCGATTCTCGATGCGGCGGAGTAGCAGTTGGGCGCGAGCACGCTTCCACAATGTCGTCCCGGCGAACGCCGGGACCCATACCGCGTGATCTCGCTGTTGCAGAAGGTCGGTGTACCGAACGATCAATCTTCGCCGAATGTCTCCCTGTGGTTATGGGTCCCGGCGTTCGCCGGGACGACACCTTGGGTGTGGATACGCAATCCCTCAACGTCGCCATCGCTGGCGCGGTGACAACACCCCCTCCTCAAATCTCCTTCTTCTGCATCGCCCCCGCAATGTAATCCGCCTGCCGGATCGCCAGCGCGACGATGGTCAGCGTCGGGTTGCAGGCAGCCCCGCTGGTGAACTGGCTGCCGTCCGAGACGAACAGGTTCTTGACGTCGTGGCTCTGTCCGAACTTGTTGACCACGCCGTCGCGCGGCTTCTCGCTCATGCGGTTGGTGCCGAGATTGTGGGTGCTCGGATAGGGCGGCGTCGGATAGGTCACGGTGGCGCCGACGGCGTCGTAGACCGCAGCGCCCTGCTTGTAGGCGTGCGCGCGCATCGCGAGATCGTTGGGATGATCGTCGAAATGTACGCTCGCGACCGGCTGCCCGAACTTGTCCTTCACGCGAGGGTCGAGCGTGATGCGGTTGGTCTCCTGCGGCATGTCCTCGCCGACCAGCCACATGCCGGCCATCCTGGGATAACCGTCGAGCGCTGCGGTGAATGGACGGCCCCAGGCGCCGGGATTGAGGAACGCCGCCATGAACGGCAGCCCGATCGACAGCGTCTCCATCTCGTAGCCGCCGACGAAGCCGCGCTTCGGATTGTTGGCGGCTTCATCGCGGATGATCCCGGCCATGGTGGTGCCGCGATACATGTGCACGGACTTCTCGAATACGGCATAGACGCTGCCGGTCATGTGCCGCATGTAGTTGCGGCCGACCTGGCCCGATGAATTGCCAAGGCCGTCGGGGAACATGGTCGAGGCGCTGTTGAGCAGCAGCCGCGGGCTCTCGATCGAATTGCCGGCGACCGCGACGATGCGCGCCTTCTGCCGTTGCATCGCGCCGCTCTCGTCGGCGTAGACGACGCCGGTGACCTTGCCCCCAGCGTCATGCTCGATCTTGATCGCCATGCTGCTCGGTCGCACTTCGAGATTGCCGGTCGCCTCGCCCTTGGGGATCTCGGTGTAGAGCGTCGACCATTTCGCGCCGGATTTGCAGCCCTGGAAGCAGAAGCCGATCTGCTGGCAGGCGCCGCGGCCGTCGCGCGGCTGGCTGTTGATCGCCATGTTGCCGGTGTGCACCGTCTTGTAGCCAAGCTTCCTGGCGCCGGCTTCCAGCACCTTGAAATTATTGTTGCCGGGAAGGCCGGGAATGCCGTTGGTGCGGGTCACGCCCATCTTGTTCTCGGCCTTGGCGTACCACGGCTCCATTTCGGCGAGGGTAACCGGCCAGTCGAGGAGGTTTGCGCCGGGAAGGTTGCCGTAGGTGCTCTTCACCCTGAACTCGTGCTCGTCGAAGCGCAGCGAGGCGCCGGCCCAATGGGTCGTCGAGCCGCCGACCGCCTTGACGATCCAGGCGGGAAGGCCGGAAAAATCCTTGGCGACGCGCCACGTGCCCGACGTGGTGCGTGCATCGGTCCAGGCGAGCTGGGAAAAACTCTCCCATTCGTCGTTGACGAAGTCGTGGTTCTCGATGCGGGGACCCGCTTCGAGAATGACCACCTTGACGCCCTTCTGCGCGAGCTCGTTGCCCAGCGTGCCGCCGCCGGCACCGGAGCCGACGATCACCACAACGCTGGAGTCGTTCAGATCGAATTTTGCCATATGCGTTCTCCTGAACCGTTGGGGTGGGTCTCAAGCCTTCGGCAGCCAGTCGATGTCGGCGAAGCCACGGTTGATGTAGCCGCCGTGCTCGGCCGAGGAGCCCTCGTAGCCGAAGCGTGGCCAGACCTCCTTCTGGTTGTAGAGCGACACGATGAGGTCGCCGCGCACCTTCTGGAAGAAGTCGCTTCCCTCGATCTCCTTCAAGAGCACGACCCGGTCGGCTTCCCATGGCACTTCGACATAGGGCACCTTGTGGCGATCCCGCGCATTCTGATCGAGCCGCGTGATGCCGTCGCTGATCAGCGACTTGACGGCGGGATCCTTCGCCGCCTTGCCGTCCCACGGCTTGATCGCGGTGATGTAGTAGTTGTCGCCGAGCACGTCGTGCGGGTAGATGTCGCGCGCGACTTTCAGCAATGTCTTCATCGTTGCGGGCGAGAGCGCGCTGGAATCATCGGCCCACGCATCCTCGATGCTCACAGCGACGCTGGTCGCGACGGCCACGACCGGCACGGCGGTCGCTGCGCCCTTGAGAAAGACGCGGCGGCTGTGCTTGCTTCGACGATCGACTTCTCTCATGGCATTCCTCCGTCAATTTTGATTTTATGATTGGATCAGTTGAAACGTCCGCCCCGCTGGATCACCTCGATCTTGTAGCCATCGGGATCGCTGACGAAGAAGAAGCGCGCCAGCGTCCTGCCGTCGTGCTTGAAATCGCGTAGCGGCCCCGGCGCGAGCTTCTCGCGCTCGAAGCGGGCATGCTCGGTCTCGAGATCCTCGACCACGACGGCGAGATGGCCGTAGCCGTCGCCGGGCTGGTACGGCTCCTTGCGATCGAAATTCACCGTCAGCTCGACCTCGAAAGGTGAGGAGGGGTGACGCAGATAGATCAGGGCAAAGTCCGCGAATTTCAGATGGTCGGCGACTTCGAGGCCGAAGGCACGCCGGTAGAAGTCGAGCGAGCGCGCTTCATCAAGCACGCGGATCATGGAATGCACCGGCTTTGCCATTCAGTGCTGCTCCTTCAGGTAAGCGATGATGGCGGCGCGCGTCTCCGGCTTGCCTTGCCGGTAAGCCATGACGACGCCGGGAATGACGGCCTGCGGATTGGTCAGCCACGCGTCGAGCCGGGCTTCGTCCCAGGTGAAATCCGCGTTCGCGAGGCCTTGCGAATACCTGAAGCCCTCGACCTTGCCGGCGGGACGGCCCACGACCTTGAGCAGCGGCGGGCCCTGGCGCGCCGGCTCCGACAGGCTCAACGTGTGGCACGCCGCGCATTGTTGCTTGAAGAGTGTCGCGCCGGCTGGCGGCATCGCGGCCGGCAAAGGCATTTGCGCGTCGGCAACCCGCACCACCAGCACCATCGCGGTGCACAATCCCAGCACGAACGCGCGCATCGTCTAGAGCCGCCCATCCACATCAACCTGCGCAAACTCTAGGCGGCGTCAGATGGGCGGTGGTAGTAGCGGGCTGTTTCGTTGCGCGCGGAGATGCTCGTGATGCGCACTGTTCCGCGCCGCCTTATATGCGGAGCACAATTCCGCGAAACCGCCGTCAAATCCCTAAACGATCACCACACCATGCGCATTGCATGACGATTGCGCCGCTCGAATTCTCGACGCGATGCAATGGCCCGGTACAGACGAGCGGCGTGAAAGCCGCCGGGCCATTCATCGCGAAAAAATCCAGGAGAAATGGATGAAGTTGGTCAAGACCTCGATGATCGCATGCGCTCTGTCGGCTCTCATTGCGACGCCCGTTCTCGCGCAAAGCGCGCCCCCCACCGCCAAGCCGGGCGGCACCGTGCAGAGCAAACCCATGCAAGGCAGCACGATGGGCAGCGGCGACGAGGAGATGAATGCTCAGCCGGGCGCGGCGGGCGAGAAGGCCGGCATGAAATCGACCAAGGGCACCAGGGGTACGGTCGGCACCACGGGCAGCGCTGCGCACAAGGGAACGGCCGACGATGCGGCGACGGGCGGCGCAGCCCCTTCCAAGCGTTACTAGTCCAGCCGCGTAAGACGGCACAACTCCGGTCGCCTCGCGGCCGGAGTTTTTTGCCGCGCTAATTAGCTAATTAGTCGTCGAAGCGCCCGCCGCGTCCGGCCTTGACGTCGCTGCGGCGCTTCTTGCCGTCGAGCCGGCGCTGCTTGGAGGCAAAGGTCGGCCGCGTCGCGCGCCGCGGCGTCGGCCGTATCATGGCTTCGCGCAGCATCTCCGTGAGGCGGTCGATGGCATCCTGGCGGTTGCGCTCCTGGGTACGGAAGCGCTGCGCCTGGATCACGATCACGCCGTCCTTGGTCATGCGCTGACCGGCGAGGCGGGCAAGGCGCAGGGCCGCATCCTCCGGCAAGGTCAGCTTGCTGGCGTCGAAGCGCAGCTGCGCCGAGGTCGCGACCTTGTTGACGTTCTGCCCGCCCGGGCCGGAGGCGCGGACAAAGCCGATCTCGATGTCGTCCTCGTCGATGACGAGATCGCGGGATATCCGCAGCATGGTGGCACCATTCGTGATGTCCGGACATATCGCGGACGTCCACGTTCGGCAATGGCGCATCCTGGAAACGCAAATGGCCGGGCGGAGCCCGGCCATTTCAGCAGACGTCAGGGGTGTCAGTTCGACTTCGTCGCCGGAGCCGCGGACGGCTGCGCCGCGGCCTGCGGGGCGCGGCCGACGACGACGGTCAGGAGACCCTGGCCCCAAAGGCGCTTGGCGGCGGCCTTGGCGTCGTCCAGCGTCACGGCGTCGACAATGGCATTGCGCTTCTCGATATAGTCGATCGGCAGCTTGTCCTGCTGGTACTGCAGCAGCGCCTGCGCCAGCTTGGAGGAGGTGTCGAGCGCCAGCATCTGCGAGCCCTTGAGGTAGGACTTGGCCTCGTCGAGCTCCTTCTGCGTCGGGCCTTCCTCGGCGATCCGGCGCACTTCCTTGTCGATGGCGTCGATGGTGTCGCCGGCGCGGTCGGCGCGCGTGCCGGTATTGCCGATGAACACCGCCGAATGCTCCATCCAGAGCAGCGATTCGAACACCGAATAGGCGAGGCCTCGCTTCTCGCGGACCTCGCGATAGAGCCTGGAGGACAAGCCACCGCCGCCGAGGATGTGATTGACGACATAGGCCGCCATGAAGTTCGGATCGCTGCGCTTCACCCCTGGGCCACCAAAGGTGATCACGGTCTGCGGCACGTCGAGCGTCACGAAGGCGCGCTGCGGCGGCTTTGCGGCCTCGACGTCCGGAACCGGCGTGAGGTTGGCCTTGGCGGGCAGGCTGCCGAATGTATGGTCGAGCAGCTTGCCGAGGGTCGCCGGATCGACGTCGCCGACGACAGCGATCTTCAGCCCATCCTTTGCAAGCACGCGGCCGACATAGTCTTTCATGTCGGGGACCGTGATGGTCGGCACGCTGTCGAGGTTGCCGTTGGTCTGCCGGCCATAGGGATGATCGCCGAAGGCGACCTCCAGGAACTTGCGGCTCGCCAGCGAGGTCGGATTGGTGGTCTCGCGGCGCAGGCCCGAGACGACCTGCGAGCGGATGCGTTCGACATCGGCGGTGTCGAAATGCGGCGAGGTCAACGCGCTCCTGAGCAGGTCGAAAGCCTCGTCCTTGTTGTCGCGCAACATGCGCAGGCTGCCGCGGAAGGTGTCGCGGGTGGCGCTGAAGGAGAGCTCGATGGCGCGGCGGTCGAGCCGCTCGTGGAAGGTCTTGGAGTCGAGATCGCCGGAGCCTTCGTCGAGCAGGTCGCCGACCAGGTTGGCGACGCCCGGCTTGTCCTTGGGATCCTGCGCCGAGCCGCCGGCAAAGGAATATTCCATGGCGATCAGCGGCACGGTTGCGTCCTGCACGAACCAGGCTTCGATACCGCCCGGCGAGATCAGGTGCTGGATCTTTGCGGCCGCCTGTGACGGCGAGACCGCAGCGAGCGCGAGCGCAGCGCCGGTGGCAAAAGAGAATGCAGCGCGTCGAAGGAAGGGATAGGTCACGAACGCTTCTCCTCGCGCTTGGTGGCGGCAGTGTCCTTGATCAGATAGCCCGTCACCGAGCGCTTCTTCTCGAGCCATTTCTGCGCAACGGCGCGGACCTGCTCGGCGGTGACCGCGCGGATGCGGTCGGGCCAGCTCCTGATGTCCTCGATCGACAGGCCCGTGGTCAGCGCGCCGCCATACCAGCGTGCCAGCACCGCCTGGTTGTCCTGGGCGTAGATCGCCTCCGCGATCAGCTGGGTCTTGACCCGCTCCAGATCCTCGGCGCGGATCGGGTTCTGCGCGACGTTGGCGATGACGCCGTCGACCGCCTGCTCGACCTCGGCAAAGCTGACGCCGGGTTTCGGTGAGGCCGAGATCGCGAACTGGGTCGGGTCGAGTGAGATGCTCGAATAGCTGGCGTTGGCGGAGACCGCGAGCGGCTTGTCGACGACGAGGGCGCGGTAGAGATAGGAATTGCTGCCGCTGCCCATCAGCTGCGCCAGCACGTCGAGGGCCGCGCTTTCACCGGCCGCGGCCGTGGTTGCCGAGGGCACCAGATAATAGCGCCGCATGCTCGGCTGCTCTACGCGCGGGTCGGCCAGCGTGACGGTGCGCGGCGCGGCGGGCTCCGGCTCCTGCGGACGGACGCGCCGCGCCGGAATCGCTGATTGCGCCGGGATGGAGCCGAAATTGCGCTCCACCAGCGGGCGTATGTCGGCGGCCTCGACGTCGCCGGCGATCACCAGGATCGCGTTGTTCGGCGCATAGAAGCGGCGGTAGAAGGCGAGTGCGTCCTCGCGGTCGAGCTTCTCGATCTCCTGATGCCAGCCGATCACGGGACGGCCGTAGGGATGATTGAGATAGAGCGCGGCCATGATCTGCTCGTTCAGCCGCGCGTCCGGATTGTTGGCGACGCGCATATTGTACTCTTCGAGCACGACGTCGCGCTCGGGCAGCACGTTCTCGTCCTTCAGGATGAGGCCCGTCATGCGGTCGGCCTCGAACTCCATCATGGTCGGCAGCTGCTCTTTCGGCACGCGCTGGTAATAGTTGGTGTAGTCGACCGAGGTCGAGGCGTTCTCGTTGCCGCCGACGCGAAGCACGGTCTGGGAGAATTCGCCGACGGGATGCTTCGAGGTGCCCTTGAACATCAGGTGCTCGAGGAAGTGGGCGAGGCCGGACTTGCCCGGCGTCTCGTCGGCCGAGCCGACCTTGTACCAGATCATCTCGGTGACGACGGGCGTGCGGTGGTCGGGGATCACCACGACCTGCATGCCGTTGCTGAGCGTGAAGCTGGCGGGCGGGGCCGATGTTACCGTGGTCTGGGCAAGGGCCGCGCCGGCCGAGAGGATGCTCGTCGAAAGCAGCGCGGCAAGGAGGCAGGCAGCCGATCGGTAAGAGGACATCATGATCCTTTTGAAAGGCCGAGGTCCGGATGTCCGGCTCGGACGGCACGGCATGCTACACCGTGAGGCTGAGGCTTCGCGTCACGAAGCAGAGAACTCAACGCGGTGGCAAGTTACTGATCAGCAATTTATGCGCCTCGGCCGGCGTACATGAAGCGCCGGCGCGGGGTTTCGGGTCTGTGGAACAGGAACGCTATTGTTCCTTGTCCTTGCCGGACATGATGTCGAAATAGGTCCGCCGCGACTTGTCCGGTCCGGCGCCATAGGAGTAGTTCGGAGACGGCGTCTGATAGCCCGGCGGCGGCTCGACCAGCGACTGGCGCGGCGGCTCCTCGGTGAATTTCTTTTCTTCGGTGGCGTTGCCGCCCTTCATCATATTCCACAGGCCGCCGGAGAAGCCGAGTTCGGCGGGGCTGAGTGACGGATTGCCGTTGGTGCCCGGCTGGATCGGGTCATTGCTTGTCCGGGGGGCTGCGGCGACCTGGCCGGCCTTCATCTCGGCAGGCGTCAGCTGTCGGGCGGCCTGCCAGTTTTCCGTTTCCTTGGTTGCCTTCTTGCGCGCGGCGATGGCTTCCTTGCGGCGCTTCTCCTCGGGGTCCTTGGGCCAGTTCGGAGCGGCCTTGGCCTGGGTCGCGGGAGGCGGCAGGTCGAGCTTGGGCGGCACCACCAGCGGCGAGCGCTCGCGGTATTCGATGCCGGGCTTTTCCATGCTCTTGGCGCCGATGCCGGACATCAGATTGTCGATGATCTTCTCTTCGAAGGTCATCCCGTCATCATCATCGTCGTCATCACCGGCACGCGCTGCGCCGACCGACATGACGAGACCGATGCCGAGCGCGACGGCGGACAATTTCAACGCCTGCCAATGCCCCGATCGGGGGTCTCGAACCATCGAAAAGCTGGTCTTCGAGCTGCGCATTACTGTACCTGTTCCATATTGTGTCAGATCGCCGCTCGCACGCGGCAAACCCTCGCAAAGGCCGGGTTCCACCTGCCGGTCCGTATCGGCCGGGATCAGGGCGCTTTTGCGGCGGGTACCCCCAGGAAGGAATCATACAATAGCCCCGCCACCCCAGCAACGATGGCCACGTCGGCGAGGTTAAACACATACCAATTATAGGTATTTCCGCCGATCTCGATGTGGAGCAGGGCGAAATCGACCACCGCGCCGTAGGCCAGGCGGTCGATGCCGTTGCCGATGGCACCGCCGATGATCAGGCCCAGCGCGACCGTGGCCAGCTGGGTGTGCGAGCGGGCCATCCAGATCGCCAGCGCGACCACGGCGACGGCCTTGACCGCCATCAGCGCGAGCTGCGCGGCCTGGCTGTCGTTCTGGAGCCAGCCAAAGCTGATGCCGATGTTCCAGGCCAGCACCAGGTCGAAGAACGGCGTCACCTTCACCACGCCGCGACGGGCGAGGTCAAACCCGTTCAGCAGCCAGAGCTTCGAGGCCTGGTCGGCCACAAGCGTGACCAGGGCCGCGAGGATGCCGGCGCGGAGCGGGGTCATGGGGTGCCGATCAGACGCTCACGCCCAACGCCTTCCACTCGCGCAGTGCTTGTGCGTCGCGCGGGGTGACGTCGGGGTATTCAGCGTCTTCGCCGATCGTCGGGGAGATCTTCCAGGAGCGGGCGCATTTGGTGCCGACCGCCTTCTCCACCACGACCGCGACACCGGGCACGGCATCGAGCCGGAATGCATCGGCGGGAGCCTCGCCCTCACGCACCTCGTAGTTCGAGGTGATGCAGATTTCGGCGAGGTCGACGTCGAACAGCGTCATCAGCATGTCCCGGTCGGCGACATAGATCACCGGCGAGGCTTCCAGCGACGAGCCGATGTTCTTGGCGGCGCGTTCGAGCTCGAGCGCGCCCGTGACGACACGGCGGACGTTACGGATCGCTTCCCATTTCGCGGCGAGCTTGTCGTCGCGCAAGGCTTCGAGATCGTTCGGGAACTGGGTCAGATGCACCGACGGTTCGGCGTTGGGGCGATACATGCGCCAGCCTTCCTCCGCGGTGAAGCTGAGGATCGGCGCCAGCCATTTCAGGACCGAGGCGCACAACAGGTCGATCGTCGTCAGCGCCGCCTTGCGCGTCGGCGACGACGGCGGATCGCAATAAAGCGTGTCCTTGCGGATGTCGAAATAGAACGCCGAGAGTTCGCTGTTCAGGAAAGCGGACAGGATCGCGACCACCGACTTGAAGTCGAACTCCTGATAGGCCTTGCCGATGGCGGCGGCGCGGATCGCGAGCTCGTGCAGCATCAGCCGTTCGAGCTCGGGCATCTCGGCGGGCGCGACCGCCTCAGTCGGCTTGTAATGATGCAGCGTGCCGAGCATCCAGCGCACGGTGTTGCGCAGCTTGCGGTAGGTCTCGACCGTGTTCTTCAGGATCTCGGGACCGATGCGCTGGTCGTCGGTGTAGTCGCAAGACGCGACCCAGAGCCTCAAGATGTCGGCGCCGGATTCCTTGATGACGGCCTGCGGCTCGATGGTGTTGCCGAGTGACTTCGACATCTTGCGGCCGTCCTCGGCCTGGGTGAAGCCGTGGGTCAGCACGATGTCGTAAGGAGCCCGACCGCGCGTGCCGCAGCTCTCCAGCAGCGAGGAGTGGAACCAGCCGCGATGCTGGTCCGAGCCTTCCAGATACATCACCGTGTCGGTGCCGCCGTCGACCTTGCGCTTGATGCCGGCGAGCCCGGGAAACTGCACGGGGTCTTCGAGCACGAAGGCGTGCGTCGAGCCGGAATCGAACCAGACGTCGAGAATGTCGTCGACCTTCTGCCAGTCTTCATTGGCACGCGCTCCCAGGAAGCGCTCGCGCGCGCCTTTCGCGTACCAGGCATCGGCGCCTTCCTGCTCGAAGGCATCGCCGATACGGGTATTGACGGCCTCGTCCTGGAGGATCTCGGCGGAGCCGTCGCCCTTCTCGCGCACGAACACGGCGATCGGCACGCCCCAGGCGCGCTGGCGCGAGATCACCCAATCGGGCCGCGCCTCGATCATGCCGTTGATGCGGTTTTCGCCTGAAGGCGGCACCCATTGCGTCACCGAGATCGCGTGCAGCGCGCGGGCCCGCAGCGTGTCGCCGCTCTTCGCCTTGCCGCTCGCCGCAACGTCCTTGTCCATCGCGATGAACCATTGCGGCGTATTGCGGAAGATCACCGGCTTCTTGGAGCGCCAGGAGTGCGGATATTGGTGCTTGAGCCGGCCGCGCGCCAGCAGCATGCCTCTTTCGACGAGCGCCTTGATCACGGCCTCGTTGGCGTCGCCCTTCTCGCCCTTGTCGTTGATGACACGCTTGCCGGCAAAGCCCGGCGCATGATCGGTGTAGGCGCCGTTCTCGTCGACGGTATAGGGGATTGCCGTGGTGATGCCGCGTGCATCGAGATCGCGCGCCTGCGCCATCCAGGCATCGAAGTCCTCGCGACCATGGCCAGGCGCGGTGTGCACGAAGCCGGTGCCGGTGTCGTCGGTGACGTGGTCGCCGGGCAATAGCGGCACGATGAAGTCGTAGCCGCCGGCAAGGCCCTTCAGCGGATGGGCGCATTCGATCGCGTCCATGGTGTCGCCGGGGATATCGCGCACCTTCTCGAAGGCCGTCACGCGGGCCTGCTTGAAGACCTCTTCAGCGAGCGCATCGGCGAGGATCAGGAGGTCGCCCGTCTTGGTCCAATTGTCGGCGGGCGCGTCCGTCACCTTGTACAGGCCGTAGGCGATCTTCGGCGAGAACGAGATGGCGCGGTTGCCCGGCAGGGTCCACGGCGTGGTGGTCCAGATCACGACGCTTGCGGAGGCGAGAGTGCCGTGCGCGGGCGACGTAACCGGGAATTTCACCCACACCGTATCGGAGGTGTGGTCCTCGTACTCGACCTCGGCTTCGGCCAATGCGGTCTTCTCGACCACGCTCCACATCACCGGCTTGGAGCCGCGATAGAGCGTGCCGTTGGCGGCGAACTTCATCAGCTCGCGCGCGATCTGGGCTTCGGCCGGATAGCTCATGGTGGCGTAGGGATGATCCCAATCGCCGATGACGCCGAGGCGCTTGAACTCCTCGCGTTGCACGCCGAGCCAATGCGTGGCGTAGGCGCGGCACTCCTTGCGGAAGTCGATCATCGCGGTGGAGTCGCGGAAATCGGGCTTCTGCTTGCCCTTCTTGCGATAGTGCTCTTCCTCGACCTTCCATTCGATCGGCAGGCCGTGGCAGTCCCAGCCTGGCACGTAGTTGGAATCGAAGCCGAGCATCTGCTGGCTCTTGGTGACGAGATCCTTGAGGATCTTGTTCAGCGCCGTGCCGATATGGATGTTGCCGTTGGCATAGGGCGGGCCGTCATGCAGCACGAACTTGGCGCGGCCCTTCGCGCTCTCGCGCAGTCTCTCGTAGAGGCCGATCTCGTACCAGCGCTTGAGGATCTCCGGCTCGCGCTGCGGCAGGCCGGCGCGCATCGGGAATTCGGTCTGCGGCAGGAACAGGGTCTTCGAATAGTCTTTGGCTTCAGACTTTGGGGACTTTTGCGGCTTTTCGGACATGAGGCTGACTGGCTCGGAAGGGCGCGGGAACGGATGGCGATGCGGAATCGCGGGGTGAAACGACAAAATCCCGGTCTTGCGCCGAGCCCTCAGGCTCAGGCGGAAGCCGGGCCGCTAATCCCTATGATGCGCCGCGCAAACATGGGCTCTCCATAGCAGGGGGCCAAGGGAAGCGCAAAGGTTCGGGGAAGCCGGGTTCGGGCTCAATCGATGGTGCCGAGCCGCGGAAACGCGTCCGGGGCGGCCGCCAGGATGGCGCGGGCACGGGCGGAATCGTCGTCCATCTGCCGGATCAAGGCCTCCAGACTGTCGAATTTCAGCTCCTCGCGAATGAAGCCGACGAAGGCGCAGTCCAGAGCCTGCCCGTAGAGGTCGCCCTTGAAGTCGAACAGGAAGATCTCGAGGAGGGGAGCGCCATTATCAAAGGTCGGGCGGCGGCCGAAGCTCGCCACCCCGTCCAGCCGCTCACTGCCGCGACCGACCCGCACCGCATAGATGCCGTGCTTCAGTCCGCAATTGGCGTCGAGGCGGATATTGGCGGTGGGGTAGCCGAGATCGCGGCCGCGCTTCTCGCCGTGAATCACCTCGCCAGTGACGAACCAGGGTGCGCTCAGCATGGTGGTGGCCTCGTCCAGCTGGCCTTCGGCGAGTGCGATCCGGATCGCGCTGGAGGACACCGGCCGCTCGTCGATATCGACATGGGGCTGCACGTCGACCTCGATGCCGAGCCGGGGCGCTTCGTTGACCAGAAGGCTCGGCGAGCCGACGCGTCCTTTGCCGAAATGGAAGTCATAGCCGACCGCGATCCCGCTGACGCCGAGCCGCCCGATCAGGTCATGGTGAATGAAATCTTGCGCGCTGGTTCCGGCACGGGCCTTGTCGAAGGTCATGACCACGGCGCCGGCAAGCCCGGTGCCGGCCAGAAGCCGCAACTTGGCCCGCTCGTCCGTCAGACGGAATTGAGGGGTGTTGGGGCTGAAAAACCGCCGCGGATGCGGCTCGAAGGTCAATGCCAGCGCAGGGCGGCCCTGCGCCCGGCCCATTTCCAGGGCTGCGGCGATCACGGCGCGGTGGCCGAGATGAACCCCGTCGAAATTGCCCATGGCAACCACGGCACCCCTTGGAATAGCGGAGACCGGCGTGGTGTCGCGGATAATGGTAAAATGCGGAGCCATCAGGGGAATTCTCAAACCGGCAGGACCGGCCGGGACCGTGGCGCGACCGGCCGGATGAAGTCAAGCGGGAGGGGGCGGCCGCATCGAACGCGATTTCAGTTCTTGGGAGGCGTCCCCAATTAACGCGCTGTTTAACGCCTTGGTGCTAGTCCTTGAGCGTGGAACTGCCGGGCTCCGGCTTGGGCAGGTCCGATCGTAATATTCCTGCGTTTGTGTTGGGGGAGTCGAGATGGCGGTTGATTTGTCGATGCCGGTTCTGGTGGTGGATGACTACAGCACCATGATCCGTATCATCAGGAATCTGCTGAAGCAGCTTGGCTTCGAGAACATTGATGATGCCAGCGACGGTTCGGCAGCACTGAACAAGATGCGCGGCAAGAAATACGGGCTCGTGATCTCCGACTGGAACATGGAGCCGATGACGGGTTACGACCTGCTGCGCGAAGTGCGCGCGGATCCGAACCTCGCCACCACGCCCTTCATCATGATCACCGCGGAATCCAAGACCGAGAACGTGATCGCAGCCAAGAAGGCCGGCGTGAACAACTACATCGTCAAGCCGTTCAACGCGGCGACGCTGAAGACCAAGATCGAGGCGGTCTTCCCGGACATGGCGAGCGCGTAAAGCGCCGCCTGATCCAAACACAGCTTTCAAAAGAGATCGTCATGCCCGGGCTTGTCCCGGGCATTTGGCGTTACCGTCGTTCCGGGGCGCCCGAAGGGGCGAACTATGGTGCGCGATTGCACCTGAGAACCTCGAGATTCCGGGTTCAGTGCTGCGCACTGCCCCGGAATGACGGAGCTAGAAAATCACCACTTCAGTTCGCGCATCAGCGCCTTCGGCGGGTGGCCGAACAATTCCATCACCGATGCCGGGTCGAGCTGGTCGAGACCCTCGAACTCCTCGGCATGGATGCCGCGGGTCACGAACAGGCAGTCGATGCCGAATTCGCGCGCGCCGGTTAAGTCGGTGCGGACGGAATCGCCGATCGCCAGCACTTTCTTCCGGTCGATCGGGTGGCCCTGGCGTTCGCCGGCGAGTGCCATCGCGCGCTCGTAGATCGGACGGTGCGGCTTGCCGTAGAAGATCACCTCGCCGCCGAGCTCGCGATAGAGCTCCGCGATGGCGCCGGCGCAATAGATCAGCCGGTCGCCGCGTTCCACCACGATGTCGGGGTTGGCGCAGACCAGCGTCAGCTTGCGCTCGCGCGCCTTCAGCATCATGCCGCGATAGTCTTCCGCCGTTTCGGTCTCGTCGTCATAGAGGCCGGTGCAGACAATGTAGTCGGCTTCCTCCAGCGGCGCGGTTTTCGCATCGAGGCCGCGATAGATCGAGTTGTCGCGCTCGGGGCCGAGCCAGAACATCTTGCGGCCGGGATGCTCGGCGACATAGAGCCGGGTCAGGTCGCCCGAAGACACGATCGCGTCATAGGTCTCGTCGGCGACGCCGAGCTTGCGCAATTGCCGCTGCACGCTATCGGCCGGGCGCGGTGCGTTGGTGATCAGGATCACCGTACCCCCGCGGCTGCGATAAGTGTGCAGCGCCTCGCAGGCCTCGGGGAAGGATTCGAGACCGTTATGGACCACGCCCCAGATGTCGCTGAGCACGACATCGACACCGCCCACGAGCTCGCGCAGGCTTTCGGCGAAATGCAGCGTGGTCATGATGCGCAGCGCCGATCAGATGCGGCGCGCGAGCGCCGCGTTGCCGGTGATGCGTTGCGCCGGAGGAGCGGTTGACGTTGCGCCAGGTGTCGCGCCAGATTTCGTACCTTGGCTGGGGGGAGCGGAGCCATTGGATCCCTGAATGTCCTGCGCCTGGTTCGGCGAGGCCCCGCCGGTAGCAGATGCCCCCTCAGGCCGCAATGGCCGGGGCGGCGCGAACAGGAACCCCTGGCCGAACCGCACGTCATAGTCGAGCAGGTCCACGACCGCGCGCTCGCCTTCGATCCGCTCCGCGATCAGGTCGATGCCGAAGCGGCCGAGCAGGTCGGAGAGGTCGGAGGGATGGATGTCCGAGGCCGAGGCCTGCCTGGGGTCGAGCAGCAGCGTGGCCGGCACCTTGATGAAGCGCACCCCGCGGTCGGCCAGCTCGCGCGGCTCGATGCGCAAATCGGTGACATGGTCGATCGAGAAACGGAAGCCGCGCTGAGCGAGCGCCGCGAGATTCTCGGTCTCGGCCGGGCCGAGACTGCGGAAGGTCGATTGCTTGAACTCCAGCACCAGCGAGGGCGCCAGCGCCCGGTTGGCTTCGAGGAAGTCGAGGCATTGCGCGAAGGTGGTGGAATTACCGAGCGTGGAGGCCGCGACGTTGCAGAACACGCCGACGTCCTTGTTGCGCACCATCAGGCGCCGCAGCACCTGCACACAGCGCAGCATCACCATGTTGTCGATGCGACCGATCAGCCCGGACGCTTCCGCGATGCTGATGAACTCCTCGGCGGCGATCAGCTGGTCGCGCTCGTCACGCAGGCGCGTCACCGCCTCGTAGAACCGCACCTTGCGTTGCGGCAGCGTCACCATCGGCTGCAGGAAGATGTCGATGCGGTTTTCGTCGATCGCGTTGCGCAGCGTCGCCAGCAGCTGGGTCTGGTTGCGCCCGGTGACTGCCGGAACCGGATTGGCGGCCTGGCTCTGGATCGCCGGTGCCGGTCGTGACGGCGGTGCGGGCAACGGGGGAGGGGCCGCCGGCCGCTCCTCGAACGGCGCAATCAGGTCGATCGGCGCCTCCGGCTCCAGCCTGGCGATCGGAGCGGGAACGGGAGCCGGCGCTGGCGCATGGCCGGCCAACAGATCCTCGTGGGTCGATACGGTGGTGGCGAGCTGCCTGACCAATCCGCCGAGCTCGTTGATCTCGCCGACCACCGACTGGATGCGGTCGGAGTTGGTCGAATTGGACGAGGCGATGCGTCCCTCGATCGCGGCTAACCGGCGGCCGAACTCCGCCACCTGGCGGGCCAGATCGGCGGTGCCGCGCGACAAATCGGCGATCTGGCCGCCGACGTCGCTGCGGTCGCGCAGCCGCATCGACACCGCGTTGTAGAGGATCAGGAAGGTCAGCGCGGTCAGGGCCACGATCGCGGATTCGGTTCCGCTGATGCCGGCGACGGCGTAGAGCACAAGCCCGAGCGAGGCCGCGACCAGTACCATGCAGATGGCGATGAAGATCGTCGAAATGCGAATCATGCCGCGCGTTACGCCTCAAAGAGCTGACTGCCTCACCCGGGAAAACACGGGTCACTGTGCGAACCCGTCACGCCTCATGCTCCCCCTAGGCCGTATGAGCTTAGCATCATTGTTGATTCGAGGGGATAGCAGCCCGTTCCCGGGCGCGGTCAGGCTGGCGCGGCGGCTCCGACCGTGTCGGCCGAGACGGCGTCGCGGGTGCCGAGCGGCTTGGATGGCCCTTCGGTCGTGTCCTTCAGCGTCTGCCGTTCGATCTCCGAATTCAGCTCGGCGCCGAACATGATGACGATCGCCGACATCCACATCCAGGTCATCAGGCCGATTGCGGCGCCGAGGGAGCCGTAGGTCGCATTGTAGTTGGCAAACTCGGAGAGGTACCAGGAGAGCAGCGCCGAGCCGGCGATCCAGAGAATGGCGGCAATCACCGCGCCGAGGCTGAGCCATTGCCAGCGCGGCGCATCGCGGCTGGGCGCGAAGCGGTAGAGGATGGCAAGCGCCACCAGCAGGACGAGGAACATGAGCGGCCATCGTGCCAGCGCCACGATCAGCTTGCTTTCGGGCGCCATGCCGAGATGATTGAGCGCCAGCGGGAAGGCAACGACGAGCCCCACCATCACCAGCAGCGCCACGATGCCGCCGACCGTGAAGGCCAGAGATACCATATTAAGCTTGATGAAGCTGCGCTTCTCGCGCTCCTCATAAGCGACGTTGAGTGCATCGAAGATCGCCTTGACGCCCGCATTGGCGCTCCAGATCGCCAGCACAAGGCCGAACAGGAACGTCGCACCGAGTGTGGTACTGCCATGCGAGACCACGCGCGCCACCTGATCCTCGACGATCTGGAACGAGCCCTCAGGGAGCATCGTCGCGAGCATCTGCAAATTGGCGCTGATCGTCTTAGGATCGGCGAACAGGCCGTAGGAGGAAACCAGCGCCGTAACCGCCGGAAAGATCGCGAGCAGCCCAAAGAACACGACGCCGCCCGCTGTCGCCAGAAGGCGATCCTCGTCGATGCGCTGATAGGTCCGCCAGAAGATATCCTTCCAGCCCTTCCAGGGGATCTCAAGCGGGCTCTTGGCGCGGCGGCCATGGCCGGGCTGCACGGCCGCGCGCGCGGGGTGCGTCTCCGGAGAATTCGCCTCGCCTTTGCGATGGTCTTGCGGCGGCCCCGATGGGACCAGGTCCCTGTCCTGAAAGTAGCGCTCCGCCGTCAGCACGAAGACGGCCGTCGCCGCCACCAGCAGCCAGGAGTCGAGCTGTTCGGAGCGCCGCAGCAGCATTCAAGCGTCCAATCTTTGACCGTGACGTCTGCGGCGCGCCGCCGTAAACCCCGCCAGCCCAATCGCCGCGAGCATCAGGCCAAGCTGCACGGGCCGGTTGGTGCGAACGGGTGAGGCCCTTCTGCCATGGCCGCGCTCGCCCGGCGCGAGCGGCACCAGGGGAATCGTCGTCGCGACCTCCTTCACCGCCTGCTTGACCGTTCCGCGCGGAATCCGAGGGGAGGCGATCGCAACGCGCATCCGGCTGGCGAGCGGTACGATCTGCTTGGTCGGCCGCTTCATCATCGCCATGGCGACGCCGGCGCAAACCGCGGCGAGCACCAGCAGCACGGCGGCGACGGCACCAAAGCCCCAGAATTGTCCGTAGGTGATTGCAACCCAGCGGTAGAGGGCGATCAGGCCGACGAAGAAGGTCGCGATCACGAACAGCCCGGCCACCGCGAACAGACCGGCCGCGACCGCGTAGGACGTCGCGCGCCCGGTGGCCTGGCTGGTGCGGTCACGCAAATAGGATTGCGCGGCGCGCTTGAGGTGGTTGAGTTTCAGCGCCATGCCGGCGCGCAGCAATTCGCCCGATGGCGCGAGCATGCGGACATCCTCCGAGAGCGAGAAAATTCGTTCGGGGGATGAACGTGGCGGAATTTGACTTGTTCCGACGGAGCTCCGTCCGTTTGGTGAATCAGGCGAGATCGGCGGCCGCGATCCAGAACACCTCGCCCTCGGAGTCCTCGGTGTCGAGCCAGAGCAGCGGCAGTTCCGGAAAGGCCTCGTCGACCAATTCCCGGCCGCGGCCGATCTCGCAGATCAGTCCGCCGTCCGGGGTGAGGTGATCGGGCGCCTCAGCCAGGATGCGGCGGACCACGTCGAGGCCGTCGGCGCCGCCGTCGAACGCGAGCTTGGGTTCGGCCCGGCACTCAGGCGGCAGTGCGGCCATGCCTTCTGCGTCGACATAGGGCGGGTTGGTGATGATCAGGTCGTAACGCGCATCGCCGAGCGGGGCGAACAGATCGCCGCGATACAGGCTGATCCGGTCCTCGAGCCCGTATTCGCCGACATTGCGCGTGGCGACCTCGAACGCGCCCTTGGAGATGTCGACGGCATCGACGGCGGCGTTCGGGAAATGATGCGCGGCGAGGATGGCGAGGCATCCCGATCCCGTGCAGAGATCGAGCACGCGCTCGACGCCCGTAGGGTCGTCGATCAGCGCTCCAGCATTGCCTTCGCCGCCGAAATGCGACTCCAGGAGCTCGCCGATGAAGGAGCGTGGAACGATGACGCGCTCGTCGACATAGAAGGGCAGGCCGCGCATGTAGATCTTGTTGACCAGATAGGCGGCCGGCTTGCGCGTGGTGACGCGTTGATGGACGAGGTCGAGGATGGTCTTGCCCTCCGCCGCCGTGACCCGTGCGTTGGCAAAAATCTCGAACTGCTCGGGATTGAGATGCAGCGCTTCGCTCACCAGGAAGGCTGCTTCGGCAATCGGATCGGTCGTCCCGTGCGCAAAGGCGAGCTCGGCTTCGACAAAGCGGCTCACCCCGTAGCGGACGAAATCGAGCAGCGTGAGAAGATCGCCCGGGCCGACTTTGGCGAGCTTGGGCGCGGCGCGGCCGCCGACGGTCTTTTTGGATGCTTTTGCCATCAGGATCGGGTCCAGCGCGCGGCGGCCTCGTCGTCACCGGCGTGGGCCTCGACCCAGCCGGTGCCGGCTTCGCTCTCTTCCTTCTTCCAGAACGGGGCACTGGTCTTGAGGTAGTCCATCAGGAACTCGGCGGCATGGAATGCGGCCTGGCGGTGCTGCGAGGCGGTCAGCACCAGCACGATGTTCTGGCCCGGCATGAAGCGGCCGACGCGATGGATCACGGTGACGCCGTTCAGCGGCCAGCGCGAGGTCGCCTCGTCGGCATGACGCCTGATCTCTTCCTCGGCCATGCCAGGATAGTGCTCGAGCGTGAGCGCGGCGACCTTGGCGCTGTCATCGTCCGCGCGGCAGATGCCGGAGAAGCTCACGACCGCGCCGATGTCGGTCCGGCTCTTGGTCAGGACCGCGATCTCGCGCGCGATGTCGAAATCGTCTTCTTGAATACGGATGGTGACGGGGCAGCTGGCGACAGGGGAAGACATGGCCTAACCGCCGGTCATCGGCGGGAAGAACGCGATCTCGCGGGCGCCCGCGATCGCGGCATCCGATTTGACATGGGCATGGTCGATCGCGGTGCGGATCACCTTCGGCTTCTCGAATGCGTAGGCATAGGCCTCGCTCTGGCCGGACAGCCAGGCGATCAGCTCCTCGACGGTGCGCACGGTCGCCGGCGGCTCGATGGTCTCCTCCGCCTTGCCGACGCGCTCGCGCACCCAGGCGAAATATTTCACCTTCATCCCTCGTCCTCCTTGATGAGGTGATGGATGCCGGCGCGGAAATAATCGTAGCCGGTGTAGATAGTCACGATCGCCGAGGCCCACAGCAGCGCGAGGCCAATCATCGAGACGACGGGCACCACCTCGTCGCCGGCAGGTCCCGCGAGCAGGAAGCCGATGGCGACCAGCTGGACCGTGGTCTTCCACTTCGCAAGCTTGGTCACGGGCACGCTGACCCTGAGCGCGGCGAGGTATTCGCGCAGGCCCGAGACCAGGATCTCGCGGCACAGGATGACGATGGCGGCCCAGAGCGACCAGCCGTGGATGATGCCGTCGGCGGCCAGCATCAGCAGGCACGAGGCGACCAGCAGCTTGTCGGCGATCGGGTCGAGCATCCGGCCGAACGCCGATTGCTGATTCCAGATCCGCGCGTAATAGCCGTCGAGGTAATCGGTGACCGCGGCCGCGATGAAGAGGGCCACCGCCACCCAACGCAGCCAGAGCGGCTGATCCAGAATCGACTGCGCATAGATGCATCCGACGACAACCGGGATCGCGGCGATCCGGCCATAGGTCAGGATGTTGGGGAGGGACATCGCGCGGCTGGTCGTCCCTCGTGTGGTGGCGATGTTCATCCGTCCTACCAATACCGCTGCTGCCTGAACGTCAACCGTCCCGCGCACCAAATGAGGTGCGGACACGACGATCATATGACTGCGGTCCCCCTTTAATTCATCCCGGCTGGGGATGGAAATACTCGAAAATCCTGCGCGCGCTCTCGGCACTGACCCCCGGAACCTTGCCGAGATCGGCGATCGAGGCCCGTTCGATCTCCTTCAGGGTTCCGAAATGATGCAGCAAGGCACGTTTGCGTGACGGGCCGATGCCCGGAATTTCCTGCAAACCAGCCTCGCGGATATCCTTCTTGCGCAGCTTGCGGTGGGAGCCGATGACGAAGCGGTGGGCCTCGTCGCGCAGCCGCTGGATGAAATAGAGCACGGGATCGCGCGGCTCCAGCTTGATCGCCTCACGCTCCGGCATGAACAGGGTCTCGCGGCCGGCATCCCGGTCCGGTCCCTTGGCGACCGACATCAGCGACACCTGGGTCAGGCCGAGATTTGCAAAGATCTCGCGCACGGCGTTGAGCTGGCCGCGGCCGCCGTCGATGATGACGAGATCGGGCCATTGCGGGAAATCGTCGTCCTTGGCTTTGGCCGCCCCTTCCTCGGGCGGATTGATCAGGCGCTTGAAGCGCCGCTCCAGCACCTCGCGCATCATGGCGAAGTCGTCGCCCGGCGTGATCCCTTCCGACTTGATGTTGAACTTGCGGTACTGGTTCTTCACGAAACCGTCGGGGCCGGCGACGATCATGGCGCCGACCGCATTGGTGCCCTGGATGTGGCTGTTGTCGTAGACCTCGATGCGCTTGGGCGAATGCGGCAGGCTCAGCGTCGTGGCGATGGCGTCGAGCAGGCGGCTTTGCGTGGCGGTGTCCGCGAGCTTGCGGCCGAGGGCCTCGCGCGCATTGGTCAGCGCGTGGGCGACGAGTTCCTTCTTCTCGCCGCGCTTGGGCGCGGCGACCTCGATCTTGTGGCCGGCCTTGATCGAGAGCGCATTGGCGAGCAGCTCGCTCTCCTCGATCTCGTGCGAGAGCAGGATGTTCCTCGGCGGCGGCTTGTCGTCGTAGAACTGGGCGAGGAAGGAGCCGAGCACCTCTTCGGGGGTGTACGTCTTCTCCGCGCGCGGAAAATAGGCCCGGTTGCCCCAGTTCTGGCCGGTGCGGAAGAAGAACACCTCGACGCAGGAGAAGCCGCCCTCCTGATGGATGGCGAACACGTCGGCTTCCTCGACGGTGCGCGGATTGATGCCCTGCTGCGACTGGATCGCCGACAAAGCGGCGAGGCGGTCACGGTAGAGTGCGGCGCGCTCGAACTCGAGCTCACCGGACGCCTTCTCCATCTCGCCCGCAAGCTCCTGCTTCACCGCATGGCTCTTGCCGGACAGGAAGTCGCTCGCCTCGCGCACCAGGGTCGTATAGCCGGGAAAGTCGATCTCGCGGGTGCAGGGGCCGGCGCAGCGGCGGATCTGGTAGAGCAGGCAGGGCCGGCTGCGGCTCTCGAAGAAGGAATCCGTGCAGGAGCGGATCAGGAAGGCGCGCTGCAGCGCCGTGATGGTGCGGTTGACCGCGCCGGCGGAGGCGAACGGACCGAAATAGCGCCCGGGCCGGCTCTGCGCGCCGCGATGTTTCAGGATCTGCGGCGCCCAATGGTCACCGGTGATCAGGATGTAGGGAAACGATTTGTCGTCGCGCAGCTGCACGTTGAAGCGCGGCCGCAGCTGCTTGATGAGGTTGGCTTCCAGCAGCAACGCCTCGGTCTCGGTGTTGGTCGAGACGATCTCCACGGTCACCGTGGCCGCGATCATGCGCAGGATGCGGGCCGGCTGTGGCGCATTCTGGCGGGCATAGTTGGAGAGGCGCTTTTTGACGTTCTTGGCCTTGCCGACATAGAGCACGTCGGCATTCGCATTGAGCATGCGATAGACGCCGGGCGAGGTCGGGGCGAGCCGGACCGCGCGCTCGATCGCCTCATGGCCGGACGCCAGCGGGCCTTCGCCGACGGCGCCGCTCTCTTCCAGGATATCGGGCAGCCGCGCATCGTCCTCGTCATCGCCGCCGCTGGTGGCGGGATCGAGATCCGGAGGCGTCTCGGCTGGGACGTCCGGCGCGGTGCCACGCACGGGTTTGGGCGCGCGGTCGTCCGGATTGTCGGTGGAATCGTGAACCATGGAGCGAATTTAGGCGCTGGGGGTGCCGATTTGAAGTTCCGGCCGTGCGGCACGCACAGGATGGCGGCGCAGTTCCCGGTAACGCTTGCTTAAGCCTGTTAACAGCGCGGTAACCCGGCTTAACAGCCCTTTAACTTAAAACTCTCGATAAATCTTACGCGAAAAGGTCGTGGTTCCGTAACCATGCGGTTTGCCTGGCGCGGCGGCGCGGGCGCCGCACCGGTGACGGCAGTTGCGTTGGAGTGTGTGATGAAGAGGCTCGTTGTGGGCGCAGCCGCGTTGGTTGCCGCCGGCTGGACAGCTTCGGCGGAGGCCGCCGACATGAATTACGGTCAGCGCGCGCCCTATACCGTCAACCAGCCGCTCAACGCGTATAGCTGGGCAGGCCCCTATCTCGGCGGCAACATTGGCTATGAATGGGGCTCGGTGGACAACAACCCCTCGAAGCCGTCGGGCTTCGTCGGCGGCGTGCAGGCCGGTTACAACTTCCAGAATGGCCCGTTTGTGTTCGGCGTCGAGGGCGACATCCAGGCCGCCGGTGCCGACGATACCTTCGCACCGTGGAAATTCTCCAATCCGTGGTTCGGCACCCTGCGCGGCCGCGCCGGCTATGCCTTCAGCAACGTGCTGTTCTATGGCACCGCCGGCCTCGCCTTCGGCGAGCTGCGTGCGCAGACCTTCGGCTGGACGGAATCGCACACCACCGCCGGCTGGACCATCGGCGCCGGTGCGGAAGTCGGTCTGGCCCCCAACTGGAGCGCCAAGCTGGAATATCTCTACATCGATCTGTCGACGACACAGTTCGCAATTACAGGGGTGTCAAACGGCTATAGCGCCAGCGTTGTGCGCGCAGGCGTGAACTATCGTTTCTGATAGCTGAAGAAGAAAATACCGGACCACAACCTCCCGGCCGCTCGCGGCCGGGAATTTTTTGCGCCAGGTATTCTTTGCGCCAAGTATTGCGCCGAATGTTGTGCGTCAGGCCCGCTAGGACAGGATGACCAGATTGACCGCCTTCGGTCCCTTCCCCTTCTTGTCGGGTTCGACTTCGAAAGTAATACGCTGTCCTTCCGCAAGGTCCTTCAGTCCGGCTCGCTCCACAGCAGTAATATGTACGAATACGTCGCGGCCGCCGTCGTCAGGCTTGATGAAACCGTAGCCGCGTTCGCCGTTGAAAAACTTGACCGTTCCCGTCATGGCCATCGGGAAACTCCCCCTCATTGCTCCTCCGCCGCGACGCAGACTCACGTCACGGCATGACCGGGCGTTACGAAGCCCGGGAGCTGGCCATCCTTGGGCGGACCGCTGGCGGTCCGGCCGGATCTTTCTTAGGCCTTCACTCCGCCGCAACCATTCGCGGAAGCGGAACGTAAAGCCAGTCACGGAAACAGCATAATACGGTTCTCTGCAGATTGACTACCGCTCCTGCATATTTTTCCCAAGAATGCCGGAGTGTTACGGCTTCTTGGCTCTAGGGCTTGGGCACCTCCAATCGGAATCTGGCAGCACCACCTTGGCCGAGCGGCATTTCCAGCTCGGGCAGGATCGTCTTGAGCTCGCCCTGCAGCGTGTAGGGCGGATTGACGATCAGGAGCCCGGTGGAGGCGAGAGCCCCGCCATCGAGCTGAGGCGCGACGCTGAACTCGAGGCGCAGACAATTTCCCGGCGGCTTTGCTGCAGCTGCGAGCCGCGCCACCGTTTGGACCAGTGTGTCGGTGGCGCGCCGGTTCTTGGCGGGATACCAAATGACGTAGATGCCGGTCGGCCATTTCGCGAAGGCGGTGGAGAAGGCTTCGCCCAGCCGCTCGAACTCGTCCTTGGCCTCGAAGGGCGGATCGATCAGCACGAGGCCGCGCCGCTCCTTCGGCGGCACGAAGGCCGGCAGCGCCACCCAGCCGTCGAGGTCGACCACGCGCGCCTGTTCGTCGCGGCGCAGCACGGCGATCAGCGCTTTCCGCGCCTTCGGCTCGAGCTCGCAGGCGACGAGTCGGTCTTGCGGCCGGAGCAGGCCGCGCGCAATCAACGGCGAGCCCGGATAGGCTTTGAGCTCACCCTTCGGATTGAAGGCGCGGACGACATCGAGATAGGGTTGTACCAGCGCCAGGGTCTCGTTCGACAGGCGTGCCTGCATCAGCCGCGCGATGCCGGTCAGCCATTCGCCGCCCCGGCGCGCCTCGTCGCTGTCGAGATCGTAGAGGCCGGCGCCGGCATGGGTGTCGATGACGCGGAACGCCCCCGGCTTGTCCTGCAGATAGGTGATGATGCGCGCCAGCACGATGTGCTTGATGACATCGGCGAAGTTGCCGGCGTGGAAGGCGTGACGGTAATTCATGGCGGAGAGTTACGACATCGCGCGATGAAAGTAACTGCCGTCATTCTCCGGGGCGGTGCGCAGCACCGAGCCCGGAATCCATTTCGCCACCGGCTATGCGGGACAATGGATTCTTCGCGCTTCGCGGCCCCGGAATGACGGTCTGAGAAGTCGGCCTATCCACCCCTGATCGGCGGCATGGTGACCTGGTCGCGGCGGCAGGTGCGGCGTTCGATCTCGTCGCAAGCGCGGAATTGCAGGTCCTTGCTGAGGCAGATACGGACCTCGGACAGCCGCGTCCGGTTGCAGGTGACCGAGACGGCGGCATTGCTCAGTCCCGGATTGGCCTTGATGAAGGCTTCCTCGACCTCCGCCGGCGCCACGGACTTGGCCTGCGGCAAATCGAGATATTCGGTCGGGATCTTGATCGCAGCGCGCGCCTTGCGGATCGTCTCGAAATAACTGCGGCCCTCGAGGCCCGAGCAGGTGCCGTGCTTATCCCATTCGTTAAAGATCAGGCCCGGCGCCGGCATCAAATCGAGCATCGAGGAGACGATGCTGCGGTTCAGGCGCGGTGCGGGCCGCTGGCAATATTCCGGGAAGCCGTTCTCATATTGCGGCCACAGCCCATGCACCACGAAGGCGTAGGGCCGACCGCTGCACTGGATCTGCGAGCGGCCGCCACGCTCAGCCGCCTCCTCGCAGAACGAGGGCGACCACGATAGCGACAGCACATAGAAGTCGAATTCGCCGGGCGCGTTCTGCCGCTTGTCCTGGGCGTTTGCGCTGCCGGCGAGCAAGGCCAGTCCGGCGGCAAGGGTCAGGGAGATCACGAGACGGGAAAACAAATGCAATCTGGAATGAAACATGGCGACGCCCCTCAACTAGACTGTGCGAGGAAGCCTAGCAGGCGATGGGAACATTTCAAGAACAAAATTCGGGCGGCCGCCGTTCGGCGCCTCGAGCGACCAATCAGGGCTTCCTAATCAGGGCTTCCCGATCAGGGCTTGGCGGCGCGGCAGGCCGGATTGTAGGCCCAGTTGCGGTCGAGCCCGACCACGCACCATTCGACGCCGTTGCCATAGCCGGCGAAGCCGCCATCCTCGATGATCGAGAAGTGCACCTTGCGCACCTTGCCGTCATTGAGCATGGCCTCGCCGGTGCAATAGCGGCGCGGAATGTTGTCGGACTGCCAGGGCCGGAATGCGGTCTCGCGAACGGCGGAGAAGCCGGTGATCCTCAACGAGGAATTCCAGAACGTGCTTTCCTTTTCCCAGAACTGGGTGGCGATGGTCGGCAGCGCCCTGTCGCAATCGGCGACGGCGCCGTCATAGCGCGGTCCGCTCAGCCAGAAGTTCAGCTCCAGCGGATTGGCGGCCCTGGCCTCACCGAGCGACATCGCTCCGAACATGAGGCCGAGCACAGCGGCATAGCGGAGCAATTTCAGGAGGGGGGCGCGCATGGTCAATCCGGACAGCTAAAGTCTTGCGAAGGTTGGACGGTGCCGCGAAGGCCGGGGGAGGTCAAGTGCAGCGCGGCAACACTTCGCCAGGAGTTGACCACAACTTCGTGGTTGGCAGGGCTTGGGTTCTTTCCACTTTCCTTCCGGCACCGTAAACTGGAGACCAGCCAATTGGAGTGACGGGAATGCGAATCATTGCGGCCGCGGGTCTTCTCGCCAGCCTGGTTGTCTCGGGTCTGATGGCGAGCCAGTCGGCGCGCGCCGATTATGTGCCGCCGTTCAAGGGCAACGACACCGGCGGCATCATCGCCTATTCGATGGCCACCCAGGTCGACGCCCGGCAGGCCGCGGTCGATCACTGCGCGCGCTATGGCAAGGTCGTGAAATTCCTGGCGGTGCAGGCCTATGAGGGCGGTTACATCTCGTTCTCCTGCCGCTGGGTGCCGTATGGCGCCGCCGACCAGCCGATCCGCACGCTCTACTGAGGCGCTGTCGTAACGCCGCACTCTCTCAGCCGGGAGCCTTTTCACATGACGCGCAAACTCGCTTTGCTCGGCTCGGCCCTTTGCCTCGTGGTTTCGGCAGGCGGTGCCTTTGCCGACGACCTGCCGGTGCGCAAGGCCGGTCTTTGGGAGATGAAGCTGGTCACGAGCGGCTCGCCCGTGCCCGAGATGACCATGCAGCACTGCACCGACGAGACCGTCGACAAGGAGATGAGCAACAACGTCTCCCCGATGGCCAAGCAGATTTGCGCCAAGCAGGAGATCAAGAAGACCGCGACCGGCTATGTCAGCGATTCCGAGTGCAGCGTCGCCGGCGTCAGCACGACCTCGCATGCCGAGATCACGGGCGATTTCAACTCGGCCTATACGGTGAAGACCTCCTCGCACGCACAAGGCGGTGTCGCCGGCGCTGCGGGACGCGATACCACCATGACGCTGCAAGCCAAATGGCTTGGGGCCTGCAAACCGGACCAGAAGCCCGGCGACATCGTGATGCCCGGCGGCTTCAAGATGAACGTGCGCGACATGGATAAGCTGAAGGCGCTGCTGCCGAAGTAGGTAAGCGTTGCCCCGAAACCGGTGCGCTCCCTCGCCCCGTTCTTACGGGGAGAGGTGAGGCTGCAGCTACACCGGTATCCGCACGCTGGCCCTCAATCCCCCCATCGGACTGTCGCCGAGGGTGATGTCGCCGCCATGCGAGCGGGCGATGTCGCGGGCGATGGCAAGGCCAAGGCCCGTGCCGCCTTCATCCTGGTTGCGGGCGTTGTCGAGCCGCAGGAACGGCTTGAACACTTCTTCGCGCAAATGCGCGGGAATGCCGGGGCCGTCGTCGTCGATCGTCACGGTCAAATAACGGTGATCGCGCTGGCCGGTGATGGCGATGGCCTTGCCGTAGCGCGCCGCGTTGGTGACGAGATTGGCGAGGCAGCGTTTGAACGAGGCCGGCTTCACCGTCACGACGGGCAGGCCGTGGAAGGCGACGGTCGCGGTGTGACCGTGGCGCTCGGCGTCGCCGCGCAGCTCCTCGAGCGCCTGCGCCATGTCGGTCGGCTGCGACTGCTCGCCGGAATCGCCGCGGGCGAAGGCGAGGTAATCCTCCAGCATCATCGACATTTCGTCGACGTCCTTGCGCATGCCCTCGAGCTCGGGGCTGTCGCCGATCAGCGCCAGCTCCAGCTTGAAGCGGGTCAGGATGGTGCGCAGATCGTGACTGACGCCGGCGAGCATCGCGGTGCGCTGCTCCATGGTGCGCTCGATGCGCGATTTCATCTCGAGGAAGGCGACCGCCGCGCGCCGCACCTCGCGCGCGCCCCTGGGGCGGAAGTTCGGCGCTTCGCGGCCCTTGCCGAAGCTTTCGGCGGCGTCGGCAAGACGCAGGATCGGCTTGATCTGGTTGCGCAGGAACAGCACGGCCACGATCAGCAGGATCGAGGAGGTGCCGACCATCCAGAACAGGAATATCTCCGAGTTGGAGGCATAGGCGGCGCTGCGCTGCGCGAACACGCGCATCACGGCATCGTCGAGCTGGATGCGGATCTCGACGAGATTGGAGCGGCCGACCGTGTCAATCCAGAACGAGCGCCCGATCTGGCGGCCGAGCTGCACCGACAGCGTCTGGTCGAGTAGCGAGAAGAACGGCTTTGGTCCCGGCGGCGGCATGTCGCCGGCGGGCAGGAAATCGACGACGAGGCCGAGGCGCTGCTGGGCGATGCGGCGGATCTGCTCGCGATCCCGGTCTTGCGGATACCCCTTGTAGACGTCGATCAGCGCGGCGATGTCCTGCACCACGGCGGCCGACAGTCGGCGCGTCACCGTATTCCAGTGCCGCTCCATGAACACGAAGGCCACGACCGATTGCAGCACCACCATCGGCACAATCATGATGAGCAGCGCGCGGGCGTAGAGGCCGGTCGGCATCCACCCCTTGAACGCGTTGCCCATCCAGCCGTTGACGGCGGAGACGCGGCCGGCGGCGCTTCGGAGCAGCGTCAGGCCGGTATCGATCGTGCTCATCGGTCGCGCTTCACTGATTTATGGCGAGGCTACCAGCCGGTAGCCGATGCCGCGCACCGCCTGGAGGAACAGCGGATTGGCGGGGTCTGTCTCGATCTTGCGCCTGAGGCGGTTGATCTGCACGTCGACGGCGCGCTCGTTGACGCTGCCGTTGCCGGTCAGCGCACTGCGCGGCACGGTCTCGCCCGGCGTCTCCGAGAGGATGCGCAGCATCTCGCGCTCGCGGTCGGTGAGGTGGATGACCTCCTCGCCCTGGCGCAGTTCACCGCGATCGAGATGATAGACGTAGGGACCGAACGCGATCTTCTCCACCGCCGTGGCCTGCGGCGGCGGCGCGGCGCGCTTGAGGATGTTGTTGATGCGCAGCGCCAGCTCGCGCGGCTCGAACGGTTTCGCCACGTAGTCGTCGGCGCCGATCTGCAGGCCCTCGATGCGCGCTTCCGCCTCGTGTCGTGCCGTCAGCATCACGATCGGCACGGAGGAGGATGTCCGGATGAAGCGGGCGAGATCGAAGCCGGTCTCGCCGGGCATCATCACGTCGAGGATCAAGAGGTCGAAATGCAGGCCCAGCAGTTTCGAGCGTGCATCGCCGGCGCTCGCGGCGGTGGTGACGCGGTAGCCCTCGGCGGCGAGGAAGCGCGAGAGCAGATCGCGGATGCGGCGGTCGTCGTCGACGAGCAGCAGATGCGGCGCGTCATCGGCCGGACGCGCTGGCGGGCGGGCGAGAGTGGCAGCGAGCGTCACGGTCACTCCTTGGCGTCGTGGTTGACGGAAGCGAAGATCGTCTCGAGCACCTTGTCCGGATCGTCGCGATCAATCATCGCGCGCAGGAAGCGCTTGACGGTTTCCGCATCCTGCGGACCCATTTCGGCGAGCGCCTTGGTGATCCGCGTGGTCTGCAGACCGGCGAGCTTCTGCACCAGCGCCTCGCCCTTCGGCGTCGCGTAGAGCAGGCGCTGGCGGCGGTCATTGTCGCCGGTCTTCTGTACGATGTAGCCCTCGTCCAGCAGCTGCTTGAGCACGCGGCCGAGCGATTGCTTGGTGATGCGCAGGACGTCGAGCAGATCGGCGACCTTGAGGCCGGGATAGCGGTAGACGAAGTGCATGACCCGGTGGTGGGCGCGGCCGAAGCCGAAAGCCTCCAGCTCCTGGTCGGGATCGCCGACGAAGTCGCGATAGGCGAAGAACAGTAGCTCGATGATATCCCAGCGCAAATTGCCTCCGTCGTCTGCGGCCGGCTTGGGCTCGGCGGCGTCGTGAGAGGAAGTCGCGAAATTTATGTCAGGCATATTGACGTATCTTGGGTTCAATGTTACAAAACGATTGACCAGCACGAAATTTTAGATCGTTTCGCGCGGGTGGCATCGAAGCAGGGCGGCTGGAGAGAGCCGGACAGGCGACGACGGCCGGATCAGATCTACCGTGCGATTGTCGAGCGGCGTTTCGGCAAAACATACTGGACTTCCGCCTTCCGCAAAAGCATGTCCTCGGCGATATGCTGGCCACGGAAACCGGCCGTAACAAGGCTGGCGGCGGTCCGGCCTAAAACCAATCAAGCCAGCCGGGCCCGAAAAGGGCAGGCCGGCGCCAGAACGGCGCCGCCACCGGCAAGCGGGAGGCAAGGACATGAGCATGAAATTCGACATCCAGCCCGCATCCAATCCGACGTCCGAGAAGGACCGCGTGGCCAAGCTGGTGGACCCCGGCTTCGGACGAGTCTTCACCGATCACATGGCGATCGTGCGCTACAACCAGGCCAAGGGCGGCTGGTACGAGGCGAAGATCGAGGCACGCGCCAATTTCCAGATGGATCCGGCCGGCGCGGTGCTGCACTACGCCCAGGAAATCTTCGAGGGCCTCAAGGCCTACAAGCGCGACGATGGCGGCGTGAACCTGTTCCGTCCCGACGCCAATGCGCGGCGCTTCAAGGATTCCGCCGACCGCATGGCGATGGCGCAGCTGCCCGAGGACGTCTTCATCGAGGCGGTCGAGCAGGTCGTGCGTATCGACCGCGCCTGGATGCCGGGTGGCGAGGGCAGCCTCTACCTGCGACCCTTCATGATCGCGAGCGAGACCTTCCTCGGCGTCAAGCCGTCGTCCGAATATATCTTCGCCGTCATCGCTTCGCCGGTCGGCTCCTACTTCAAGGGCGGGCCTGCGCCGGTGTCGATCTGGGTCTCGGAGAATTACACGCGCGCGGCCGTCGGCGGCACCGGTGCCGTTAAATGCGGCGGCAACTATGCCGCGAGCCTGCGCGCCCAGGCCGAAGCGATCCAGCATGGCTGTGATCAGGTCGTCTTCCTCGACGCGGTCGAGCGCCGTTACATCGAGGAGCTCGGCGGCATGAACGTGTTCTTCGTGTTCGATGACGGTTCGCTCTCGACGCCGCCGCTCGGCACCATCCTGCCCGGCATCACCCGCGATTCCATCATCGCGCTGGCCAAGGATGCCGGCAAGACCGTGCGCGAGGAGCCGTATTCGCTCGACCAGTGGCGCAAGGATGCGGCCAGCGGCAAGCTGAAGGAAGCGTTTGCCTGTGGCACAGCGGCCGTGATCTCGCCGATCGGCAAGGTGCGCTCGGTGAGCGGTGATTTCGAAATCAGCGGCGGCGCCGCCGGCCCCGTCGCCATGGGCCTGCGCAAGCAGCTCGTCGACATCCAGTACGGCCGCACCAACGATCCCCACAACTGGATCCGCAAGGTGTTTTGAGATGCGGCGATGCGCGTTTCCCCTCTCGTGAGGAGAGGGGAAACGCGCATCGTTTGTGGTTTTTCGTGCACTGAACGTGCCGTTGCCGACATGCGACAAAGTCTGGACACATCTGGACATCAGGACTTCGCAACCATGGCAACGAAACTCTCCCAACCCATGAAATGGGTCGTTCTCGCCGCAATCGCCGGCGTTTCCGTTTTCGGCATCCTGACCATCGGCCCGATGCATGAGGTGGTCGCGCAAGATCGCTCGCCGATCGTCGATGTGCGCACCAGCGATCCCGAGATGAATGCCGCGATCGCGCGCGCCCGTGGCTCGCTTCCAACTTTCTGGGCCTCCTATGACACGCCGAAGCCGTCGGAGGCTGGGCACGCCCTGAAGGTGCGCTTCTCGACCCGCAAGGGCGGTGAGCACATCTGGATCGGCGAGGTGAAGAAGCTGCCGAATGGGGCCTATTCCGGCCTGTTCGCCAACGAGCCGCGCGACCTGCCGGGCAAGCGGGCAGGCGACAAGGTCGAATTTGGCGAGGCCGACATCTCGGACTGGATGTTCATGCGCAACGGCAAGATCGTCGGCGGCGAAACCATCAAGCCGACGCTGAAGTCGCTGCCGAAGGCGGACGCGGATGCCCTGAGAGCGCGGATGGAGAAGCCGTAAAGGTTGGCCGTCATTCCGGGATGGTCCGAAGGACCAGACCCGGAATCTCGAGATTCCGGGTTCGATGCTTGCGCATCGCCCCGGAATGACGGCGTCCCCTAAGCACCGGTTGCCGCTTCGCGCCCCGGCTGGTAAATGCCGCGCATGGCCGAGAAACCCAAAAAACCCCAGAAACTGAAGGCGCGCCTGCCGCGCGGGCTCGAGGATCGCGATCCCTCAGCGATCCGGGCGACGCGCGAGATGGTCGAGAAGATCCGCGCCGTCTACGAGCTCTACGGCTTCGAGCCGGTGGAGACGCCGGCGATGGAATACACCGACGCGCTCGGCAAGTTCCTGCCCGACCAGGACCGTCCGAACGAAGGCGTGTTCTCGTTCCAGGACGACGACGAGCAGTGGATCAGCCTGCGCTACGATTTGACCGCGCCACTCGCCCGCTACGTCGGCGAGCGCTACGGCACCGACGCTCTTGTCTTGCCCTACCGCAGCTACCGGGTCGGCCATGTCTTCCGCAACGAAAAGCCCGGCCCGGGCCGATTCCGGCAGTTCATGCAGTTCGACGCCGACACCGTCGGCTCGGCAACGCCGGCGGCGGATGCCGAGATCTGCATGATGGCCGCGGACACGATGGAGGCGCTCGGCATCGCGCGCGGCTCCTATGTCGTGAAGGTCAACAACCGCAAAGTGCTCGACGGCGTGCTGGAAGCCATCGGGCTCGGTGGCGACGAGAACGCAGGCCGCAGGCTGACCGTGCTGCGCGCGATCGACAAGCTCGACAAGTTTTCCGCCGATGAAGTGCGCAAGCTGCTTGGCCCAGGACGATGGGACGGCGGCGAGGAAGGCAAGGGCGACTTCACCAAGGGCGCCAATCTGAGCGCCGCTGAAGCTGACGTCGTGCTCGCCATCACCAAGCCGCGCGACGATTGGAAAGAGGCCATTGCCGCGGCCGAAACCTACCTCGCCAAGAGCGAGATCGGTCAAGCCGGCGTCAGCGAGCTGGAAGAGATTGCCAAGCTGGTCACGGCGTCGGGTTACGGTGCGGACCGCATCAAGATCGATCCGTCCGTCGTGCGCGGTCTCGAGTATTACACCGGCCCCGTCTACGAGGTCGAACTGCTGCTCGAGACCAAGGACGAGAAAGGCCGCCCGGTGCGCTTCGGCTCGGTCGGCGGCGGCGGTCGCTATGATGGTCTCGTCTCGCGCTTCCGCGGCGAGCCGGTGCCGGCGACCGGCTTCTCGATCGGCGTCTCGCGGCTCCAGGCCGCGCTGACGCTGCTCGGCAAGCTCGACACCAAGCCGGAGTTCGGTCCCGTCGTCGTGACCGTGTTCGACCGCGACCGCGTCGCCGACTATCAGAAGATGGTGGCTAGCTTGCGCACCGCCGGCATCCGCGCCGAGCTCTATCTCGGCAATCCCAAGAACATGGGCAACCAGCTCAAATATGCCGACCGCCGCAATTCACCGTGCGTGATCATCCAGGGCTCGGATGAAAAGGCGCGCAGCGAGCTGCAGATCAAGGATCTGATCGAAGGCGCGAAGGCGGCCGCGGCGATCGCCTCCAACCAGGAATGGCGCGAGAGCCGACCGGCGCAGTTCTCGTGCAGCGAAGCCGATCTCGTCACCAAGGTGCGTGAGGTCCTGGCCCGTCATGACGTAAAGTGGGGATAGCTATTCCGCCAGGCCGTCATGCCCGGGCTTGTCCCGGGCATCGACGTCTTGTTTGATGGATAAGCACGTGAATGGCCGGGACAAGCCCGGCCATGACGACAGCAACAGGGAGAAAACAATGCCTGAGATCACTGTCAGCATGGCCGAAGGCCGCACCGACGAGCAGAAGGCCGGCATGATGCGCGACATCACCCAGGCGTTGGTGAAGAATCTCGGCGTCGATGCCGATGCCGTCGTCATCCAGATCAACGAAGCCCCGCTCCGTCACAAGATGAAGGGCGGCAAGACCTTCGTGGAGCGCGCGGCGGCGGCGAAGAAATAGCCACTGGCGGTTCGGCATTCACCGCTGTCGTCCCGGACAAGCGTCAGCGCAGATCCGGGACCCATAACCACAGGGAGCGGTTATCTGGCCAGCTGGTAACTCCGAATCTTCGCCAAACTCGATCCTGTGGTTATGGGTCCCGGATCAGCGCTCGCTACGCTCGCTTGTCCGGGACGACAGCGGAGTTTGAGGCACCATGGACGCACGCGATTTCATCAAGGTCGGCATGAATGCCGAGCGCACGCTGGTGGTCCCGGCGGAGCGCACGGTCGGGCATTTCGTGCCGGGCATGCCGTTTGTCTACGCGACGCCGATGATGATCCTGGAAATGGAGATGACCGCGGGCGATTCGATCCGCGCTGCGCTTCAGCCCGGCTGGGTCACTGTCGGCACCGAGGTCGACATCCGCCATCTCGCAGCCGCGCTCGTCGGCGCGACGGTGCGGACCACCGCGAAGGTCGTCGCCGTCGAACGCCGCGTCATCCGCTTCGAGGTCGAGGCGTTCGAGGGCACGCGCAAGCTCGGCGAAGGCCGCCACGCGCGCGGGCTCGTCAATGTCGAGATGTTCAACAGGCGGTTAGCCGCGGGCACGACGCCGTAGGGTGGATTAGCCCTGCGGACTACGCGAAGCGTAGACCGCTTGGCGTAATCCACCAGGTCTGCGTCCTCGGAAATAGAAGAGGTGGGTTACGGCTTCGCCTAACCCACCCTACGGCACCTGCTTACTTCGCCAATTCCTTCGACCGCTTTGTCGCCGCCGCGATCGCGCGGATCATGAGATCTCGCAGACCCGGCTCGGCCATCAGCACACCGAGCGCGGCGGCCGTGGTGCCGCCGGGCGAGGTGACGTTCTGACGCAACGTGCTCGATGGCAGCTCCGACTGGTGCAGCAGCTCGCCGGAGCCGGCCACGGTCTCGCGCGCCAGCCTGGTCGCGAGCGACTCGGGCAATCCGGCCTCGACGCCGGCGCGGGCGAGCTCCTCGGCGAGCAGAAACACATAGGCCGGGCCGGAGCCGGAGACGGCGGTCACCGCGTCCATCAGGCTCTCGTCATCGACCCATTCGACTGAGCCGGTGGCGCGCAGCAGCGCATCGGCCACCGCGCGCTGCGCGGCGCTGACGTTCTTCGCGGCGACCGCAACGGTGATGCCGCGGCCGATCGCGGCCGGCGTGTTCGGCATCGCGCGCACCACGGCGCCGCCGCAGACCTCGGCAAGCGATGCGATTGTGGTTCCCGCCATGATCGAGACCACCGAGGTCTTGTCCGAGACGAACGATTTCAGCTTCGCGCCGGCCTCGCGGAACATCTGCGGTTTCACCGCGACGACCAGCGTCTCAACCGTGCCGACCGTTGTCACATCAGGATTGAGCGCGACGCCCTTGGCGGCAAGCGCGGTGATCTCGGGCGAGATGTGCGGATCGACCACCGCGACACGGCGCGGGTCGAGTCCGCCCGACAGCCATCCGGTGAGCATCGCGCCGCCCATCTTGCCGGCGCCGGCGAGGAGGATGGTGCCGGTGATGTTTTGGAGGGTGCTGCTATCTGCCACTGCGATCACCTTGCAAACGGTGTCGTCCCTGCGAACGCAGGGACCCATAACCACCGGCGGTTCTAGTGGATCGAGAGCAGAGCAACAAGCCGCGCGCCACAAGAGGCATCACGCGGTATGGCCCCGGATCTTCGCTTCGCTTGTCCGGGACGACGGCGCAGCGCTGGGCGAGACTTACGCCTCTCCCACCGTGTCGAACATCGCCGCGTCCATCGCTTCGGTCGTGGTCTTGCCCGCCCACACCACGAACTGGAACGCGGGGAAATAGCGCTCGCAGGCGTGGATGGCGCCGGCGAGCATGGCCTCGCATTGCGCGGTCGAGGCGGTCAGGCCGCCGGGCAGCACCAGGGCCTGGCGGTGCATGACCATGCCGGTGTTGGTCCACAAATCGAAATGACCGACCCACAACTGCTCGTTCACGGCGGCGACGAGCCGCTGCACCTCGCCGCGGCGCGCAACCGGAATCTTCATGTCGAACGCGCAGGCCAGATGCAGCGCCTCGATCTCGCCCATCCAGGTGAAGGAGAGCTGGTAGTCGGTCCATTGTCCCTTGGAGACAATGGTGAGTTCGTCCTCGCCGGAGCGTTCGAACGGCCAGTTGTTGCTGGCAGCGATATCCTCGACCACCGCGAGCGGATGGCTTTTGGAATCGATAGTGCTTTCGAGCAGGGACATGCCGTCTCGACCTCTTGCCTTCTTGTTGTCCTTGATACGCACGCGGTCGGCCCGGCACGCTCCCTCAACGTCGCTGGTGCGATCCCTCGGATCAGCGCGGGCCTGTCGCGGATCAAGTGATGTGATTTGCGGAATCTGCGCAACGGGGTCCCGAGTCCGTCCACAAGTCAGGACTCGTTCGTCCACAGCTCATCTCCGCCACAATTCTTAACGGAGGGAAGTCCTCGATCCGGATGGATGAGAACAAACCGGAATCGGATTCGCGGGGGAGGGCGCCATTCGTTAATTCCGCCGCGCGAGGGCCGGGCCGCCATGACGGCATGGGACCATGCGCTTTCCCCATGCGGAACACGCTTGCTGCGGCCGCCGGCTGGCGTCATATTTCCAGCCAGGCCGTTCATCCCGGACGGCCGATGTTCTCAGGGCGGGGTGAAAGTCCCCACCGGCGGTAAGGGCCGAAAGGCCTAAGCCCGCGAGCGCCTTGCCTAAGGTCTTCTTGCCGAGGGGAAGGGTCAGCAGATTCGGTGCAACTCCGAAGCCGACGGTTAAAGTCCGGATGAAAGAGAACGGTCGGAGGCAGACGCATCGCAAGATGCGGCTGTTTGTCGTTCCGTGTGCCCTGATTCTGGTCCTTGAGAAGGAAAGCCATGAATCAGATGCTGCAAGACCCCAAAACCGAAACTTCTGAAGCCGCCCAACCGCCGGTTCCGCATGACCCGGCGCCCGACCACCCGCGCTTTGCCAAGCCGCAGCGGGTGGCCTTCGTGCAGGCCTGCTGGCACCGCGACGTGGTCGAGGAGGCGCGTATCGCCTTCATCAAGGAGGCCGAGGCGCGCCATCTCACCCATGTCGACGTGTTCGAGGTACCTGGCTCGTTCGAGATCCCGCTGCACGCGCAGGTCCTCGCCAAGACGCGGCGCTATACCGCCATCGTCGCGGCCGGCCTGGTCGTCGATGGTGGCATCTATCGCCACGAATTCGTCGCCGACACCGTGATCAAGGCGTTGATGGACGTGCAGCTGCGCACCGAAGTGCCGGTGTTCTCCGCGGTGCTGACGCCGCAGCAATTCCACGAGACCGAGGTGCACTACGACTTCTTCCGCAAGCATTTTGCGATCAAGGGCGTCGAGGTCGCGGCCGCTTGTGCGGAGACGTTGCTCGGCCTGGAACGCCTGCGCGGCCAGGTCGCGGCGGGGATCGTGGGGTAGGCATGGTCATTCCGGGGCGCGCGAAGCGCGAGCCCGGAATCCATTGATCGACACGGATTGCTGCAAGATGGATTCCGGGTTCGGCGCTCTCGCGCCGCCCCGGAATGACGGTGTCAGTCGAACAGGCTCGACACCGACTCTTCCGCCGCCGTGCGCGCGATCGCGTCGGAGATCAGGCTGGCGATCGGCAGCGTGCGGATGTTCGGCGCCTTGGTCACCGCGTCCGTCGGCAGGATCGAATCGGTGATCACGAGCTCCTTCAGCCGCGAGCCCGCGATGCGGGCGGCCGCGCCGCCGGAGAGCACGCCGTGGGTGATGTAGGCGTAGACGTCCTTGGCACCCTTGGCGATCAGCGCGTCGGCCGCGTTCACCAGCGTTCCGCCGGAGTCCACGATGTCGTCGATCAGGATACAGGTGTAGCCGGCGACGTCGCCGATCACGTTCATGACCTCGGATTCGCCCGCCCGTTCGCGGCGCTTGTCGACGATCGCGAGCGGAGTGTTGATGCGCTTGGCGAGGCCGCGCGCGCGGGCCACGCCGCCGACGTCGGGCGAGATCACCATGGTCTTGGAGAGGTCGAACCTCTCCTTGATGTCGCGCACCATCAGTGGCGCCGCGTAAAGGTTGTCGGTCGGGATGTCGAAGAAGCCCTGGATCTGGCCGGCGTGCAGATCGAGCGTCATGACGCGGTCGACGCCGGCCTGCGTGATCAGGTTGGCGACCAGCTTGGCCGAGATCGGCGTGCGCGAGCCCGACTTACGGTCCTGCCGGGCGTAGCCGAAATAGGGCAGCACCGCCGTGATGCGGCGCGCCGAGGAGCGGCGCAGCGCGTCGGTGATGATCAGCAATTCCATCAGATGGTCGTTCGCCGGGAACGAAGTCGACTGGATGATGAAGGCATCCGAGCCGCGCACGTTCTCCTGGATCTCGACGAAGATCTCCATGTCGGCGAAGCGCCGCACCACCGCCTTGGTCAGCGGCAGGTCCAGGCCCTGCGCGATCGCCTGCGCGAGGGCCGGATTGGAGTTGCCGGCGACGAGCTTGATGGAGCCGTTTTTGGCCGACATAGACGCTTCCTCCCGCGCTTTGCTGGATACGACGTTCAACATCTCAGATCCCACTGGAAGCACGGTTACGACGGGCGAGGAAATATCAGGCCGGAGGCTGCAATGGCAACCCGGGATGCTACGTTTTCCCTTCGAAATCCTGAGTCGGGCCAACGGCTTGGCCGCAACTTGAGGCCGTGGTTTAGCGGGGGTTATCGGTCGGCGTAGCCGAGTGCCGTGGCCGGCATCTCCGCCACTGGGCCCTGCGGGATCACGCTCGCCACCGCCGGGCCCCGCAAGCCAGGAGCCGTGCCCGGGGCATCCGGCGTTCCGTTGATCATGTTGGAAAGTCCGCTGAATCCGGCCTGGGCGATCTTCCGCAGCACGAGGTCGTCAGCTGCTCCCCACGGATCGCGGCCGCCTTTGGCCGAGGTCGGTTCCTCGCCGGAGAGGCGCAGCGCCCGTTGCTGGTTGGCGTCGTAGACGTCCCAGACCCAGGCGATCACCGTCTTGCCGCGCACCACCTGGGCGGAGAGATAGCTGCGCACGCGGTAGGCGGCGGTCCCTTCGCGGGAGACGACGGACAGGCTGCGCAGCTTGGATTCGCTGTCGATCACGCCGACCATGCGGTCGAACACCTGCGGCGGCGGCCCGTCGATCGATTCGAAGGCGACCGTTGCCCCGGAGCCGGCGCTCGGCGCCATCGCATAGGAGTTGGCGGCCCCACCGCCGCCGGCGCAGCCGCCAAGCGCGGTCGCTGCCGCGAGCAGCATGACCGCCAGCACGCGCGAACCCGCACGGCCCAGGATGAATGACGCGTCCCTCATTATGGAGGGCAGCGATATCGTTAAAATCGATTAAGGTCTAGGGCGGGAGCGACACAACACACGGTCATTCCGGGGCGCGCCACTTGGCGCGAGCCCGGAATCCATTTCGCCGCGTGAATGCTGCACGATGGATTCCGGGTTCACGCTTCGCGAGGCCCGGAATGACACACAGTGTTGCCCTTGTGTTCACGCTTCCAGCGCGATCGCGTGGACGTGGCGGCCGTAATCCGGCTCCTTGCGATGCACCGAGCGGCGATAGCTGAAGAAGCGCTCGTCGGCGTAGGTGTCGACGCCGAGATCGTCGATCATCAGGATGCCGGCGGCCTCCAGCCGCTTGCGGATGAAGCCGGCGAGATCGAACATCGCGTGTCCCTCCCGCACCGAGGGGATGAAGAACACAGCGTTGTCGGCATCGGCCTCGATGAAGCGCGCCACGAACTCGTTGCCGACCTCGTAGCTGTCCTGTCGGATCAAGGGCCCGATCGCGGCGATGATGCCGCTGCGCGTCGCGCCGAGTTTTTCCATCGCTAGAATCGTCGCCTCCAGCACGCCCGTCAGCGCGCCCTTCCATCCCGCATGGGCGCCACCGATCACGCGCGCGTTGGGATCGACGAACAGCACCGGCCCGCAATCGGCTGTGGAGACGCCGAGCGCGATGCCGGGCGTGTTCGTCACCAGCGCATCGCCCTTCGGCCGCGGCCCGTTCGGCCACGGCGCTTCTGCGACGAGCACGTCGGGCGAATGGATCTGGTGCAGGCTGAGGAAGCGTTCCGGCGCGACGCCGACATGCTCGGCCATGCGGCGGCGGTTCTCCGCGACAAGGGCCTGATCGTCATTGGAGCCGAGGCCGCCGTTCAGCGCGGAGTAGATGCCACTGGAGACGCCGCCTTCGCGGGTGAAGAACGAGTGGCGCAGGCCGGGCACAGCCGACAGCAGCGACGAAGCGAGCGTCATGAGGCTTCTCCGGCCTGTTCGAGATCGCTGAGGCCGGCAATGCCTGTCAACCGCGGCTCGGAGATGCCGAGCACCTTGAACATCGAGCCCATGCCGCCGCGCCCGGTATCCGTCAGCCGCTTGAGGGCGATCGAAATGTCGGTGGCGACCTCCGGCGTTGCCTTCTGCATCAAGGCGGCGGCCCTTGTGTCGATGCCGATCCGCTTGAGGAAGTCGCCTTGCGTCACCGGCCCGTGCACGCGCGCGCCGACATCTTCGGCCGCGCGCGCCAGCGCCTGGAAGTCGACATGAGCGGTGACGTCGGCCTGGCCCGGCGCCTTCAAGGGATCGGCGAAGGTGTGGCGCGCGATCGCCTGGAACGTGTCGCCGGCATCGCTGCGCAAATGGCCATAGTCGATGATCAGCGCCGCGCCGTCCTGGTCGCGGACGCGCGTGGCGAGCTTCATGATCTCGCCGTCGGGGCGCCATTCGAACACGGCGCCGACGGGTGCGGCGCGCACGAGCGGCGGCAGGAGCACGTCGAAGCGCGGCGTCGGCTCGGGCGCTGCGCCGAATTGAAGCTTGCCGTTGGGATCGATCTCGATGACGCGCTCGTGCCAGCCGTTCTCGTGGCGGACCATCTGGTGGACCGGCAGCACGTCGAAATATTCGTTGGCGAGGATGATGCTCGGTCCCTCAGGCACGTCGTCGATGCTGTCGTGCCAGGCGATGTTGCGCACGCCCGACAGCGTCGCATTCTGCCGCTCGCGCAAGACGGGATTGACTTCGACCATGTGGATGTGAAGCGCCTGGTAGAGCGGCGGCAGCACGCGAAGGGCGCGCAACGCGTCCGCCATCATGGTGCCGCGGCCGGGGCCGAGCTCGATCAGCCGCAGGAACTGCGGCGAGCCCATCTGCTTCCACACCGAGGCGGTCCACAACCCCAGGAGCTCGCCGAACATCTGGCTGACTTCGGGTGAGGTTGTGAAGTCGCCCTCACGCCCGAGCGGATCGCGCGAGACGTAATAGCCATGGCGCGGATGCATCAGGCACAGTTCCATGTACCGCCAGACCGGCATGGGACCTGAGGATTTGATCAGCGCCTTGATCTCGTTGAGTAGCGGCTGTTCGGTCACGGCTATCTTCTCGAAATGAATTAACGAACGGCCCCTGCGGGCTTCGGCGCACCGCGCCGGACTGCCAATACAATAAGTATGCCGCCCACGATAAGCATCGGAATCGACAGCAGCATGCCCATGGTTAATCCGCCCCAGAGGAAACCGAGCTGGGCGTCCGGTTCGCGGAAGTGCTCGCCGGCGATCCGGGTCAGACCGTAGATCAGGATGAAGGCGCCGAGGATCATGCCCGGCCGCTTCAGCGCGCCGAGCCGGATCATCACCGCGAGCACGGTGAACAGCAGGATACCTTCCATGCCGGCCTCGTAGAGCTGGCTCGGATGACGCGGCAGCTGCGTCGGATCGTTGGGGAAGATCATCGCCCAGGGCAGGCTCGCATCGGTGGCGCGGCCCCACAATTCGCCGTTGATGAAATTGGCGATGCGCCCGAGCAGCAGCCCGACCGGGGCGACCGCGGTGGTGATGTCACCGAGCGACAGGATCGAGATGCCATTGCGAAAGGCGAACCACATCACCGCGACGACGCAGCCGAGGAAGCCGCCATGGAAGGACATGCCGCCCTCCCACAACCGGAAGATCGCGGCAGGATGATCGATGAAGAAGGGCAGATTGTAGAACAGCACGTAGCCGGTGCGGCCGCCGAGAATGATGCCGAGCGTGACCCAGAGGATGAAGTCGTCAATCTGCAGCAGCGACATCGGCGCGGGGCCGCCCCACAGGCGCTCCTTCTTCAGCAGCGAGCGCGCATAGAGCCAGCCGAACACGATGCCGCAGATATAGGCCAGCGCATACCAGCGGATCGCGAACGGGCCGATCTCGAGCGCAATCGGCTTGAAGGCGGGGAAGTCGATGAGAAGAAGCTGCATCTCGCCTTCTATATCTGGACGAGATTGCGGCGATAGAGCGCCAAGAGGCGCTCCCAATGCCGCTCGGCGGCGTCGCGGTCATAGACCGGGCGCTTGGGGAAGGCGAAGCCGTGATGCGTGCCGGGATAGATCTCGACCTCGGCCTTGGCGCCGTTCATGCCTTCTTTGACTTTCTCGATAATCTCCGGCGGCGCGTAGACATCGGTCTCGGCGCAGGCGAAATAGAGCTCGGCCTTGGTCTTAGCCGCAGCCAGGTGCGGGCTGTCGGCCTGATCCGTTGCCAGCTGCACGCCGTAGACCGAGGCGGCTGCCTTGACGCTGTCAGGAAAATGCGTGGCGGCGTTGATGGCGTAGCGGCCGCTCATGCAGTAGCCAACGGTGCCGACCAGCTTGGTGTTCGCGGCCGCCTGGCCCTCGGCATAGGTGAGCAGCGCCCGGGTGTCGTCCATGATCATGGGGATGGTGAGCGACCCCATCAGCTGGAACATGCGCTTGCGCTCCGGCGCGTTCGGGTCGGCCGGAAGCGCGCCGAGCTCCATCACGCCGGAGCGATAATAGAGGTTCGGCAGCATCACGTAATAGCCCGAGGTCGCGAGCCGGCGCGCCATGTCGCGCAGCTCTTCGCGGATCGCCGGCGCGTCCATGTAGAACAGGATGACCGGAAACGGCCCGCCACGTTCGGGATGGCTGATGAAGGTTGCGGTGTGGCCGTCCCTGGTGGGGATCGCGATCTGCTGGTCGATCATCTCATGCGCCTTGTGATTCTTCTTATGCAGGGACGATGAATACGATTGCAAGGAAACCGGGGCATGACAAGGATACCTCCGATCGGGCCTTGAACCGTTCCGCTCGGATTGCCATTGTCTTTTCGAGAGTTCGCGCAAAGTAGAGGCCGCCAGGAGACCGAAATGACCCAGACCAACAACCGGTTTTTCGACGAGATCGGCCGCCTGATGAACGATGCCGCCGGTGCCGCCCAGGGCGTCAAGCGCGAGTTCGACACGGTGCTGCGCACCCAGGCCGAAAAATTCCTGCGCGACATGGATCTGGTCAAGCGCGAGGAGTTCGAGGCGGTCAAGGACATGGCCCGCCTGGCCCGCGAGGAGAACGAGGCGCTGAAGGCGCGACTCGCGGCGGTGGAGGCCAAGCTCGGCGGGGCGCCGAGCTGAGGTCGTCATGCCCGGGCTTGTCCCGGGCATCCACGTCTAACCTGGTGCCCGGCAACACGTGGATGGCCGGGACAAGCCCGGCGATGACGGTGTTCCCCGGGATACCGGCCGCACAAAAAATCCTCGCATTTCCTTGTCATTTCCGCATCTTCCGGGTAAAAGCCCGCCAGTTCGTGGCCCCCGCACCCCTGGAGGCTTGCTGCGAACGATGCCATGGGCCGCGCTGCGGCCCATTAACTTTTGCAAAAACAAGGACTTAACGACATGGCGACGACCGTCAAGGAATTGAAGGCGACCGCACGTCCGAAGAGCGGCAAGGGGGCCGCCCGGGCTGAGCGTCGCGCCGGGCGAGTGCCCGGAGTGATCTATGGCAACAACCAGCCCCCCGTCACGATCTCGATCGAAGATCGCGAACTGCGCCAGCGCATCCTCGCCGGCCGGTTCCTGACCACGCTGGTCGACATCGATCTCGAGGGCAAGAAGCACCGCGTGATTCCGCGTGACTACCACCTCGATCCGGTCAAGGACTTCCCGATCCATGTCGACTTCATGCGGCTCGGCGAAGGCGCCACCATCCGCATCAGCGTGCCCTTGCACGTGGTGAAGTCGGAAGCCTCCCCGGGCGTGAAGCGCGGCGGCACGGTCAACATCGTCGCCCATGCGATCGAGCTCGAATGCGGCGTCGAGAGCATTCCGCAGTACATCGAGGCCGATGTCGGCTCGCTGGAAATCGGTCACTCCTTGCATCTGTCGGACGTCAAGCTGCCGAACGGCGTGAAGGCGCTGACCCGCGAGGACGCAACCCTCGTCACCATCGTGCCGCCGTCCGGCTACGCCGAAGAGCAGAAGGCCGCCGCTGCGGCTGCAGCTCCTGGCGCTGCTGCGGCTGCTCCGGCGGCTGGCGCTGCGGCTCCGGCCGCTGCTGCTCCTGCCGCGGCTGCCAAGGCTCCCGCCGGCGGCGACAAGAAGAAGTAATCTCTCAAAGCTGGCGCGCGGTCCCTGATCGCGCGCCGAGCGAGGGGCGCGCCGCGTCATGCGACTCTTTGTTGGGCTCGGCAATCCCGGCGCAAAATACGCACGTAACCGGCACAATATCGGCTTCATGGCCGTCGACGAGATCGCGCGGCGTCATGGTTTCGCACCATGGCGCCGTCGTTTTCAGGGCGAGACCTCGGAAGGCACGCTCGGCACTGAGCGCGTGATCCTGCTCAAGCCCACGACCTACATGAACGATTCCGGCCGCAGCGTTCAGGAGGCGGCGAGCTTCTTCAAGATCGCCATGGGCGACGTCACCGTGTTTCACGATGAACTCGAGCTGCCGCCGGGCAAGGTGCGGGTGAAGATCGGCGGCGGCATCGCCGGCCATAACGGCCTGCGCTCGATCTCGGCGCATATCGGCAACGACTATCGCCGGGTGCGACTCGGCATCGGTCATCCCGGCGTCAAGGAACTGGTGCACGGCCACGTGCTGTCGGACTTCGCCAAGGCCGACAACGACTGGGTGACGGCGCTGTGCGAAGCGGTGGCCGAGCACGCAGGCCTGGTCGCCAAGGGCACGGACGCGACCTTCGCCAACAGGGTGCATCTCGCCATGCAGGCGAAGGGATTTTTGACCAAGGACGAGAACGGCAAGGAATAACGCTCGTGGGATTTAAATGCGGAATCGTCGGATTGCCCAATGTCGGCAAGTCGACCTTGTTCAATGCGCTGACCGAGACGGCCGCGGCGCAGGCGGCGAACTATCCGTTCTGCACCATCGAGCCGAATGTCGGCGAGGTCGCGGTGCCCGATCCCAGGCTCGACAAGCTCGCGGCGATCGCCAAGTCCGGCCAGATCATCCCGACCCGGCTGACCTTCGTCGACATCGCCGGCCTCGTGCGCGGTGCGTCCAAGGGTGAAGGCCTCGGCAACCAGTTCCTCGCCAACATCCGCGAGGTCGATGCTATCGCGCATGTCGTGCGCTGCTTCGAAGATTCCGACATCACCCATGTCGAGGGCAAGATCGCCCCGCTCGCCGACATCGAGACCATCGAGACCGAGCTGATGCTCGCCGACCTCGACAGCCTCGAGAAGCGCGTCGACAACCTCACCAAGAAGGCCAAGGGCAACGACAAGGACGCCAAGGAGCAGCTCGACCTCGTCAACCGCACCCTGGTGCTGCTGCGTGAAGGCAAGCCCGCGCGCCTCGTCGAGCGCAAGGCGGAGGAGGAGCGCGCCTTCGGCATGCTCGGCCTGCTGTCGTCCAAGCCCGTGCTCTATGTCTGCAACGTCGAGGAAGGCTCGGCCGCAACGGGCAATTCGTTCTCCCAGGCGGTGCAGGAGCAGGCCGCCAAGGAAGGCGCGGTTGCCGTCGTCATCTCCGCCAAGATCGAATCCGAGATCGCCACCATTTCGCGTGAGGAACGTGCCGACTTCCTGGAAACGCTGGGTCTCGAAGAGGCCGGCCTCGATCGCCTGATCCGCGCCGGCTACACGCTGCTCGACCTCATCACCTACTTCACGGTGGGCCCGAAGGAAGCACGCGCCTGGACCATCTACCGCGGCACCAAGGCACCGGGCGCGGCCGGCGTGATCCATACCGATTTCGAGAAGGGTTTTATCCGCGCCGAGACGATTGCGTTCGAGGATTACGTGGCGCTTGGCGGCGAAGCCGGCGCCCGCGATGCCGGCAAGCTGCGCCTCGAAGGTAAGGAATACGTCGTCGCCGACGGCGACGTGATGCATTTCCGGTTTAATACGTAAGACGCTAACATCGGTGCCGTAGGGTGGGCAAAGGCGCATCGCGCCGTGCCCACCATCTAACCAATATTGCGACGGAAGACGTGGGCACGCTTCGCTTTGCCCACCCTACGAGGCCGGTGACTACGCCACCTGCGTCTGCCTCACCGCAACCCGCCGCCCTGATCCCTTATGGCGCCGAGATGCTCGTTGATGCGAAAGACGATCAGGATCAGCTCCGCGGCGATGCGCGAGAATACGATTCCGACGACGACGCTGGCGATCGACGACAGCAGCACCAGGAAGCCGCCGAAGGGACTGATCGCCATCGCAGCCAGGCCGGAGAAGATGCCGGAGAGGCCGAACAGGCAGATCAACGCGATCACCAGCCAATAGAAGGTCTTGATGATCGTCGGCGTGATGAAGCGGTCCCACTGAAACAGATCGCTGAATGAAAACATTGCTCTCCCCAGGGCATCGGGCCTTGGTAAATGGATCTTGGCCCTCGGTTGATCCGACTCAAGACCAACGCCGCCACCCCGTATGTAGCACGAGCCATGCGGGCCGGCGGGTTGAGATTGCCGCAAAGTGCGGCCACAATCTGTCATTTCCGCTAGCCAATCCCAAGATGACCCTGACCTTCGAAGATTTCCCGCCCGGCCGGTTCGGAACATTCGGCCCGCGCCACGTCACCCGCGACGAGATTTTGGCCTTCGCGGCCGAGTTCGATCCGCAGCCAATGCATCTGGACGAGGAGGCTGCCAGCAAGAGCATGCTGCGTGGCCTGTCCGGCTCGGGCTGGCACCTCTGCTCGCTGATGATGCGGATGATGGCCGACGGTTTCATTACCCGCGCCGCGTCGCTGGGGTCTCCCGGCGTCGACGAGGTGCGTTGGCTCTCGCCGCTCCGGCCCGGCGACGATCTCATGCTCGACGTCGACGTGTTGGAGGCGCGCCCCTCGAAGAGCCGCCCCGAGCTCGGCATCGTCAAGTTCAAATGCACCGTGCGCAACGCCAAGGGTGAGCCGCTGGGCGAGATGACCTCGCCGATCCTGATCAAGCGGCGCGAGGGGGCGGTCTGATGCGGTTCTTCGACGACATCGAGATCGGCCAGCGCCGCGAGATCGGCACCTATACGTTCACGGCCGAGGCCATCAAGAATTTCGCCGCGAAGTTCGATCCGCAGCGTTTTCATCTCGACGAGGAGGAGGGCAAGAGCTCGCTGTTCGGCGGGCTTGCCGCCTCGGGCTGGCACGTCGGCTCGGCCTGCATGAGCCTGCTTGTCGCCGACGGCCAGCGCCTGGCGCGCGAGGCCGTATCGCGCGGTGAGGAGGTTGCGGTGTGGGGACCTTCGCCGGGCTTTCGCGATCTGCGCTGGATCAGGCCGGTGCTCGCCGGCGACACCGTCGCCTACGTCAACGTCGTCACCGACAAGCGCACTTCGGCCTCGCGCCCGGGCTGGGGCATCCTGACCGCCCGCACCACCGGCACCAACCAGCGCGGCGAGGACGTCTATTCCATCACCGCCAGCGCCTTCGTGCCGATGCGGAAGAGCGATTAGATCTGTTCCAAGATGAACGGGCAAATGAGTGCGCGAGTGTTGCCCGCGCGCTATGGACGCGATTCCGGGCGGCTGCCATAAGCCTGCGCAACATGGTTACCGCGAAGCAGTTTGGCGGAACCAGTGAGTTGCTAACTAATTATGAACCTGTCGCTGTCTAATTGAAACGAATTGGGCAGAGTACAGGGGACGAGGACCATGGCAGATCGCGGCGCACTCAAGCTTGTCGGATTTCTCTTCGCTACCGCGACGCTGGCAGTGATGTTGGTCGCCGGCATGGTGGTGAAGGGCTATGCCGATGGCGCCTACACCCTGGAAGCCTCGGCTGTCGACGCGAGCCGGTAAGAATCTGTTAAGTTCTCGGGGCCGGAAAACGGCCCCGCCTCAGCGGCTGTAGACGAACGCCAGCACCGCGATCGCAACCACCAGCAATCCGACAAAACGCAGCATGATCGTGCCGAGCTGATTGGGCGCGGGCCGCAGCGAGATCGGGTCCGTGTTGTCGGGCCGAATGCTTTCCATGAAGTAGATCCCCAAGCCCGGCCGTAGGCGGCACGGGCGCTTGGCATTGGTCGTCGGGGAGGCGCGGGGGGTTCAAATGTGCGCTCTCGTGTCCCGGACGCGCTGCAGAGTGTAACGCTGCGGCGCAGAGCCGGGACCCATTGCGCCGCGCATGAATCCTGACCATGGGCCCCGGCTCTGCGGCGCGTCACTGCGTGCCGCACCGCGTCCGGGGCACAGGCCCCCCAGAATCAAAATCGCCGCGTTCCTTTCGGAACGCGGCGGTTCGGTGATGCTCAGTACGATCAGCTATTGCGCAGGCCGTCGGCGGCGCGCTTCCACTGCGAGACGTTGTCGGCGATCATGCGGGTCGACTTCATCGCGGCCTGGCTGAGCTGGGCGTAGCCGGAGATCTCGCGCTGGACGCGCTGGCCCTCGGCATGCAGCAGGTCACGCAGGCTCTCGAGCTCCGAGATCAGATTCTCGATCTCGGCGAGCGAGGTGCCGGCGACGCGCTGGATCAGCGAGTTGACGTTGGTGACGGTGGCCTCCGCGCTCGGATCGAGCGGGGCCGCGTCGGTGGTCGTCGCCGCCGGACGGCGCAGATAGGCGATGTCGTTGCGGACGAAGTCGCGGATGCCGGCTTCGACTTCCGTAACTGCAGCGAGGTTGGTGTCGACCGTCTCGGTCTCGGCGGCTTCGGTCTTTTCCGGACGCATGGCGTTCATCGTTATTCCCCTGTTCGCGTTGAGCGCAGCGCGAGTGTCCCCCGCACGACGACGTCTGTGAGGCAGCCCGCATCAGGGCGCCGGAATTGGGCCGCAAATGGGCCGAGATGCGGCAAGGGCGGACCATTCGGGGGTTTTGCCGTGGCGTATGGTTACGAGAGTCTGAATGGCGGTAACGCGCGTCGGAACCCACCCCCTCATGGTGAGGAGCACGCCCCTTCGCGCGCGTCTCGAACCATGCCGGCCCCGCCCTCGCAGCGCGGCCTCGATCCTTCGAGACAGCGCCCTCAGGATGAGGGCAAAGAGTATAGGCTTGGCCTACCAGCTCTTCTTGAAACCCGCCGTCACGCTCTTGTTGATCGCGCCCTGCGAGGTCTCGCCGACCGAGCCGGAGACGGTGACGTTGTCGAACAGCTTTTGCTCGGCGCCGACCTTGCGCAGCCATTTGTCGTCCGTGGTCGACAGCGTCTGGCCGGCGGTGACGCTGGTGCCGGTGTCGGTGAGGGTGACCTTGGCGGACTGGTCGGTCTCGTAATTGCGGGTGATGTGGCCGCCGATGCCGGGGACCGCACTCGTGCCTTGCTGGTTGACGCTATAGCCGTTCTGCAGCGTCAGCGAGGTGTCGCCGGACAGCGGCACCGATTTGGTCAGCGAGGCCCCGAGCTTGCTCTGTTCCGAGCCGGGATCGACGCGGGCTTCCACCGCGGTCTTGTCCCAGATTACTCCGGCGCCGGGCGCGGTCGCCGTCGCCCAGGCGCTGCCGGAGGATTGCGGCAGGTTGCCGCCATTGGTGGCCTTTTGCGCCAGCAGCTCGGACATCGTCCGCGGCTCGCTGGTCACCGTCATGTCGGCGCCGACTCGGGTATCCCAGAACGAGAACACGGACTGTTTCACCGTCACCGCCGAGGAGCCGTTCGCATTGGCATTCGACGACCAGTCGAGGCCGTCCTTGGCGGCGGCCTGGGCGCGCTTCTTGGCGGCGATCGGGTCGATGCCGGTGCCGGCGTCGACCGCGAGTTGACTCCAGTCGAGCTTGTCGACGTCGATGCCCTTGAGCACGTCGGGGTCGTTGACGTCGGGGGCCTCTGCCGTCTCGGTCTCGGCCTCGTCGGACGCGCCCGCGGGTGGGGAGAAGGGCGGAATGATCTGCGCCGAAACCGTCAGCACAGAGCCCAAGATGAACGCGGCCGCCAGCACCGGCAGCCTGGTCCAGCCACAACCTGTCGAGAATTCCATCGTCCTGCCCGCCAACCCCAGCGCATGTTGTCCGCCAATATAAGGATAAGGCGGTCCTTGGTGATGACCATGCGCCATTCGGTCTGCTCGCATCAATGCGGATTTATCGTTGCGAAATTGTGGCAACTCGCGTGGGGACGCGAACCAACGGGCCGCGCGAGAGGCGCGCGCCCGACGACGAGCTTCCGGCACGACGGCATCCGGCGGGGCTGGAGGCCAGGACGTCGCGTCAGGCATTGTCATCGGTCCCGAACAGCGGGGCCCGTTGGCGTCCCCCTCAGCCGACGCTGGTCATCTTCGGCAGATGAATGGCGCGGCCGAGTGCCTGCTCGACCAGGTCGAAGGTGTCGATCAGGACGCGCATGCTGGTGAGCTTGCCCGCCCTGAACTGGGCGAACTGCGCGACCCGCAAGCTGATCGGCTTGTTGGAATCCAGCGCCGTCAGCGAATAGCGCAGCATCGAGGCGGCGGAATCGACGCCCAGCATGATGCTCTCGCGGTCGAAGCGGCGGACCTGGAAATTGTCGGCGAGCTGGCGGATGACGTCGAGCACGGCGTCCTTGCCCTGGCGCGCGCCGAGGAACGGAAACATGTCGATCGGGCCGTAGAGCGCCCATTCGACGTCCTCGTCGATCAGGGCCTCGATGTCCTCGAAATGCCGGTCGTTGATCGCGCAGTGCAACGCGCGCGAGAAACGCCAGAGGCTGTGCTCTGTCATTTTGGGCAGTCCTGAAGCTGGCTTTGCGCAAGAAAAACGGAAAACGACCCCAGCGCAGTCAGGCGGTGGGGCTCAACTCATTTGTATACGAATAAAATACCCGATTTCGGCCAAAACGCAATTCACGTTTTCGCAATGCACAATTGATGGCGATATGTGAGATTTGCAACAGAACCCCGTAATCTTCCGGGTCCCGGCGGATCGCGTGCGGGTTCCAGGGGAGGAGCAGGCTCAGTCCACCCGTGCACCCACGATCAGCGGCCCGATCTCGCGCTCCAGCACCTGCTGCACCAGATCGTAGGAATCGATGATCTCGCGGATCTCCGCCACCAGCCCGCCGCGGAAGGTGTAGAACACGGCCATGTCGAACTGCACGATGCGGTCGTTGCTGCGCTTCCGGAAATAGGCCTGCATGTAGGTCGCGACCGCCTCGCCTTCGGCCAGGATGTGCGGTGCCTTGTAGCGGATTTCCGAATAGCGCGACCAGACCGTCTGCCAGAGTTCGCGCAGCTCTTGCTTGCCGTGGCGCGGCACCATGTGCGGCAGCACGTCGATGGGCGCATGGGTGAGGAAGTCGACGTCGTCGGTGCAGCACGCCAGCGCGGCCTCGAGATCGCCACGCGCGAAGGCGTCGAGCAGATGCAGCACGCGTTGCCTGTTCAGCTTCTCCACCGTCATGCTGCTCCTGCCCTCACTGGCCGTGCTTTGCAAACGCTATCGTGCGGCTCGCGGGTCCATCAATCCGCAAAATCACAGAGTGATTGCAGGGTATGACGCGCGAGCACAATGCCCGGTTCATGGGGTGCAATTGCGGGTTGCGTGCGTTTCCGCATGCAAGAATTCGCTCGGCGCTTTGCGTCCTGCGTGACGCCGCGGGCACATCGCGGTCGCCTCCTGCCATGCGCCGGGCGTTGGAACCCGGACCCATTCGCGCCCGTTGAGACGCCGATACCGCATCCGGAGACATCGATCCATGAAAGCCCCGCTTTTCGCCATCGCCGCCGCGCTTCTGATGCTTGGCGCGACCTCCGCCGCCAGCGCCAAGGGCTGCATCAAGGGCGCCGTCGTCGGCGGCGTCGCCGGTCACTACGCCGGCCACCACGGCGTCCTCGGCGCCGCCGCCGGCTGCCTCTACGGCAGGCATCACGCCAAGGAACAGGACAAGCAGCGGCAGCAGCAGGGTCAGGTGAACGGCCAGGGCAAGCTGTAGGGGCGACCTCGATCCGCAGCGGCAGTCTGCTCCCTCTCCCCGCAAGCGGGCGAGGTGAAGAAGGGCGCGTGATCCATCTCACATCACGCCCATCCCATCGCAGCTAACGTCATCGGCATGTCATCAGGGAGACGTGCCATGGCTGCCCTCGCCACCGTCAGAAAGTCCCGCCTGCACAACGCGCTCGAAGGCCTCGCGCTAACCACGATCCTGCAGAGCTTCCCGACCTTCGCCGCCGCCGCCTTCCTGCTCAAGCTCTGCGGCAACCACGATCTCGTCGGCGACCCCGGCGTCGCCATCTTCGTCGCCATCGCCTCGCTCGCCCACGCCATGCTCGCCGTGACCCTCGGCCCGAGCTTCCCGCACCTGTTCAAGACCGTCTACGAACCAAAGTTCTTCGAGGCCCATCTGTCGCTGTCCGACAAGATCACGGCCTGGCGCACCCAGCCCGTCGCCTCGCTGCAGTTGGTGACCATCGTGCTGCTGCTGTCGGTGATGGCGGTGGTGACGGCGAGCGTGGGGTGAGGGGAACGCCGAGCGAGTCTCGCTTGCCGACGATCAACCCCTGCCGCAGTGTCGGACAATCACCTCTTCTTCCACCCACCCCGCCGCCCGGGCATCCCGCCCGTCGACTTCGGCGCAGGCCCGAACTCCGGTCCCGACTGCCGTGAGTCCGTCGGCTGGATGATCCGGCTCGTGCTACCGAACGGCTTTGCCGGCAGCGTCGGCTTTTCGCGATAGGGCAGCGATTCCGGCCCGTGCATCTCGTCGAGATGCGGCTTGTGGACCTTCGAGCCGCCTCCGCCGCCGCTGGCTTTCAGCGCGGAGCCCACGGTCTTCTTCTTCATGGCGCTGACCGGTAAATTCGCGGCGTCGCCGTACTTCTTGCTGCCGGCATAGGCGCCGGCCTTGCCCTGCACAGTGCGTTGCTTGGCGGTGGGATCGTCCACCACGGCGAGCTCGGTGGCGCGCAGGCGTTTGACCTCGTCGCGCAGGCGGGCGGCTTCCTCGAAGTTCAGGTCGGCGGCGGCTTCACGCATCCGCGTTTCCAGGTCGCCGAGCACGGCTTCGAAGTTGTGGCCGATCGAGATGACGTCGTCGGTCATGTCGTGGCCGCCGACCTCGATCAGCACGTGGTCGCGCTCGTAGACGGAGTTGAGGATGTCGCCGATCTGCTTCTTCACGCTCTCCGGCGTGATGCCGTTGGCGGTGTTGTATTCGACCTGCTTCTCGCGGCGGCGGTTGGTTTCGGCGATGGCGCGCTCCATCGAGCCCGTCATCTGGTCGGCGTAGAGGATCACCTTGCCATCGACGTTGCGCGCGGCGCGGCCGATGGTCTGGATCAGCGAGGTCTCGCTGCGCAAAAAGCCTTCCTTGTCGGCATCCAGAATCGCGACCAGCGCGCATTCGGGAATGTCGAGGCCTTCGCGCAAGAGGTTGATGCCGACCAGCGCGTCGAACGCGCCGAGACGCAAGTCGCGGATGATCTCGATGCGCTCGATGGTGTCGATGTCGGAGTGCATGTAGCGGACGCGGATGCCCTGCTCGTGCAGATATTCGGTGAGGTCCTCCGCCATGCGTTTGGTCAGCACGGTGATCAGCGAGCGATAGCCGGCCTGCGCGGTGGCGCGGACCTCGCCGACGAGGTCGTCGACCTGGGTGCGGGCCGGGCGAATGTCGACGGGCGGATCAATCAGCCCCGTGGGGCGGATGACCTGCTCGACGAACACGCCGCCGCTCTCGTTCAGCTCCCAGCCGCTCGGCGTTGCCGACACCGCGACCGTCTGCGGCCGCATCATGTCCCACTCCTCGAAGCGCAGCGGGCGGTTGTCCATGCAGGACGGCAGGCGGAAGCCGTATTCGGCCAGCGTCGCCTTGCGGCGGAAGTCGCCTTTGAACATGGCGCCAATTTGCGGCACGGTGACGTGGCTCTCGTCGGCGAACACCAGCGCGTTGTCGGGGACGTATTCGAACAGCGTCGGCGGCGGCTCGCCGGGGCGGCGTCCGGTGAGGTAGCGCGAATAGTTCTCGATGCCGGCGCAGCTTCCCGTCGCCTCCATCATCTCGAGGTCGAAGGTGGTGCGCTGCTCCAGCCGCTGCGCTTCCAGCAGGCGCCCCTGGTCGTTCAACTGATCGAGCCGCTGCTTCAATTCGGACTTGATCGACTTGATCGCCTGCACCAGCGTCGGGCGCGGCGTCACATAGTGCGAGTTGGCGTACATCTTGACGAATTCGAGCTCGTCCTGCTTGTGGCCGGTGAGTGGATCGAACTCCTCGATGTTTTCGATGGTGTCGCCGAACAGGTTCACGCGCCAGGCACGGTCTTCATAGTGCGCCGGGAAAATGTCGATGACGTCGCCGCGCACGCGAAACGTGCCGCGGGTGAAATCGGCCTGGGTGCGCTTGTACTGGAGTGCGACGAGGTCGGCGATGAGCTGGCGCTGGTCGATGCGCTCGCCCTTCTTCAGCGCGAAGGTCATCGCGGTATAGGTCTCGACCGAGCCGATACCGTAGATGCAGGACACCGAGGCGACGATGATGACGTCATCGCGTTCGAGCAGCGCGCGCGTCGCCGAGTGGCGCATGCGGTCGATCTGCTCGTTGATCGAGGAGTCCTTCTCGATATAGGTGTCGGTGCGCGGGACGTAGGCTTCCGGCTGGTAATAGTCGTAATAGGAGACGAAATACTCCACCGCGTTGTCGGGGAAGAAGTTCTTGAACTCGCCATAGAGCTGGGCGGCGAGCGTCTTGTTCGGCGCCAGGATCAGCGCGGGGCGCTGCGTCTTCTCGATCACCTGCGCCATCGTGTAGGTCTTGCCCGACCCGGTGACGCCGAGCAGCACTTGGGTGCGGTCGTTGCGCTGGACGCCTTCGACAAGCTCGGCGATCGCGGTCGGCTGGTCGCCCTTGGGCTGGTATTCCGATTTGATCTCGAAGCGCACGCCGCCTTCGGACTTCTCCGGACGTGGCGGCCGGTGCGGCGTCCATACCTTGGTGGAGCCGTCGTTCTTGCGGAACTCCGGCCGGCCCTCGCGGATCAGCGACTCCAGCGCCTCCGCGGTCGCCTTGACGCCGAGCGCCTCCATCTTGTTGCGCGGCGGACGCGCCAGCGCCTCGGCATCGTCCTCCTCGGTGGGCAGGCCGAGCTGCCGCGCCAGTTCCGGATCGAGCGTCGGGATCGTAGCCGCGGTTCCGTAATTGGCCTGCGGCGCTTCTTCGAGCCCGCCAACCTCGGTGGATTGCCGGGCGCCCGGCGGCTGCGGGTTGGGCCGCAGCGGCATCGGCCGCGCACTATCCTGCGGAAACTGCTTTTGAAGGTCTTTGGGCGTCGAGGCCCGCGCGCGATGGGCCGCGGCCTCGCCGCCGGAGCGGCGGTCGCGGGAATTGTCCGGCGGCGGCTGCAGGCCGGTGCCCGAGCCAAGTCCGGCGTCGCCGCGATTGATCGCGGGATTGAGCAGCTCGGCCAGGGCCGGCCCGATCGGCTGCACGTCGGGCCGATGTGCCTTGGAGTTCGGAGCTTTGGATTTAGGGGATTTTGGGGGAGCAGGTTTCTTCGCCATGAGCCGAATATGGGATGAGTCCGCCTCCCGATAAAGGGTGAATGACCGTCCTCATGCAGCCTGCTGACAGCAGGTTGGCAGCAGCCTCGGCCCTACGCGGTCGGCAGCGGACCCTCGTCGTCCTCGCCCGCCTGATGCGGCTTGAGGATGTCGAGATGGATGCCGCCGCAATCGGTGCAGCGCATGGTCCAGTACTCGCGTCCTGCGCGGCCGCCGATGACGCGGAGCACCGTGAGATCGCCGTCGCATTCCGGGCAGTTGGACAGCACATTGCGGGCATAAATTCTCGGCCGCGGCGCGTCTTCGATTTCGATGACTGACATGACCCGGTTCCCCCCTTTATGCTGTTGCCCTGGTTCGCTTGCCGTCCGGCTCGCTTATTCGTCGTCGCTGTCGGCCCGCCGGCGGAAGCGGTCGATGTGGTGCTTGGCGTCGGCGATCGCGGCGTTCTGATCGGGCCAGGCGAAACCGACTTCCATCGCCGGAAACAGCACGCCGTCGATGGCGACGGGGCTGAGATCGGCGCGGCGGATGCGGGCGTGCCAGAGGCCTTTGCCAGCCTCGAAGGATTCAATGTCAAAGCCGTCGTAGAGGGTCGTCATTCTTGTCGGTCCCACGTTTCTTTTCGGAGGGTCAGGGGACCACGTTTGCGGATTCCGGAATGTGAAGCCGTTCACAAGCGGCAGGCTTTTTTGCCTCGGGCGTCAGTTCCGCGCGGCGACACGGCCCGTCCGCTTGACCGGGCGGGCGGCGGGTTCCGAGGCCGCGCGCATGATCCAGCGGCGGAACGCGGCAAAGTCGCGGTGCTCGGTTTGAAAGCTGCGATAGAGCAGGTACCAGCGCATGCCCTTGGGCACCGAGAGGTCGAACGGGGCGACCAGCCGGCCGGCGGCGAGATCGTCGTCGATATAGGGGCGGATGCCCATGGCGATGCCGAGCCCGTCGGCGGCGGCCTGCAGCGCCTGGCCGTAAAACTGGAACTCCGGCCCGCGCGGATTGATGCGGGTGAGGTTCGCGGCTTTCAGCCAGATCGGCCAGTCCTCCGGCGAATGTTCGACGCGGATCAGGCTCGGTCCCTTCAGGTCGGCCGGGCGCTTCAGGCCGCTCGCGAGGCGGGGCACGCAGACGGGCGTGAGATCGCCGGCGAACAGGGGCTCGGCGACGAGACCAGGCCAGTCGCCGGTGCCGAGCTTGATGCCGCAGCTCCAGTCCTCGCCGAACGGTACCGACGCGCCGCCGGTGGTGAAGCGCACCTCGATGTCGGGCTCTTCGCTGCGAAACTCCGACAGGCGCGGGATCAGCCAGCGCATCGCAAAAGTGTGGCCGACGCCGATCGTGAGCACGCGGACGCTTGCCGGCGCCGTCACCTGCGCGGTGAGGCTGGCGAGCGCGTCGAAGATCGGCGTCAGTCCGCTCTGATAGGCGCGGCCGGCCTGCGTCAGCACCAGGCGATTGGCCTTGCGCTCGAACAGGGCAACGCCGAGCCGCTCTTCCAGCAGATGCACCATGCGGCTGACGGCGGCCGCCGATACGCTGAGCTCGAGCCCGGCGGCGGCAAAGCTGCCGGTCCGCGCCGCCGCCTCGAATGCCTTGATGCCGTTGAGAAACAGCAGACGCCGCAAAGGCAGGACCCTTATGCAAGACCCTCAGGAAAACTGATGCCAGGCCAAGATAACTCAGTTTGCGCGGAAGGAGCAAGCGAGGCACGTTCCCTTCGCCGCTCCCCGCTTGCGGGGAGAGGCTGACGCGCAAAGCGCGGCGGGTGAGGGGGAGTCTCCGCGGGGCAGCCGTCATCGTGATTGCGGAAGCGGTCCCTCACCCCCCTCTCCCCGTAGGGACGGGGCGAGGGAGTGAAGCAGCCTGCGTGCCCTGCTCAACGGCCCCACCACCGGAGATTCCCCACGTGACGCCCATCATGATCGCTGCCCTCGGATTGCTGATGGTCGCCACCGCGTTCCTGTCGGGACTGTTCGGCATGGCGGGCGGGCTGATCCTGATCGGCGTGCTCTTGGCACTGATGCCGCTGCCGACCGCGATGGTGCTGCATGCGATCACGCAGATGGCCTCGAACGGCTGGCGCGCGTTTCTATGGCGCGCGCATATCCGCTGGCGGCCGGTCGCGAACTATATGGTCGGCGCTGCCGTCGCGCTCGCGGCCTGGTCGATCACGCGCTACGTGCCGGACAAGCCGATGGCCCTGCTGCTGCTCGGCATCACCCCGTTCATGGCGCGGCTGTTGCCGTCGAACATCAAGCCGGACCCCGATCGTCTCTGGCAGGGCTCCGTCTATGGCACGATCTGCATGGGCTTGATGCTGATGACCGGTGTGTCGGGTCCGCTGCTCGACACCTTCTTCCTCGGCGGCGATTTCGGCCGGCGCGAGAAGGTCGCGACCAAGGCGATGTGCCAGCTCGTCAGCCATTTCACCAAGCTCGTCTATTTCGGCGGCATCATCGACCAGGCGGCGAGCCTCGATCCCGTGCTCGCCGGCGTCGCCATCCTTGCCTCGATGCTCGGCACCACGCTGGCGCGGCGCATCCTCGAAGCCATGACCAACCAGCAGTTCGTGGCCTGGTCGAACAAGCTGATCAACACGATTGCCTGCTACTACATCGCCTATGGCGCCGATCGCGGCTACGTCGCGCGCGAGACCATTGCAGGCCTTGGCCTCGTCATCGCGGTGACGGAAGGTGGCGAAAGGTTCTTGCGCGCCAACGGGCGGTGAGCGCGTCGCTTTCGACGGCTCTCGCCGGAGTGCTATCGCGTAGGCACCGCAAGCCGTGGCCGGATGATCTCGACCATGCGCTCGGCCGAGGTGCCCGGGGGAAAGAAGCCGAGATATTTTCCGTCGCGGTCCATGAGATAAATGAAGGACGTGTGGTCGACCGTGTAGTCGTTGGCCCCCTTGCCGATCGGAATCCTGGCAAAATAGACCTTGTAGGCCTCTGCCGCTGCTCCGATCGCTTCGGGGCTGCCGGTGAGCCCGAGCAGCCGCGGATGAAACAGCGGCACATATTCGGCAAGATGCTCGGCCGTGTCGCGTTCGGGGTCGAGCGTGATGAAGACGGGCTGCACGGCCTCTGCGTCCGGTCCGAGTTGCTCGAGCGCCTGTCCGATCGCCATCAGGTCGGTCGGACAGACGTCGGGGCAATGGGTGAAGCCGAAATAGACCAGCATCAGCCGCCCGCGGAAGTCGCCGTCGCTGCGCGGCTTGCCGGTCTGGTCGATCAACTGGAACGGTCCGCCGACCGGCTCCCGATTCCACATCAGGATGTCCATCGTCTCGGCGGCCGAGCGTGCCTGCGCCGCTGCCGCGCAGGCGAGCGTCAGCATCACGTACAGCCAGGCGCTGGCGAGCCGCATCACAGCCCGAAGGTGAGACGGCTGCCTGTCGTCGTCACCACCACCTTGCCCTCCATCTGGGCATTGGCTTCCTGTGCGAAGTTGAGCCCGCTGCAATGCATGGGCACCACGACGTCGGGATTGAGCGCCTTGATCTCGCTCACGACCTGCGTGAGGTAGTTCCTGGGCGCCGGGCCGAGATGGAAGCCGCCGACGACGGCGTGCACCTTCTGGACGCCCGACACTTCCTGCGCCTGCTTCACCGAATTGACAATGCCGACATGGCCGCAGGACGAGATCACGACGAGACCGAGATCCCGCACGTTGAAGCAGGTGGCGTGCTCGTGAATGTGCTCGTCCGGCACGATCTTGCCCTCCATTTCCGCGGGCAAATAGTGGCCGACATTGCAGCCCAGCCCGTCCTTGATGCCGAACTCGACGAGCGTGTTCGGCAGTACGCGTTCGCCGCTGCGCCGGGTGATCTTGCCGGTGGTGAAGGCATGATCCGCAATCACGGTCGGCGTTTCGCACAGCACGGTCGTGACTTTCTGCGCCGCAAGCTGCCGGCGGTCGAGGGTGCCGAAATCGGCGAATTGCCCCTGCGTCGGCGTCGGGGTGACGCGATGGCAGAAATTGTCCTCGCCGCCCGCATAGAGCTTGAGGTCGGCGGGCAGCCTGTCGCGGAACTTGTCGAGGAAGCCGTTCAAGCCGCCGAAATGATCGTAATGGCCGTGGCTCACGATCAGCGCGTTGAGCTTGGCCGGATCGACGCCGATCAACGCCATGTTGTTGAGCAGCACGTCGGGCGTGTAGCCGTAGTCGAGCATCAGCGTGCGCTGATTGCCGCCGCCCTCGGATTCCAGCCAAAGCGACAGGCCCCATTCATTGTGCAGCGATTTGCGGAAATCACCGCCGCGTGCAGCCGGAGTGATGGAGACCCCGTTGATCTGCTTGGGACGGAAGAACAGGTCGAAACTCGAATCCACCAGCACGCGGATCGAGAGCTTGTCGACGGTCGGAAGGGCAATCGGGGCAGCGCTCGCGATCTCGACGCAGGTGAAAGCGTTGGCGGCCGCAGCTCCGGCCAGTGCCGCCGAGCCCAAGAGAAAATCGCGCCGTTGAATGGTCCTGGTCATTGCAACGCCTCCTGTATCGGAGCTTGGACATGCCCAAGCTTAGGTCCAATCCGATGCCGGCTCAACAAGCCGTGGCCAAATCCGGCACGGGCGAGGCAGCCGGTCGCCGGTCACACCCCGACACCGGCGGCAAGACGGCTTGCTTGCGCTCGTCGGCATGACGGCTACTCTGATCGCCAATCACAACAGCTGGATCAGCCATGTCACTCAGACTCTTCGAACTCGTCGGCACCGACGCCTCGCGTCCCTTCAGCCCATATTGCTGGCGCACACGGATGGCGCTGGCGCACAAGGGCCTCGCGGCGGAATCGCTGCCCTGGCGCTTCACCGAGAAGAGCGCGCTCGCGCCGCACGGGTCGGAGAAGGTTCCGGTGCTGTTGCACGATGACAGACCGGTCGTCGACTCCTGGACGATCGCGACCTATCTCGAGGACAATTTTCCGGACCGTCCGTCGCTGTTCGGCGGCGAGGGCGGCCGCGCCATGGCGCGCATGATCAACGCCTTCGGCGACATCGCCGTGGTCGGTGGCATCTTTCCGCTGATCGTTGCCGACATCCCGAAGAATCTCGCCGAGGTCGACGCTGCCTATTTCCGAAAGTCGCGCGAGGCGCGCTTCGGCGGCAAGAGCCTGGAAGAGGTCATGGCGAGCCGCGACACCGGCGTGGTCGCCTTCCGCAAGTCGCTGGAAGTGATGCGGCAGACGTTGAAGAAGCAGCCCTATCTCGGCGGCGCCGCGCCGAACTACGCCGACTACATCGTGTTCGGCGGCTTCCAGTGGGCGCGCGTGGTGAGCCCGTTCAAGCTGCTCGAGGCGGACGATCCCATTTATGCCTGGCGCGAAAAGCTGCTCGACGCGTTCGACGGCATGGCGCGGACATCGCCGGGGCATCAGGTGTAAGGTACCGTCTCTCCGACGTCGTCCCCGCGAACGCGGGGATCCATACCGCGTGATCTATTCGAGCGCGGATGGTCGAAGTACCGGACGACCAGTCTTCGCCAAACCTCTCCCTGTGGTTATGGGTCCCTGCGTTCGCAGGGACGACAGGGAGGGTGCGGTGATCCTCTCGCGGTTAACGAGCCGCCGCGCTCGCTTCCGCCGCTGCCTTGCGCAAACACTCCCGGCATAAACAATCCTCGCCTTCGACCGGCATCGGCAGCTTCGCGGTTTCCTCCGCGCACCAGCAGGTGCCCGAGAGGTCGCAGCCGAATTCGGTGCCGCAGCGCGCGCAGGCGAGGCGGCGCGGTTCCGGCGGCGGGGATTCTTTCGGATTTGTCATGATTTGCGTCGAAGCTTCGCCGTGATTTTCATGTCGGGTTCATCGGTCGTTGCGGTATATTAGGCGTCGCGCGCGGACTCCGAAAGCGGCTCCCGGCACGCGAAGGACAAATCGATGGCCCGCGATTCGCAAGCCGCGCTCGTCGCGCTCAACCGTTTTGGCTTCGGCGCGCGCGGCGGCGCGTCCGGAGATCTCATCAACGCAGCCTCCGATCCGCGCGGTTTCGTGAAGGCAGAGCTGCTCCGTGCGAGCGGGGTGCTGCTGGAGGCGCCCGGTCTGCAATCGACGCAGCAACTCGGGCAGGCCGTCTTCGCCTATCAGGATCAGGTCAGGCAGGCGCGCGAAGCGGCGAAGGCCGCCGCGCCCGCCGAGACGCCGTCGCCTGCGCCGACCGAACAGAAGCCCGGGCTCCGCCGCAATCTCTCGCTGAATGCGGCAGCAACGGAGGTCGCCGGCCAGATGACGGAGACCAAGCCGGCGGACAATGCGGCAAAGCCGGACGCGATGCAGCCCAATGCGGCTGCACCGCCGGCGGCAAAGCCGGCCCCGCAGCCGCTCAACGTAATTCAAAAGACCTTCCGTACCGAAGCGCTGGCGCGCCTGCAGCGCGCGACGCTGGCCACCTGCGGCTTCACCGAGCGTCTCGTCGCGTTCTGGTCCAACCATTTCTGCATTTCCGCGACGAAGGGCGAGCTGGCGCGGATCTGGGCCGGCGTGTTCGAGCGCGAGGCGATCAGGCCGCACGTGCTCGGGCGCTTCGCCGACATGCTGAAAGCGGTCGAGCAGCATCCGGCGATGCTGTTCTTCCTCGACAACCAGCAATCGCTGGGGCCGGATTCGCGCGCAGGCCAGAATCGCAAGCGCGGGCTCAATGAGAATCTCGCACGCGAGATCATGGAGCTGCATACGCTCGGCGTCGGTGGCGGCTATACGCAGGAGGACGTCACCTCGCTCGCGCGCATCATCACCGGCTGGACCTTTGCCGGACGGCAGGGGCAGCTCGGCACACCAGGCTCCTTCGTGTTCAACACCAATGCGCACCAGCCCGGCGCGCAGATGCTGCTCGGCAAGAGCTACGAGGCGACGGGTCTCGCGCAAGGCGAGGCCGCGCTCGCCGACATCGCGCGCCATCCGTCGACCGCGAACTTCATCGCGACCAAGTTCGTTCGCCACTTCGTTGCCGACGATCCGCCGCCGGGCCTGGTGGCGCGGCTGCGCGAACTCTTCGTCAAGACCGACGGCGACCTCAAGGCGCTTGCCGCGGCGCTGGTCGATTCCGACGAGGCGTGGACGGCGCCGCTGACCAAGATGCGCAGCCCTTACGATTTCCTCGTCGCGAGCGGCCGGCTGCTCGCGCGAGTCCCGGAAGATCCCGGCGCCTATCTGAACAATCTCAATCTGCTTGGACAGCCGCTGTGGTCGCCGGCCGGCCCCAATGGTTTCCCCGATACCAGCGCTGCATGGGCCGCGCCCGAGGGCATGAAGCTCAGGCTCGATATCGCCGCGCAAATGGGCGCACGGCTCGGGCCCAACATCGATCCGCTGGATCTGCTGGAATTCGCGGCGGCGGATGCGGCCTCGATCGAAACGCGCCGGACCATCGAGCGCGCGGAGTCGCGCCAGCAGGCGCTGGCGCTGCTCTTGATGTCGCCGGAAATGCAGAGGAGATGATGATGGTCGACTGCGTCGAGAACCGGCTCCTCACCTCGCGCCGCGGCCTGCTGCTCGGCGGCGCCTCCTTCGCGGCCTGGGCTTACCTGCCGAAATTCGCACGCGCCGCCGATGGGCGCGATCCCCGGCTGCTCGTGGTGATCCTGCGCGGCGCGCTCGACGGTCTCTCGACCGTCGCGCCGATCGGCGACCCTGACTATGCCGGCCTGCACGGCTCGATCGCGCTGGCCGCGGACGGCGCGCATCCCGCGATCATGCTGGACTCCTTCTTCGCGCTGCATCCGGCGATGCCGGAATTCGCGCGGATGTATCGCGACAAGCACGCTGCGGTGATCCATGCGGTGGCGACCCCCTATCGCGACCGCTCGCATTTCGACGGCCAGGACGTGCTGGAGAGCGGTTATGCCGGGCCTGGCCGCGTGCAGTCCGGTTGGCTCAATCGCGCGCTGGAAGCGCTGCCGCGCGGCGAGCGCGTATCGAGCGCTCTTGCGGTCGGGCCTACCACGCCGCTGGTGCTGCGCGGAAACGCGCCGACCGTCGGCTGGGCGCCGGTGGCGCTGCCGCAGGCGGATGACGACACCGCGATGCGCCTCGTCGATCTCTACCGTCATCGCGATCCCGCGCTGGCGATGGCCTTGTCGCAAGGCCTTCAGCTCGACAAGGCCGCGAGCGGTGACGACATGAAGCCAAAACCCGGCAATGCGGTGATGCAGATGCGCCAGGTCGCGCGCGGCGCTGCGAAGCTGATGGCGGCCGACGATGGCCCGCGCATCGCCGCGCTCGCCTTCGACGGCTGGGACACGCATGCCAATGAAGGCGGCCCGGTCGGTCGTCTCGCCTTCCTGCTCGGCGGGCTCGATGGCGCACTCGCCGAATTCCAAAGCGGTTTGGGGGAGCGCTGGCGCGACACCGTCATCATCGTCGCCACTGAATTCGGCCGCACCGCGCGCATCAATGGCACCGACGGCACCGATCACGGCACCGGGACGATCGCGCTGCTCGCCGGCGGCGCCGTGAAAGGCGGCCGGGTCATCTCCGACTGGCCGGGCCTCAAGCTCGCGAACTTGTATGAAGCTCGCGATCTCAAGCCGACCACCGATCTTCGCTCCGTGATCAAGGGCGTGCTGCAGGGCCAGTTCGGCCTGTCCGATCGCGTGCTGGCCGAGACGGTGTTCCCGGATAGTGCGGGAGCACGGCCGATGAAGGGATTGGTCGCCTAACCCCACGCGCCGTCATTCCGGGGCTGCGCCTTGCGGCGCATCCCGGAATGACGAGATAATGGTGCAGCATCAGGAGAACCATCCCCATGTACATCGCCATGAACCGCTTCCGTGTCGCCAAGGGCTCCGAGGCCGCCTTCGAGCAGGTCTGGCTCAGCCGCGATACGCATCTGGACAAGGTGCCGGGCTTCGTCGAATTCCATCTGCTGCGCGGCCCCGAGCTCGAGGACCACACGCTCTTTGCCTCGCACACCGTGTGGGCAAACCATGCCGCGTTCGACGCCTGGACCAAGTCCGAAGCGTTTCGGGCCGCGCACCACAAGGCAGGCGACAACAAGCCGCTCTATCTCGGCCATCCCCAGTTCGAAGGCTTTGAGGTGATTCAGACCGTCGCGAAGTAGCGCCGCGCCTCGAACGTCAGCCCAGCGTGATCTTGTCGATCTCCGCCATCTCATCCGCGCTGAGCTTCCAGGCGATCGCTTTGACGTTCTGCTCGATCTGCTCGACGCGGGTGGCGCCGGCGATCACGCTGGACACCTGCGGGCGGGCGGCGAGCCAGGAGAAGGCGAGCTCTAGCATGCTGTGGCCACGGGCCTTGGCGAAGGCCTGGAGCTTTTCGACGATGTCCTCGTTGCGCGGTGTGACGTAGCGGTCGCGCAGCCGCTCCACCTTGCCGAAGCGGGTGTCGTCGGGCGCGGCCTCGCCCTTCCGGTACTTGCCGGTCAGGAGTCCGCTGGCGAGTGGGAAGAACGGCAGAAGGCCGAGCTTGTACTCCTGCGCTGCCGGCAGCAGGTCCTTTTCGATGTCCCGCACCAGGAGGCTGTATTCGTCCTGGCACGACACGAAGCGGCTGACATTCATCGCGCGCGCGACGTACTCGGCTTCAGCGACGCGCCAGGCCGGGAAGTTGGAATTGCCGATGTAGCGGACCTTGCCCTGGCGGACGAGATCGTCGAGCGCGCGCAGGCTCTCCTCGATCGGCGTCAGCGGGTCATAGTCGTGCTGCTGATAGAGATCGATGTAATCGGTCTTCAGCCGCATCAGGCTCGCTTCGACGGCGTCCATGATGTAGCGGCGCGAGGCGCCCTGCTTGGTTCCGTCCTCCGCCATCGGCTTGGAATATTTCGTCGCCAGCACGATGTCCTTGCGGCGGTCGCCCAGCACGGCGCCGAGCACGTTTTCCGAGCCGCCCATGTTCGAATAGATGTCGGCCGTGTCGAACAGCGTGATGCCGAGGTCGAGCGCGCGATGGATCACCTTGCGCGAGGTCTCCAGATCCGTGCGCTGGCCGAAATTGTTGCAGCCGAGCCCGACCGCGGACACGCGAAGGCCGGAGGCGCCGAGATTGCGAATTTCCATGGGAGATCCTGTCAGAGAGAGCAGCCACTCATTGTGACCATCGTGCGCCGCAGCAGCAAGGCGTGCGCCGCGCTGCTGCCATGCTGACAAGGCGGACAAAAAAATGCGGCCCCTGTCAGACGCGGCGACTGACGGGGACCGCTTGGGGCGCTTGATCGGTGACGGGGGGCCTGATCAGACGCAAATGCAGCGTAGCCCCGCTATGTTACGGGCGGGTGACAGGCGGAGTTATCCACAGGGTGCGGGCGGGGATCAGAACAGCTTGCGATAGACGATGAAGCCGGAACGCTCCGCGACCTTGTCGTACAGGCGCTGTGCCGTGAGATTGGTCTCGTGCGTCTGCCAATAGACGCGTGGCGATCCCGCCAGTTTCGCCCGCTCATACACGCCGTGGATCAGCGCCGAGGCGACGCCCTTGCCGCGCGCGGCTTCCAGCGTGAACAGGTCCTGCAAATAGCAGGACGGCTCGATCGCGGTGGTGCTGCGATGAAACAGGTAGTTCGTCATGCCGAGCAGCTTGCCCTCGCTCTCGGCGACCAACCCATGTACCGGCTCATAGGCATCGAAGAAACGCTGCCACGTCATCGCAGTGATCTCGCCCGCCAGCGCGGTCGGGCCGGAGCGGCCGTAGAAGGCGTTATAGCCGTCCCACAGCGACAGCCATTGATCGTAGTCCTGCCTGGTGACGGCGCGAATGGTGAGCGACATGTGGAATTCCTGCGATCGATGGGACGTCCTTCATACGTGATGACGGGCGTGCCGATCAATCGCCAGTCGCATCACTCCGCGGCGCGCAGATGCCGGATCAGCCTGCGGCCCGTGGGATCGCGCAGCGAGCGGTAGTAGTCGGCGCGTGAGGGCGCGTCGGTGTGGCGGACGAGGTCGGTCACCGGCGTGTAGCTCAGCATGCGTCCGCCGTCGGGCAGCGCGGCGCAGACGAAGCGCAACACCTCGCCGGTGCGCAGGGCGATGTTGATCGGCGTGGCATCGCCGATGCGCACCATCTCCATGCGCTGCGCGATGAAGGTGCCGAGCTCGTCTTCGGGCAGCTCGAACGCGCCGGTGTCGCGGCCATGATACATCAGGGCGATGAAGGGCGGCTTGCCGTCGGCGATCTCGTCCGGCACCGCGAAATAATCGCGAAACGCGCGGTTGATGAACTCGGCCCGCGTCTCGGTATCGAGCAGCACGATGCCGATATCGACCTGGTCGAGCGCGGCCGACAGCCGTGCCGCCGTGGCGTGGCTCCGGCGCTCGGCCGCGACCGTGCCGAGCAGCCGCTCGCGCATCAGGCCGGTGATGCCGGCGGTGGCGGCAGCCGTGATCGCCAGCAGGCCGAGCTGGACCAGATCGGTGGTGGTCAAGCCGGAAACGCCGTGGCGACCGAGGAGAAGCAGCGCCGCACCGATCACCGCGACGGCCGCGCTGGTGATCGCGGAGGCGAGACCCGACAGTGCGCCGGCGAGCGCCACGATGCCGACGAGCAGCGGAACGGGCGAGGCAGTGGGGAGAAAGCGATCGAAAAGCATCGCCAGCAGCAGGGTTGCTGCCGTCAGCACCGGACCGGAGATCGCACGCCATCCGAACCGCATGGATCCGTCTCGCTCCTCCCGAACGAGGTAACGTCGCAACACTGACTGATCGTTGCGTCACCGCGATACGTTTTCCCGCGGTGTGTTTAAGGCCCGCTTGCGTGCAAGCTTCAGGTTTTCGGATGATTTTAGACAAAGTGGGCGTGCTGGAGGGGCTGTTGCAGCGCCGGCGCATTCAGCGTCGAAATCCCCGGGCCCTTGCGCGTGACGACAATCAACAGCGACGCCGCGACCAAAATGGCCGCAGTCAGTGTGATTGCAACGACTACCACGGGTGATTTCATCGACGTCCTGTCGCGATGCCTGAAGGCGCGGGGCACGCGGCGCCTTGAAGGCTGGACCAGGAGGAAACGGGAATCAGACCGGCAGGCCCATCGCCATGGTCGCCTTGGTCGACAGCACCGTCAGGGTGACGATCAGGCACAGCGAGAGCGCGGCGACGGCGAGCGAGGCCGCGACCGCGTTGGTCAGCCGGGAAGACGCGACGGTAGCGGGATGGCCCTGAAAGCCTGCCGTGCCGGACGCCCGTATCATGGTCTAAATCCTTCAACGCGCGAGCGAATCACCCGCGACTTTCCACAATTTCCCAGTTTCAACCGGCAATATTGCGGCGGCTATCGCGCGGAAAATGGCGGGATTGCGGCGAGTGTTGCCCTTGTACCCGCTATTCGCCAGAGCGCAGGGCGCGCGCTCAGGCGCCGGCGGCAATGCTGGCGGGGTCGTCGACGTCGGCCGGCCGCCAGTCCATCGACACGAAGCCTGGCGCCGCTTCCACCCGCTTCAGCCAGTCGCGGATCGCCGGGAAGGCCTGGAGGTCGAAGTCGCAGCGGTCGGCGAGGTGGGTGTAGCCGTACAATGCGATGTCGGCGACCGTGAGCTGGCGCGCGGCGAAATAGGCGTTGGTCTTGAGGTGGTTCTCCATCACCTGGAGCGCGCCATAGCCGCGCTCCATCCAGTCCTCCAGCGAATGGGTCTGGAGGTCGCGGCCGCCCTTGACCAATGATAGCCAGAAATAGGCGGCGCCGATGTTCGGCTCCAGCGCGTGCTGCTCGAAGAACATCCATTGCAGCGCCTCGGCGCGGTCGATGCGGTTCTCCGGCGCGAGTGGCGTGCCGACGGCGACGTACCAGAGGATGGCGTTGGACTCCGCGAGAAAGCGGTCGTCGCCGACCTCGAGCAGCGGCACCTGTCCCGACGGGTTCTTGGACAGAAAGTCCGGCGTGCGGCTCTCGCCGCGAAGAATGTCCACCTCGATCGCTTCGTAAGGCACGTTGAGCAGCGCCAGCGCAAGGCGGACCTTGTAGCTGTTGCCCGAGCGTTGCATCGAATAGAGCTTGTACATTCTGAGAATGATTCCGGAAGACGGGGACGCGCGTCGCTCGTTGCCGCGCGAGGCGGCTAAACAATGATGCCGATGCGAATCCGCCGCAAGGGCCGGCCAATAGAAAAACTCGAAATCCCTACCGCACTGCAACGCCGCGAAAGATCATTTCCGCGCGACGATGCAAATCAGATCACGCTTGCGTCAGCATGCGAGCGCTTGGCTCGCGCGATCGTGCGCAGGGCGAGCGATTGGGGAAGAGCGCTGTCATCAATCCAGTGCAATCCAGTGTGCCGTCATGCCCGGGCTTGTCCCCGGGCATCCACGTTCGTCGTGCCGCGGTGAGGCGTGGATGGCCGGGACACAGGCGAGCGGAGAGCGACGCCGTCCTTCGGGCGGCTATGCCCGGCCATGACGGAGCTTGAGCACGCAACACGCAAAATTGCTCCGAGGACAAGCTTTCCGGGATATGAGCGATTCGCGCGGTAAAGTTGCGGAAAATTGCTTGGAATCGTTGCTTGAACCACTCCAAATCCGTAAGTTTTTCCGAGATCGGGCCGAAGTTTCTTGCGGCGCAGCGGCACACGTTTTAGGGTATCTCATTCCCACAATCAGAGTCGTGAGGCCCAGGGCTTTTCGACGCTTGTCAGGAGATGACGATGTCCTTCCTTGCCGCTGCGCTCGACCGTGTGAAGCCGTCCGCGACCATCGCGGTCACGGATAAAGCACGCGCGCTGAAAGCGGCGGGCCGCAACGTCATCGGCCTCGGTGCCGGCGAGCCCGACTTCGACACGCCCGCCAACATCAAGCTGGCCGCGATCCGCGCCATCGAGGCCGGCAAGACCAAGTACACCGCGGTCGACGGCATTCCCGAGCTGAAGGACGCGATCATCGCGAAATTCCAGCGCGAGAACGGCGTTGCCTACAAGCCGAACCAGATCATCGTCGGCACCGGCGGCAAGCAGGTGCTGTACAACGCGCTGATGGCGACCATCAATCCGGGCGACGAGGTGATCATTCCCGCGCCGTACTGGGTCAGCTATCCTGAGATGGTGGCACTCGCCGGCGGCGAGCCGGTGCCGGTGGTCTGCACCGCCGCGACCGGCTTCAAGCTCCAGGCCGAGGCGCTCGAGCGCGCGATCACGCCGAAGACCAAATGGGTGATCCTGTGCTCGCCGTCGAACCCGACGGGAGCCGCCTACACGCGTTCGGAACTGAAGGCGCTCACCGACGTGCTGGTGAAGCATCCCCATGTGTGGGTGATGACCGACGACATGTACGAGCATCTCGTCTATGACGACTTCCAGTTCACCACGGTCGCGCAGGTCGAGCCGAAACTCTACGACCGCACGCTCACCGTGAACGGCGTGTCGAAGGCCTATTGCATGACCGGCTGGCGCATCGGCTATGCCGGCGGTCCCGCGCAGCTGATCAAGGCGATGTCGACCATCCAGTCGCAGTCGACCTCGAACCCGTCCTCGATCGCGCAATGGGCCGCGGTGGAAGCTCTGAACGGTCCGCAGGACTTCATCCCCGCCAACAACAAGGTGTTCAAGGAGCGGCGCGACCTCGTCGTCTCCATGCTCAACCAGGCCAAGGGGATCGAATGCCCGCGTCCCGAGGGCGCCTTCTACGTCTATCCGTCCTGCGCCGGCACGATCGGCAAGACCGCGCCGTCGGGCAAGGTGATCGACAATGACGAGACTTTCGTCACCGAGCTCCTTGAGACCGAAGGCGTCGCGGTGGTGCAGGGTTCGGCCTTCGGCCTCGGCCCGGCGTTCCGCATCTCCTACGCGACCAAGACCTCGGACCTCGAAGATGCCTGCAAGCGTATCCAGCGCTTCTGCGGTAATCTGCGCTGAGACCGTCGCAACGAGAATTGAAAAGGCCCGCTTCGTGCGGGCCTTTTTTATGCGTGTTCGATAAGTGGAGTTGGATGGACGATTGATCTGGCCGACATTTTGCCATGCCCCTCACCCGGATCACATCTGCGATGTGATCCGACCTCTCCCCGCTGAAGAGCGGGGAGAGGTTAGGACGCCCGCCACGCGCGATTGAAGTTTGATTGGCTTTGAGCGAGGGGCGCGCCGCTCTCTCACTCCCTCGCCCCGTTCTCACGGGGGCGGGACGAGCAAAGCTCGCCCTGAGAGGGTGGGGTGAGGGGCTCTCTCCACAAGCTCGATTCTAACCGCCTGCGATCTGGCACCCACAACGCACTTGTGGCATAGACCATCGCGCAGCGTGCAGTGCGCCTTCTCTGCTCGCATCACTTCATCGCCGGAGACATTTCATGCGCCGTTCGTTCATCTTCGCCGGGCTCGCCGCCGCCAGCCTCGTTGCCTCCAGCGTGAGCGGCAGTGCGCAGCAGCGGATGGCGCGGGTCGGCGTGCTCGAATGCCGCGGCGGCGCCAGCGTCGGCTTCATCGTGGGATCGGTGACCCATCTCGGCTGCGTGCTGCGCGCCGACGGTCTGCCCGACGATCGTTACGTCGCAACCATCCGCAAAGTCGGTCTCGACATCGGCATCACCCAGGAGACGGCTTTGGCGTGGGGCGTGTTCGCGCCGGTCGACCGGCTCGGCCCCGGCGACCTCTCCGGCAATTATGCCGGTGCGCAGGGCAGCGCCTCGGTCGGTGTCGGCTTGGGGGGTAACGTGCTGGTCGGCGGCTCCAACAATTCGATCGCGCTCCAGCCGCTCAGCGTGCAGGGCCAGGTTGGCCTCAACATTGCCGCCGGCCTCGAGAGCCTGGAACTTCGTCCGGGCCGTTGATCGCGCGCCGGGCGGGTGGTGCTGCTCCACCTCTTCCCAGCGGGAAGAGGTGGAACACCACTGTTAAGACTTGGTCTAATCGACGACGCACCGCAGCGACGTTTGATGCTTGCCAAATCTCGGGGACGGGCAGAGCATCCGCGATTGCCGACCCAATCATGGGCCGAGCTCCACACCAAGGAGGCGGCGAATGGGACAAGACGTCAGAAGTCCCCGAGGTCCACGGTGCATCGCGCTGGTGGGCCCTTTCCAAAGCGGTAAAACCACACTTCTCGAAGCAATACTGGCGCGAACGGGCGCAATCCCGCGTGCCGGCAGTGTCGACGCCGGAACTTCCGTCGGCGACGCTGCGCCCGAGGCCCGTCATCACAAGATGACCGTCGGGCTCACTGCCGCCACCACGAGTTTCATGGGCGACAGCTACACTTTCCTCGATTGTCCCGGTTCCGTCGAGTTTGCCCACGACATGCGCGCCGCGCTGCCCGCGGTCGATGCCGCGATCGTGGTCTGCGAGGCCGACGAGAAGAAGCTGCCGCAGCTTCAGATCATCCTGCGCGAGCTGGAGGAGCTGAAGATCCCGCGTTTCCTGTTCCTCAACAAGATCGACCGCGCGAGCCAGCGCATCCGCGAGTCGCTCGCAATGCTGCAGCCCGCCTCCCGCGTGCCGCTGGTGCTGCGCCAGATCCCGATCTGGAAGGACGAGCTGATCGAGGGCTTCGTCGATCTCGCGCTGGAACGCGCCTTCATTTATCGTGAGCACAAGGCCTCCGAGGTGGTCGCGCTCGAAGGCGGCAATCTCGATCGCGAGAAGGAAGCCCGCTTCTCGATGCTGGAGAAGCTCGCCGATCACGACGACGCACTGATGGAGCAGCTGCTCGAAGACATCCAGCCGCCGCGTGATGCCGTGTTCGACGATCTCGCCCGCGAATTGCGCGAAGGGGTGATCTGCCCTGTGCTGTTAGGGGCAGCCGCGCGCGAAAACGGCGTGCTGCGCCTGATGAAGGCGCTGCGTCACGAGGCGCCGGGAATAGCGGAGACCGCAAAACGTCTCGGCGTTCCCGAGACCAGGGACGCGCTCGGCTTCGTGTTCAAGACGCTGCATTCGCAGCATGGCGGCAAACTGTCATTGACGCGGCTGCTCGCCGGCCATCTCGACGACGGCGCCACGCTGCAATCCGCTTCCGGAGGAGCGGGCCGCATCTCCGGCATCCTCGCCGTCAACGGCGCCTACGACACCAAGCGTGCCGCTGCCGAAGCCGGCGACACGGTGGCGCTCGCCAAGCTCGATCCGGTCAAGACCGGCGACACGGTCTCGAGCGGCAAGACCCCGCCTGCGGCGCTCGCGGTCTCGGAGCCGACGCCACCGGTGCTCGCGATCTCGGTTGCGGCCACCGACCGCAAGGACGACGTCAAGCTCGGCCAGGCGCTGACGCGGCTGCACGAGGAGGATCCGTCGCTCGTCATCGTGATGAACGCCCAGACCCACGACACCGTGCTGTGGGGACAGGGCGAGATGCACTTGCGCGTCGCAGGCGAGCGGTTGCGCGACCGCTTCGGCGTCAAGATCACATCGCATCCACCCGCCATCGGCTATCAGGAGACCATCCGCAAGCCGATCGTCCAGCGCGGCCGCCACAAGAAGCAGTCCGGCGGCCACGGCCAGTTCGGCGACGTCGTGCTCGACATCAGGCCCTTGCCGCGCGGCGAGGGCTTCAAGTTCGCCGAGAAGGTCGTTGGTGGCGCCGTGCCGCGCAACTACATCGGCGCGGTGGAAGAAGGCGTCGTCGACGGATTGACGCGAGGTCCGCTCGGTTTCCCCGTCACCGATTTGCAGGTGACGCTGACCGACGGCTCCTATCACAGCGTCGACTCTTCCGATCTCGCCTTCCGCACGGCCGCGCGGATCGGACTCAACGAGGGCCTGCCGCATTGTCAGTCAGTGCTGCTGGAGCCGATCCACGTGGTCGAGATCGTCTGTCCGACCGACGCCACCGCCAAGATCAACGCGATCCTGTCGGCGCGGCGAGGCCAGATCCTCGGCTTCGACACGCGTGACGGCTGGGGCGGCTGGGACTGCGTTCGCGCCATGATGCCGGAAGCCGAGATCGGCGAACTGATCGTGGAGCTGCGCTCGGCCACTGCCGGCGCCGGCAGCTTCACCCGCCAGTTCGACCACATGGCCGAAGTCACGGGCCGCGCCGCCGATCAGATCATCGCCGCGCATCAACACGCGGCTTGATCAAGCTGGCTTAGTCAGGGACCGCACTCTCTCACACCCTCTCCCCGTCCTTACGGGGAGAGGGTTGGGGTGAGGGCTGTCCCCACGGGTGCGGCGCTTCATTCAGGCCGCGCCCTCTCTCCACTCGTCATTGCGGGCGTAGCGAAGCAATCCAGACTGTCTCTGCGCAGGGAGCCTGGATTGCTTCGTCGCAAGAGCTCCTCGCGATGACGGAGGCGATAGGCGCAAGCCCCCTTGCGCTTGCCCACCGATGATGTATTTTACATCATTGTACACGTCTCAGATATCATTTATAAGTTCTGGTAAGTGAGGCCAAGGTGATCACGTCGTTCCAGATGCGGGCAGCCCGCGCGCTGCTGGGCATTGACCAGAAAACCCTGGCCGAGCTCGCCGGCGTTTCGCTGCCGACCATCCAGCGGATGGAGGCCAGCACCGGCAATGTGCGTGGCGTGGTCGAGACCCTGATCAAGGTGGTCGAGGCGTTCGACCGGGCCGGTGTCGAGCTGATCGGCGAGCAGGTCCGCAGCGACAGCGGCGGGCGTGGCGTCCGCCTGAAGGAGCCCGGGCCGCCGCGTCGGGTGGGGGCGTGATCTTGCGGGTCATGCCCGGAGCAGACTGAACCAACGCACCGTCGCGTCCGAATCGCGGCCGCACGATGCAGTGGAGCATTGTGGGGCAGCGGAGCATGAGCATCACAAGCGATCACGCAAGCCGGCTGCACCAGCTGCGTCAGCCGACCTTTGCCGAACTGTATCTGCCAAAGCTCGTCACCGTCTGGCGTGAAGGCTACGGCGTCGCGGACTTCCGCGCCGACGTCTTCGCGGGCCTGACGGTTGCGATCGTGGCGCTACCGCTGTCGATGGCGATCGCGATCGCCTCGGGCGTGACGCCGGACCGCGGTCTCTACACCGCCGTCGTCGGCGGCTTCATCGCCTCGCTGCTCGGCGGCAGCCGGTTCCAGATCGGCGGACCCGCCGGCGCCTTCATCGTATTGGTCGCGGCGACCGCGGAACGTCACGGCGTCGATGGCGTCATCCTCGCCACCCTGATGGCGGGCGTATTCCTGATCGCCGCGGGCCTGCTCCGGGTCGGCACCTACATCAAGTTCATTCCCTATCCGGTGACGGTCGGATTCACCGCTGGCATCGCCGTGATCATCTTCGCCAGCCAGCTCCGCGATCTCGGCGGCATCACGCTTGCGGGGAAAGAGCCCAGCGAGTTCGTTCCAAAGCTGGTCGCGCTCGCCGGCGGTCTCAACACCATCAATCCATCCGCCGTGGCGGTCGCAATCATCAGCATCGCCATCATCGCGGCCTTGCGGATCTGGCGGCCGTCCTGGCCCGGCATCCTGATCGCGGTCGTGCTCGCCGCCGTTGCGTGTGCCGCGCTGTCGCTGCCGGTGGAAACCATCGGGTCGCGCTTCGGCGGCATTCCGCGCGAATTGCCCTCGCCGGTGCTGCCGGCGTTCTCGGTTGCGAAGGCGACCGCCGTGCTACCGGATGCGATCTCATTCGCGCTGCTTGCCGCCATCGAATCGCTGCTGTCGGCGGTGGTGGCCGACGGCATGACCGGGCGCCGTCACCGCTCCAATTGCGAGCTGGTGGCGCAAGGCGCGGCCAATATCGGAGCGGCGCTGTTCGGCGGCATCTGCGTCACCGGCCTGATCGCGCGCACCGCGACCAACATCCGCGCCGGCGCGCGCGGGCCGTTGGCAGGCATGCTGCACTCCGTGTTCCTGCTGCTGTTCATGCTGATCGCGGCGCCGCTCGCAAGCTACATTCCGCTGGCCGCGCTCGCCTCGGTGCTGGTCGTGGTGGCCTGGACCATGGCGGAGAAGCACGAATTCGCCACGCTCCTGCGTTCGTCGTGGGGCGACGCCGTCGTGCTGCTTGCGACCTTCCTGCTGACGATCTTCCGCGATCTGACCGAAGGCATCCTGGTCGGCTTTGCGCTCGGCGCCGTGCTGTTCATCCATCGCATGGCGGAGATGACGGGCATCGAGGAACGCTCGCCTCTGGTCGCCGGCGATCGTCCCGACGACGGCAACGGCGAGCGCGTTCGCTACGATCCTGCGCTTGCGGTCGATCGCGACGTGCTGGTCTATCGCATCACCGGCGCGTTCTTCTTCGGCGCGGCCTCCGCCATCGGAGGCGTGCTCGACGAGGTCGCCGACAAGCGCAAGGCCTTCGTGGTCGATTTCGCCGCGGTGCCGTTCCTGGATTCGACGGCGGCCAACGTGCTGGGCCGCGTCGCCGCCAAGGCGCACCGCCAGGGCATCCGGCTGTTCATCACCGGCGCCTCGCCCGCGGTCCGCCGCGCGCTGCTCACCCATGGCGTGACGCCGCCGCGGGCGCGCTATCGCCAGAGCCTCGATCGCGCGATTGCCGACATCAAGGGCTCTGCGGGCGAGGAGGCAGCGGCGGACTAGCGACGTCCGCACGCTTGACAGGCCCCACGGGACGCGAAATGGATCGCCTCGGGAATACGACCCGAGGAAAAGATGACCGCGCCCAAAGCTCCTGCAGCCTGTCTGATCGGATGGCCGGCCGCGCATTCGCGCTCGCCGCTGATCCATCATTACTGGCTGCGCACGCTCGGCATTGCCGGCGGCTATGTCATCGAAGCGGTTCCGCCCGAGGATCTCAGGGATTTCGTGCTGCGGCTGTCGCTGCGCGGCTTCGTCGGGGCCAACGTCACGATCCCGCACAAGGAGGGCGTGCTGGCGCTGTCGGCGCCCGATGCCCGCGCCAAGGCCGTCGGCGCGGCGAACACGCTGTGGTTTGCCGACGGCGAGCTGCGCTCGACCAACACCGACGTCGAAGGTTTCATCGGCAATCTCGATGCCAGCGCGCCCGGCTGGGATGCCGCCGAGGAGGCGCTGGTGCTCGGCGCCGGCGGCTCCTCGCGGGCGGTCGTGTTCGGTCTGCTCGAGCGTGGGATCAAGCGCATCCATCTGGCCAATCGCACCATCGCGCGGGCCGAGACGCTGGCAAGACAGTTCGGGCCGAACGTGCATCCCGTGACGTGGGACGGGATCGACGACGTGCTGCCGCGCGCAAAACTTCTCGTGAACACGACCTCGCTCGGCATGCACGGCCAGCCCTCACTCGATGTTGATGTCGCGCGCCTGCCGCAGGCGGCGGTGGTCGCCGACCTCGTCTATGTGCCGCTGGTGACGCCGCTGCTCGCCGCCGCAACGGCGCGCGGCCTGAAGACGGCAGACGGGCTCGGCATGCTGCTGCACCAGGCGGTGCGCGGCTTCGAGCTGTGGTTCGGCCGGCGGCCGGAGGTCACGGCCGAGCTGCGGGCGCTGGTCGAGGCCGATCTCACAAAGACTTGAGAGAATAGCGCGCGTCGTCCGGAGTTCTCCATCCGTGGGACAATCGGAGACCGTCATGTCTGTTCAACGTGCAACTTTCACACGTCCGCTGATCGCCGTCGCGATGGTGGCCGCTTCCACCCTCTATGCCTACGCGCAGAGGGCACCGGTGCCGACGCGCGTGCGCGGCACGATCGAAAGCGTCAATGGTGACACGATGCAGGTCAAGTCGCGCAGCGGCGAGGACGTCAAGCTGCGCATCGCTCCCGACGTGAACGTATCGGGGATTACCAAAATTTCACTCGCCGACATCAAGGTCGGCTCCTTCGTCGGCGCCACCACGGTGCCCGGACCGGACGGCGGCCAGAATGCGGTCGAGGTCCACGTGTTTCCGGAGAGCATGCGCGGCACCGGCGAGGGCTCGCGGCCCTATGACCTCAAGCCGAATTCGAGCATGACCAACGCCACGGTGTCGGAGAGCGTGGTCGGCAATGACGGCCATACGCTGCTGGTCAAGTACAAGGACGGCGAGAAGAAGGTGTTCGTCGCCGACAACACGCCGGTGGTGACCTTCGTGCCCGGCGACAAATCCGACCTCAAGGCCGGCGCCAAAGTCATCGCCTTCATGAAGCAACTGCCGGACGGCTCGTTCGAGACCAACCGCGTCAGCGTCGGCCGTGACGGCCTGACGCCGCCGATGTGAGAAAGGACCGGATCATGCTGACTTCGACGATGAAATCCGGCCTGCTCGCAGCGGTCCTCGCTCTCGCTTCGTTCGCGGCCTCGGCGCAGCAGGCGCCGACGGTCCGCATCCGCGGCACCATCGAAAGTGTCGACGGCAACATGCTCGGCATCAAGACGCGCGAAGGCAGCGACGTGAAGGTGCGCATGACCGACAACGTCGCCGTCTTCGCCGTGGTGAAGACGGAGCTGTCGGAAATCAAGGAAGGCTCCTATATCGGCGTCACCGGCATGCCTGAACCGGACGGCACGCAGAAGGCGATCGCGGTGCATATCTTCCCGGAGAACCAGCGCGGCGCGGCCGAGGGTTTTCGTCCCTGGGACGCGCGTGCCAATTCGACCATGACCAATGCCACCGTGGTGCAGACGGTGAAAGGCACCGACGGCCAGAACATCACGGTCAAATACAAGGACGGCGAGAAGAAGGTCGTGGTGCCGCCGGACACGCCAATCGTCACCTTCATCGCCACGGACAAGTCGGAAGTGAAGCCGGGCGCCAAGCTGATCATCTTCGGCGCGGCGAAGAAGGACGACGGCTCGCTGGAGGCCAACCGCGTCAATGTCGGGCGCGATGGAGTTACGCCACCGATGTGAGGCTAGAGTCGCCGATGCATTCTCGGTGTCATCCCGGACAAGCGTAAGCGCAGATCCGGAATCCATAACCACAGGGCGGAGTTTGGCGAAGATTGGTAACCCCGAGTCCCGTAACCACACCTTCCTGTGGCTATGGGTCCCGGATCAGCGCTCCGCTCCCGACAACGCTACGCGTTGTCGAGCGCTGCGCTTGTCCGGGACGACAGCCGTTGTTGCTGCCGCGTCCCGGCATGCCTTTCACATCGCGATGACATGATCGTCGATCTCGTCGATCCGGTTGACGCCGCACAGGCCCATGGTGGTGAGCAGCTCCTTCTGGATGATGTCGATCGCCTTGGCGACGCCGGCCTGGCCGCCGGCACCCAGGCCGTAGGCATAAGCGCGGCCGAGCATGCAGGACTTTGCGCCGAGCGCGAGCGCGCGCATCACGTCCTGGCCGGAGCGGATGCCGCCGTCGAACATGATCTCCATCCTGTCACCGACCGCATCGGCGATCTCCGGCAGCACCTCGATCGATGACGGTGCACCGTCGAGCTGCCGGCCGCCATGGTTGGAGACGACGAGCGCCTGCGCGCCGGTCTTGGCGGCTTCCTCGGCATCCTCGACGTCGAGGATGCCCTTGATGACCAGCTTGCCCGGCCAGATGCTGCGGACCCACTCGACGTCCTTCCAGTTCAGCGAGGTGTCGAACTGCGAGGCCGTCCATTCGGCGAGGCGATTGAGATCCTCGGTGTTCTTCACGTGGCCGGCGATGTTGCCGAAGGTGCGGCGCTTGCCCTGCAGCACGCCGGAGACCCAGCTGGGCTTGCTGGCGAAATCCAGCAGCTTCGACAGCGACCATTCGGGGGGCACGGTCATGCCGTTCTTGATGTCGGCGTGGCGCTGGCCGATGACCTGGAGGTCCACGGTGAGCACCAGCGCGCTGCACTTGGCCGCGATCGCGCGCTGGATCAATTCCTTGATGAAGCCGCGGTCCTTCATGACGTAGAGCTGGAACCAGAACGGCTTCTCGACATTGGCGGCGATGTCCTCGATCGAGCAGATCGACATGGTCGATTGCGTGAACGGGATACCGGCGGCCTGCGCGGCGCGGCAGGCATAAATTTCGCCGTCGCCATGCTGCATGCCGAGCAGCCCGACGGGGGCGAGCATCAGCGGCATGGTCGAGGGCTCGCCGAGAATCGTGGTCGAAGTGTCGCGCTTGGAGACATCGACCAGGATGCGCTGGCGGAACTTGATCGCCTGCATATCCTCGCGGTTGGCGCGCAGCGTCTCCTCGGCATAGGAGCCGCGGTCGCAATAGTCGAAGAACGCCTTCGGCACGCGGCGCTTATGCAGCGTGCGAAGATCGTCGATACAGGTGATATGTTTCATGATCGTTCCCCGGCCCGTCTTGTACCAAGAGTCTTGCATCGGAAGATTTCGGGGTCATCTAGCATGGTTGGATGCACAGCCAAATCCGTTTGCAGACCGTTTTGCAGGAGGGCGCCATGACGAAGCCGCACGCTGGACCTTCGCCGGAAGAGATCAAGGAGAAGCGTGATCTCGAGGAAGCCCTGGAAGAGGGTCTGGAAGAGACCTTTCCGGGCTCCGATCCCGTCAACGTCACCCAGCCGGCGCCGAGCCGCGGCGATGGCCACGTGAAGCGCAGCGATTAAACGGGTTCCACCCTGTTTCGACGCCATGGGCCGGAAATATAATGTTAACAAGACGTTGTCGGTACGGCGGCGCCCCGGTTCCGTAATGATTCATCATATTTTTTGAAGCCAAGTTAGCCTCACAGGCATTATAACACGCCTAGCAAATCAGGGATGCGGGTCCCGTTCGGGCAGCCCGTGGTTGTCAAGGGGATCCCCTGGTTGTTGCTTGGGGGACGATATGAGTCGCAAATATTTCGGGACGGACGGGATTCGGGGCCGCGCCAACGGACTGATCACGCCGGAGCTCGCCCTCAAGGTCGGCCAGGCCGCAGGCCTTGCGTTTCAGCGCGGTGACCACCGCCACCGGGTCGTGATCGGCAAGGACACCCGCTTGTCCGGCTACATGATCGAATACGCGATGGTCGCCGGCTTCACCTCGGTCGGCATGGACGTGCTGCTGGTCGGCCCGATGCCGACGCCGGCGGTTGCGATGCTGACCAAGTCGATGCGCGCCGATCTCGGCGTCATGATCTCGGCCTCGCACAATCTGTTCGAGGACAACGGCATCAAGCTGTTCGGCCCGCAGGGCTTCAAGCTCTCCGACGACGTCGAGCGGCAGATCGAGCAGCTGCTCGACGAGCCCATCGACAAGCGGCTGGCACAGAGCGCGAGCCTCGGCCGCGCCCGCCGCATCGACGGCGTGCATGACCGCTACATCGAATTCGCCAAGCGCACGTTGCCGCGAGACCTCTCGCTCGACGGCCTGCGCGTCGTGATCGATTGCGCCAACGGCGCCGCCTACAAGGTGGTGCCCGAAGCGCTGTGGGAGTTGGGCGCCGACGTCGTGCCGATCGGCGTCGAGCCCGACGGCTTCAACATCAACAAGGATTGCGGCTCGACCTCGCCGGAAGCACTGTCGCGGAAGGTGCGCGAGATGCGCGCCGACATCGGCATCGCGCTCGACGGCGACGCCGATCGCGTCATCCTGGTCGACGAGCGCGGTCATGTGGTCGACGGCGACCAGTTGCTCGCGGTGATCGCGCAGAGCTGGAAGGAAGACGGCCGCCTGTCGCGTCCCGGCATCGTCGCCACCGTGATGTCCAATCTCGGGCTCGAGCGCTTCCTGAAAGGGCAGGGGCTCGATCTGGTGCGCACGCCGGTCGGCGACCGCTACGTGCTCGAGCAGATGCTGAATGGCGGCTACAATCTCGGCGGCGAGCAGTCGGGTCACATCATCCTGTCCGACTACGCCACCACCGGCGACGGTTTTGTCGCTGCGCTGCAAGTGCTCGCGGTGGTGCAGAAGCTGCGCCGGCCCGTGTCCGAGGTCTGCCACCGCTTCGATCCGCTGCCGCAGATCCTCAAGAACGTCCGCCACAAGGGCGGCAAGCCGCTCGACGATTCCGACGTCAAATCGGCGATCTCCGACGGCGAGAGACGGCTCAACGGCCACGGCCGCCTGTTGATCCGCTCCTCCGGCACCGAGCCTGTGATCCGCGTCATGGGCGAGGGCGAAGACCGCGTCCTGGTCGAGGACGTCGTCGACATCATCGTCTCCGCGCTCGGGCAGGCTGCGGCGTAAGGTCTTTCAAGCACGAGCGGGTGGGTGATCTCACCCCACGGGCAGTATCGTAAGGTGGGCAAAGCGGCAGCGTGCCCACGCTTCTGGCACCGTATCGAAAAGATGGTGGGCACGGCGCAAGGGCGCCTTTGCCCACCCTGCGATATCGGACTCGCGGGGAGGGTAAGACCCGCGCATTCCAGCCATTTGCGATTGACGGTGGTTCCATCGCCGCTTGCATCGTAATGAGCGGATGCGGCGGTTCGCCGCGCCTGCCGGGACCGCTGCATTGAACAAGCCTGTCGTCGTCTCCGAGGAAACGCTGACCGAGCCCGTCGTCGTCGCTGACGTGGCATCCGCCGCCAAAGCGGCGGGGCCGGCCTATGTCGTGCTCGCCGGCATCAGCTTCTCGCACTTCCTCAACGACACCATGCAGTCGCTGATCGCCTCGGTGTATCCGATCCTGAAGGACACCTACGCGCTCGACTTCGCACAGATCGGCATGATCACGCTCGCCTTCCAGTTCACGGCCTCGCTGCTGCAGCCGGTGGTCGGGCACTACACCGACAAGAAGGCGCAGCCCTATTCGCTGTCGATCGGCATGGCCTCGACCTTCTTCGGCCTGCTGCTGCTCAGCGCCGCGCACCAATATCTCGTCATCCTCGTCGCGGCCGCATTCGTCGGCCTCGGCTCGGCGGTGTTTCACCCCGAATCCGCGCGCATCGCGCGGCTCGCCTCCGGCGGCCGCTACGGTTTTGCGCAATCGGTGTTCCAGCTCGGCGGCAGTTTCGGCACCTCGATGGGGCCGGTGCTGGCGGCGCTGATCGTGGTGCCGTTCGGGCAGGGCAGCATCGCCTGGTTCTCCTCGATCGCGTTCCTCGCGATCCTCATCCTCTGGCGCATCGGCCGCTGGTACGCGCCGCAGATCAAGGCGAAGAAGACGGCGGCGGTGCAAGCCCATCCCGACGCGCCGAGCTCGCGCCGCGTCGCCGTCGCGCTGCTCGTGCTGGTGGCGCTGCTGTTCTCGAAGCAGCTCTACGTCTCGAGCCTGTCGAGCTACTACATCTTCTACCTGATCGACCGCTTCGGCGTGTCGACGCAGGGAGCTCAGATGTATCTCTTCATCTTCCTCGCGGCGAACGCGGTCGGCGCGTTTCTCGGCGGACCGCTGGGCGATCGCTTCGGCCGCAAGATCGTGATCTGGATCTCGATCCTGGGCGCGCTGCCGTTCACGCTGGCGCTGCCCTTTGCCGGGCTCTATGCGAGCGCGGTGCTCAGCGTCATCATCGGCCTGATCATCTCCTCGACGACGTCGTCGATCATCGTGTTCGCGCAGGAACTGGTGCCGCACAGATTCGGCATGATCTCCGGCGTGTTCTTCGGCGTCGCCTTCGGCATCGGGGGCCTGGGCGCCGCCGTGCTCGGCAAGCTCGCCGACCACACCTCGATCGAGTTCGTCTACCAGGTCTGCGCCTGGCTGCCGGCGATCGGCCTGATTGCGGTGTTCCTGCCAAAACTGCCGCGGCACGCGCGTTAACGTTTCCTCTCTCGCCGCACCGCACTTTCACACATCGTTAGCAATTGCGGCGCGAGGCGCTGCAATTTTGCAACGCTTCGCGTCCATGCGCGCGAGCAGTCAGGAAAAATCAACCTTAAAAATTAGGGTTAAGTGGCGCTTAAACATTTGCTGGCATCGTCCGCTCCGTGAGTTTCCAGAACGTGAGGCCTGTGTATTTGCCTCACCGGCCAAAAGGACGAAGCCAATGCGTAGCGTTAAGTCTCTCCTTGCCGCGGGTGCGGCAACCCTGATCTCGTCGATGGCGTTTGCTGCCGATATGCCGATCGCCGCTCCCCCTCCCATGTACGCGCCGCCCGCCCCGCCCGCCGACTTCGGTGGCTGGTATCTGCGCGGCGATATCGGCTTCAGCAATCAGAAGACGAGCGACCTGCACTACGGCCGCGAGTCGGCCTACTCGCAGCTTACCTCGTTTGACCAGAAGACTTCGTTCGATGCGGCCGGCATCTACGGCGTCGGCGTCGGCTACCGGTTCAACAATTGGTTCCGTGCCGACGTGACCGGGCAGTATCGCGGCAATTCGAATTTCAAGGGCACCGATCGTTTCACCGGGACCGCAGGCGGCGTGCCGTACAGCGGCATCGACAATTACAGCGCAAGCAAGTCCGAATGGCTGGTCTTGGCCAACGCGTACGTTGATCTGGGCACCTGGTGGTGCATCACGCCGTTCATCGGCGCCGGCGTCGGCGGTGCACGCGTTTCGATCGCGAACTTCACCGACACGGGCATCAACAACCTCGCCGTCGGAAATACCAGCTTCGCGAGCGCGCCGACCGGCTCGAAGTGGAATTTCGCCTGGGCGGCCCATGCCGGTCTTGCCTATAAGGTCAATCCCAATCTCGTCCTCGAACTCGCCTACAGCTATGTCGACCTGGGCCCCGGACAAACCGGTGTCCTGTCGGACTACACCGGTGGGACCACGGGCAACGTCTTCAAGTTCAAGGATATCACCTCGCACGACCTGAAGCTCGGCGTGCGCTGGAATCTCGACAGCGCGCCGGCCTACATGCCGCCGCCGCCGCTTGTCACCAAGGGCTGATCGACACTTCGATCGGTTAGGACTTCTTAACGGCGCGGGATCATCCCGCGCCGTTTTGCTTTGCGTATTTTTCATGGCGAGTAGCGATGAAGGCGGCCGACGCAACCATTGGTTAAGGTTAACGAGCCATGATCACGGATGAAAGTTCGAGTTCGATGGAGCGTTGCGATGCGTGGCCTTTTGTTGGCGGCGGCGATGTTGGGGACGGTGTCTGCCGCGCATGCGGCCGATATGCCCGATCTTCCCATCCTGCGCGGCAGCTTCACCGACGGTCTCACCAGGTCCAGCGTCAACTGGCAAGGCTTCTATGTCGGCGGGCAGGGTGGCTACGGCTCGTCCGATGAGAATTTCAACGGGTCGACCAGCAATATGATGGCGGCGCTGCTCGCAGACACCCTGATCGAGCAGGAGATGCAGGTCTCGCAATGGAATCTCGGCCTCGGAAAGGCCTCTCAGCGCAGCAGCGGATATGGTGCTTTCGTGGGCTACAATGCCCAATGGGACGATGTCGTGATCGGCCTGGAGGCCAGTTACCTGCACGGTAAGTTCGGCGGATCGACCACTGCCAGCGAAGCTCGCAGCAATACGCTGTCCGACGGCAACGTGCACACGGTGACGGCGAGCTCGACGGCTTCGATCGCGATCAAGGACATGGCAACGTTTCGCGGCCGGGCCGGTTATGCATGGGGATGCTTCCTGCCCTACGTGTTCGGCGGGCTCGCGCTCGGCAATGCCGATATCGTCCGCACGGTGAGCGCTCAGGATTTCGTGACGCCTGCCGGCGTTCTTCTGGGGCCGGTTTCCGCGAGCGAGGCGCAGCACAATCATCTGATCTACGGCTACAGCGGGGGCCTGGGCGTGGACGTCAATCTCGTCGGCGGTCTCTTCATGCGCGCCGAGTGGGAATACATTCGCTTCACTTCCCAGGTCGACACCAGTATCAACACCGTCCGCGCCGGCCTCGGCTACAAGTTCTGACGCAGCCGCGCACGCCGCGGTTGACAGCTCCGCGCCGTCCTGATGCTCTGTCGCTGCAACGCGGGGCGGCAGCGATGAAGATCTACGGCGACAGCAATTCCGGCAATTGCCTGAAGGTGAAGTGGGTCTGCGACAAGCTCGCATTGCCCTACCAATGGATCGAGATCGACACGCGCAAGGGCGAGACGCGCACGCCGCAATTCCTTGAGATGAACGGCGCCGGCCAGGTGCCCACCGTCGCATTCGGCGACGGCCGCACGCTGGCGCAGTCCAATGCCATCATCCGCTATCTCGCCCGCGACAGCGCGCTCGTCCCGCGCGACGCCTTCATGGCGGCCAAGATGGACGAATGGCTGTTCTGGGAACAGTACAGCCACGAGCCCTATATCGCGGTGTGTCGCTTCCTCCTCGTTTATCTCGGCAAGGACGCATCCGAGCTCGACCCCGAAAAGGTCAAGCGCGGCTATGCGGCGCTCGACCGCATGGAGCAGCATCTTTTGGCCTCCCGCTTCTTCGCCGGTGAAGAGGTTTCGCTCGCCGACGTCTCGCTGCTCGCCTATACCCGCGTGGCGCATGAGGGCGGCTTCGATCTCGGCCGGTACGCTTCGCTTCGCCGCTGGATTGGCGAGGTCGAAGCGTTTCTCGGCCTGCCGCCGGCGCGCTGAGGTTGGAGTTGTCTGACATGAACGCCGAATCCGTCTCCATTCGCCGCGCGCGCCGCGACGACGTTCCAGCGATCGTGGCGATGCTCGCCGACGATCATCTCGGCCGCGCGCGCGAACGGGTCGAGGATCCGTTGCCTGCCGCCTACTACGATGCCTTCGCGCGGGTCGAGCGCGATCCGAATCTCACGCTCGTGGTCGCCGAGAGCGAGGGCAGGGTGGTCGGCTGCCTGCAACTCGCGATCCTGCCGGGCATCAGCTCGCAAGGCGGCGTGCGCGGCCTGCTCGAAGACGTTCGCGTTGCCACTGATTGTCGCAGCCGCGGCATCGGCGAGCGGTTGGTGCAATGGGCGATCGCGGAAGCGAAGGCACGCGGCTGCAATCTCGTCGAGCTGCTGACGCATGCGAGCCGCGTCGATGCGCAGCGCTTCTACAAGCGACTCGGATTCGCAGCGAGCCACGTCGGTATGACTGTCCGCTTTTGAGGCAGCTCCTCGCGAGCCTTGCGCGATCAGCGAATTCGGATCGCGCGCTTGTTCATATTAACAGCTGATAAACTACCCAGCCGTCGTTCACGTTGATCCGGGAACGAACGGTGCTAGGCAGCGTCAGACACCGGGCTCTGTCGGTTCGGGGATTTCGATGACAAGCTATTCAATGATCAAGGTCGGCAACGATTACGTCGTGCAGGCCAATGACAAGTGCATTTTGAAAGTCGGCAGCCGTCGCAGAGCCGCGCAATTGATCAGCGAGGCCACGGACTTGCTGAATGCGCTCGCGGTCGTCGAATCCCCTGATATCGCACCGGAAGCACCATCACGCCGCCGTGAGACGCCGGAACTTCCTTGACGACTCTTCCTGTTTCCCGTATCAGCCGCGGCGGGACACCTCCCCCCAACGGGAGGCTGACTATCTGGAAGGGTAGATATTATGACTGTAGCGAAGCCCGCTTCGCGGCCGAACGTGCCGCATTTCTCCTCCGGCCCCTGCGCCAAGCGCCCCGGCTGGAACGCCCAAAATCTCAAGGACGCAGCGCTCGGCCGGTCGCATCGCGCGAAGGTCGGCAAGACCAAGCTCAAGCTCGCGATCGATCTGACGCGCGAAGTGCTCGAGGTGCCCGCCGATTATCGCATCGGCATCGTGCCGGCCTCCGATACCGGCGCGGTCGAGATGGCGCTGTGGTCGCTGCTCGGTGCGCGCCCCGTCACCACGCTCGCCTGGGAATCCTTCGGCGAGGGCTGGGTCAGCGACATCGTCAAGGAATTGAAGCTCAAGGACGTCACCAAGCTCAACGCAGCCTATGGTGAGATCCCCGACCTCGCCAAGGTCGATCCCAGGAGCGACGTCGTCTTCACCTGGAACGGCACCACGTCGGGCGTGCGCGTGCCGAACGCCGACTGGATCAGCTCTGCCCGCGAAGGCCTGACCATCTGCGATGCGACCTCGGCCGCGTTTGCGCAGCCGCTGGACTGGGCCAAGCTCGATGTCGTCACCTTCTCCTGGCAGAAGGCGCTCGGCGGCGAAGCCGCGCACGGCATGCTGATCCTGTCGCCCCGTGCGGTGGAACGGCTGGAAACCTACAAGCCGGCCTGGCCGCTGCCGAAGATCTTCCGCATGACCAAGGGCGGCAAGATCAATGAAGGCATCTTCGTCGGCGAGACCATCAATACGCCGTCGATGCTCTGCGTCGAGGATTATCTCGACGCGCTGAACTGGGCCAAGTCGATCGGCGGCCTCAAGGCGCTGATCGCGCGTGCCGACGCCAACACCAAGGTGCTCGCCGACTGGAAGGCGAAGACGCCCTGGATCGACTTCCTCGCCAAGGACGCTTCGATCCGCTCCAACACCTCGGTGTGCCTGAAGTTCACCGATCCCGCCATCACCTCGCTGTCCGAGGATGCGCAAGCCGACTTCTCCAAGAAGCTGGTGGCGCTGGTGGAGAAGGAAGGCGCCGGCTACGACTTCGCGTATTATCGCGATGCGCCGGCCGGCCTGCGCATCTGGTGCGGCGCCACCGTCGAGGCCAAGGACGTCGAGCTGCTGACGCAGTGGATCGACTGGGCTTTTGCCGAGACCAAGGCCACGCTCGCCAAGGCGGCCTGAGTTCTGACCCTCCCCTGGAGGGGGAGGGTCGACGCACCGTCAGGTGCGGCGGGGTGGGGTGATCTCTCCACACGGCGCACTGGCGAATTTCGAATTCACAGCTTCACCCCACCCCGGCGCTTCGCGCCGACCCTCCCCCTCCAGGGGAGGGTGTGAAGGACACATCCCATGACCAAACCCAAAGTTCTCATTTCCGACGCGCTCTCGCCCGCTGCCGTGCAGATCTTCAAAGATCGCGGCGTCGAGGTCGACTTCCAGCCCAATCTCGGCAAGGACAAGGACAAGCTCGCCGAGATCATCGGCAATTACGACGGCCTTGCGATCCGCTCCGCGACGAAGGCGACCGCAAAGATTCTCGACAAGGCGACCAACCTCAAGGTGATCGGCCGCGCCGGCATCGGCGTCGACAATGTCGAGATCCCCGCCGCCACGGCCAAGGGCATCATCGTGATGAACACGCCGTTCGGCAATTCGATCACGACCGCCGAGCATGCCGTCACCCTGATGCTGGCGCTCGCGCGCGAAATCCCGCAGGCCGACGCCTCGACCCAGGCCGGCAAGTGGGAGAAGAATCGCTTCATGGGCGTCGAGATCACCGGCAAGGTGCTCGGCGTCGTCGGCTGCGGCAACATCGGCTCGATCGTCGCCGACCGCGCACTCGGCCTGCGCATGAAGGTGATCGCGTTCGATCCGTTCCTGTCGCCGGAGCGCGCCAAGGACATCGGCGTCGAGAAGGTCGAGCTCGACGACCTGCTCAAGCGCGCCGATTTCATCACGCTGCACACGCCGCTGACCGAGAAGACGAAGAACATCATCGACGCTGCCGCAATCGCCAAGATGAAGAAGGGCGTGCGCCTGATCAACTGCGCGCGCGGCGGTCTCGTCGACGAGCAGGCGGTGGTCGATGCACTCAATTCCAAGCACATTGCCGGCGCCGCGTTCGACGTCTTCGTCGAGGAGCCCGCGAACGCCAACGTGCTGTTCGGCCATCCCAACGTGATCTGCACGCCGCATCTCGGCGCCTCCACCACCGAAGCGCAGGAGAACGTCGCGCTCCAGGTCGCCGAGCAGATGTCGGATTACCTGCTCACCGGCGCGATCTCGAACGCGGTCAACTTCCCCTCGATCACGGCGGAAGAAGCGCCGAAGCTGAAGCCGTTCATCTCGCTCGCCGAGAAGCTCGGCTCGTTCGCCGGCCAGCTCACCGAGACCGGCATCCTCAAGGTCGAGATCACCTATGAGGGCCACGTCGCCGAGATGAAGATCAAGGCGATCACCTCCGCCGTGCTGTCGGGCCTGCTGCGGCCGATGCTGGGCGAGGTCAACGTGGTGTCCGCGCCCGTCGTTGCCAAGGAGCGCGGCATGGTGGTGGACGAGATCGTGCGCGCCGCCCAGAGCGACTATGAGAGCCTGATCACCGTGACGGTCGCGACCGAACGCCAGGAGCGCTCGGTCTCCGGCACCGTCTATCACGACGGCAAGCCGCGCCTGGTCGACATCAAGGGCATCCGCGTCGACGCCGAGTTCGGCAAGTCGATGATCTATGTCACCAACGAGGACAAGCCGGGCTTCATCGGCAGTTTCGCTGGCCTGCTGGGCGACGCCAAGATCAACATCGCGACCTTCCATCTCGGCCGCGTCGAGCAGGGCGGCGACGCTATCGCGCTGGTCGAGGTCGATGGCGCGGTCCCGGCGGAGGTGCTCGCCAAGGTGCAGGCCCTGCCGCAGGTCAAGCAGGTCAAGGCGCTGAGGTTCTGAGACGCTGACATATTCCGACCCGCGGAACAACGCCGCCTCCGTCACCGGAGGCGGCGTTTTTATTTTCCGCGCCTGCCAAACTTTGTGTACCAATGGCGCCAGGACAACTCGTTCAAAGAGCGCTCCGTTCAAAATCGCTCGACAAGGGAGAAAACAATGCGTGAAGCCGTCATCGTTTCCTATGCGCGCACGGGCCTCGCAAAATCCGGCCGCGGCGGGTTCAACATTACGCCGCCGATGTCGCTCGCGGCCCACGCCATCCAGCATGCGGTGAAGCGCGCCGGCGTCGACAAGGATTATGTCGAGGACTGCTATCTCGGCAATTGCGCCCATGGCGCGCCCAACATCGGCCGCCAGGCCGCGCTGCTCGCCGGCCTGCCGAAGACCACCGCCGGCGTATCGGTGAACCGGTTCTGCTCCTCGGGACTGCAGACGATCGCGATGGCCGCCAACTCGATCCGCTCGGACGGCGCCGACTGCATCGTCGCCGGCGGGGTCGAGAGCATCTCGATGCCGGGCGGCGGCACCCCGAAGGAATCGATCGATCCTGAATTGCTCAAGGTCGCGCCCGATATCTTCATGGCGATGATCGACACCGCCGACATCGTCGCCGAGCGCTACAAGCTCAGCCGCGAATATCAGGACGAGTTCTCGCTGGAATCGCAGCGCCGCATGGCGGCGTCGCAGCAGGCGGGCAAGTACAAGGACGAGATCGTCCCGATGAAGACCAAGATGAAGGTCGTCGACAAGGCGACCAAGGCGGAGAGCATCGTCGACTACGTCGTCGATCGCGACGAGTGCAACCGGCCCGAGACCACGATGGAAGGTCTCGCCAAGCTCGAGCCGGTGAAGGGTCCCGGCAAGTTCGTCACCGCCGGCAATGCCAGCCAGCTCTCGGACGGCGCCGCCGCCGTGGTGCTGATGGAAGCCAAGGACGCCGAGAAGCGCGGCCTCAAGCCGCTCGGCCGCTTCGTCGCCTGGGCGACCGCGGGCTGCGAGCCCGACGAAATGGGCATCGGCCCGGTGTTCGCAATTCCGAAGCTGCTCAAGCGCACCGGCCTGAAGGTCGACGACATCGACCTGTGGGAGCTCAACGAAGCCTTCGCCAGCCAGTGCCTGTACTGCCGCGACCAGCTCGGCATCGATCCCGCCAAATACAACGTCAACGGCGGCTCGATCGCGATCGGCCATCCCTTCGGCATGACCGGCGCCCGCCTCACGGGCCACCTGCTGCAGGAAGGCGCGCGCCGCAAGGCCAAGTGGGGCGTCGTGACGATGTGCATCGGCGGCGGCCAGGGCGGCGCCGGCCTGTTCGAGATCTACAGCTGATCCGGACCGCCACCGTCGTTTGAAGACAGGACAGCACGGCGCCACGAGCGCCGTGTTTTTTTGTCCGCGCCTGTGTATCTCACCGTGCATAACATGCCAGTAGAAACCTGGCGTGGGGAGTCTGTTACCTCTCGTATGACGGGTATCGTGCACAAGTACGTATTTTATACGTGCCGGTAAATTAACGGTAGTTTCCTCGCCCTGACGTTTCATACTCGCATCAGCCACAACCGATTTTTGAAGCCAAGATGCGATTTCTCTCCCTTCGTCTCACCCACAAGATCACCGCGATCGGCGTCATTGGCGTCATCGGTGTCGTCCTGATCGGCGGCATCCATCTCTACGGCGAGAACGCGATGGCGTTCTATCGCGACGCCGCCGAGAAGGCGCGCACCATCTTCGAGCTGAACAACAGGATCGCCGTCGAGCTGCTCGAGGGACGCCGCGCCGAGAAGGACTTCCTCTTGCGCAACGAACCGGCCAAGGCGCAGCGCCAGGCCGAGATCAGCCAGCAGGTCTCGCTCGATATCGAGAAGCTTCGCGCCAGGATTTCAGGGCTCGGCAAGCCCGAGCTGGTCGCGAGGATCGACGCGATGACCGCATCGCTGAAGACCTATCAGACCCGTTTCGCCGCGGTGGTCGAGCAGAGACAGCGGCTCGGGCTCGATGAAAAGTCCGGTCTCGAAGGCCGCTTGCGGGCCTCGGTCCACGACATCGAGACCAAGGTCGGCGAGCTCCGGAATCCGTCGCTCAAGGTGACCATGCTGATGATGCGAAGGCACGAGAAGGACTTCATGCTGCGTCGCGACGCCAGATACGGCGACGACATGAAGAAGCGCGCGGCCGAGTTTGTGACGGGCCTCGACGAGCCCTCCATTCCCGGCGATGCGAAGGCCGAGTTGCGCCAGAAGCTCGCCGATTACCAGCGTGACTTCTTCGCCTGGATGGAGACCGCGCTGGCTCTGGGAATCGAACTCAAGGCGATGTCGGAGGCCTTCTCCGCGGTCGAGCCCGTCATCGAGCAGGTGTCGCAAGCGGTCGACCAGATCCGCGCCGAAGCCGACCGGCTGAACGATGCCCAGCGCGACAGCATCCAATGGTGGATCGGCGTTGCGATCGCGCTGATCGCATCCGCCGTGCTCGGCCTCGGGATCTTCATCGGCCGCTCGGTTTCCAAGCCGCTGTCGGCCATGCGCGCGGCGATGATCGAGCTCGCCAACGGCAATTTCGCCATCGTGCTGCCCGGGCTCGGCCGTCCCGACGAGATCGGCGAGATCGCGCAGGCCGTCGAGACGTTCAAGGTCAATGCCGAGCGGAAGGCGCAGGAAGAGGCGGAAGAGAAGATCAGGCAGGACAAGCTTGCCGCCGAGCGCCGCCGCGCCGACATGATCAGGATGGCCGACGATTTCGAAGGCGCGATCGGCGAGATCGTCGAGACCGTGTCGTCTGCCGCCAACGAGCTCGAGGCGTCGGCGACCTCGCTGACCACCACCGCCAGCCGCTCGACCGAGCTTGCCACGCTGGTCGAGGCGGCCTCCGAAGAGGCCGCGACCAACGTGCAGTCGGTGGCCTCCGCGGCGGAGGAGCTGACCGCCTCCGTCCACGAGATCAGCCGCCAGGTGCAGGCCTCCGCGCGCATGGCCGGCGAAGCCGTCAGCCAGGCCGGGCAGACCAACGACCGCGTCAGCGAATTGTCGAAGGCGGCTGCGCGCATCGGCGACGTGGTCGAGCTCATCAGCGCCATCGCGGGTCAGACCAATTTGCTGGCGCTGAACGCCACCATCGAGGCCGCGCGTGCCGGCGAAGCCGGGCGCGGCTTTGCGGTGGTCGCCTCGGAAGTGAAGGCGCTGGCCGAGCAGACCGCGAAGGCCACCGGCGACATTGGTCAGCAGATTTCCAGCATCCAGGTTGCGACGGAGGATTCGGTCGGCGCCATCAAGACCATCGGCGGCACCATCGAGCGGCTGTCCGAGATCTCCTCCACCATCGCTGCCGCCGTGGAAGAGCAGGGCGCCGCGACCGGCGAGATCTCGCGCAACGTCCAGAATGCCGCTGCCGGCACCACGCAGGTGAGCGCCAACATCAGCAGCGTGCGCCAGGGCGCGACCGAGACGGGCTCGGCCTCCTCGCAGGTGCTCTCCGCGGCGCAGTCGCTGTCGAACGACAGCAGCCGGCTGAAGATCGAGGTGAGCAGGTTCTTGGACACCGTGCGCGCGGCGTGATGTCTGAGTTCTAGCGCGTCGATGCTTCCACATCGTCATGGCCGGGCTTGTCCCGGCCATCCACGTCTTGCCTGCGGTACCTAGAACGTGGATGCCCGGGACAAGTGTTTAGTCCGGGGACATGGCTGACACCTGTTCGGACACATCACTGACAGGTTGGCCATTGGTCAAG
>NZ_LBJU01000115.1:0-154556 GCF_028128835.1 Bradyrhizobium sp. CCBAU 65884 | reverse complement strand
AGCAGGCACTGGACTGGCCGGCGTAGAACTTCCATTATCGTATGCAAGCTCTCCATCTATCGACGAAATGAAATTTGAATTGCTGCTGTAGAAGTTTTGCGAACCCGTTTTGTTGAGGTATTGGATGTAAGGAATAGAAAGTGACCAGCCATAACCGACGATGCCGTCGGAAGTATTTTGACTATTGTACTGAAGAGACACATCGGGCTGGAGGCCGTTGCGCCCGGGCGGAATATCGAGCGAAATTTTCTGCGTGAATGCACCAGTCGATCCATCTATTCTCGGATCTGCAACATCACCAGTCAGAAGATTGGAATTTGGAATCGTTGGTGTGCCGCCACCAAACGCTGCAAACGCTGGTTGGACGGGCGCGAGTGCTATCGACACAAAAGCAAAAAGCGAAATTGCTTTCCATTGAACCGACCCCGAATTCCAACGAAAAGTTTTCACAAAGAAAAAAATACCAACACCTGCACAATAACACGCACTTGGTCGGCGTAGGCGGTTGCAAGCGGCCGTCGTGTGGATAATCAGTGACAAGTGACAGCGATCTTAACCTTGCGTATGCACTACTACTCTCTCCAATGATTGCCCGACGCTTCGGCGGAGTATCAGTTCGTTCGTGCCGCTCGCTTCTTGATCGGTTTTTTCTTTGCTGTGCGGAGCTTCATATTGATCTGCTGCTCGGCAGGCGTGAACTCCAATACCTCTGTGATCTTATACTGCGGCTCTGCCTGATCATCGCTCGGCGGTGTGATTTCCATTTTCACTTTGTAGCGGTCGTTCATGAACGATCCACCCCGCTTAACTGCATCCTTCGCGATGTTTGTGTCGCGGATGTCGACGTAGACGGGTTTCTTTCGGTACAGAAAGCGCCACTTTGGGGCCTTCACATCGAAGACGGGGCTGTGCGTGTATAGCACCGCGGTAACGATTTTCGGCTCTGCCTCCATTTCGATCGGATCTACACCGCCCGGGTCTTCGCACGACGCGACGATTGCCTTCACATCCTCATTCCGATAGGTCGCGATCTGTTTGTCGTCTTTGCGAAACTCGATCGCTTTTGCCTCCTTTCGATCTATCGGTGTGAGCGTCCCCTCGACCGCTTCGAGGATCTGCGCGTTTTGAGAGAGCCGGAAAACGTCGCTGCCGATTTGGAATGTATTGTTGTCACCTTCGACCTTGATGACGACGGCACCAGGCGATCCTTTCACCGCCTGCGCTGACTCCACCTTTCGTCCATTGCGCCATTTCAGATAGCCAAAAAGCCCGGTTGCTGTAGCCCCCGTCGCAACGCCAAGTTTTTGCAAAACGTCGGCCGCGTGCTTCACACCGTCGTCGTTCAGAAAGTCTTTGACGGTATCGAGAATCGTCTGGAGCGTCTCGAAGTTGATGAGGAAGCACTTATGCTCAAACCTTGAATCGACCAGCACCTTCATCGTTGCGCGGTTCTGATTAAGTTCGGCATTGGCTGCTCGAATCAACTTTCCGAACGCCAAAAGCGCAGGCCCGAGTGCCTCCACGTCCATGGTGTGGTCGTCGTCGTGGTCGCCAATGTAGGCGACCTGGAACCGCTCCCGGTTCTGCCCGCTGTCAGCCACAAGTCCCCCCTGGTAGTCTGGACACAATCCTACATTGCGGGCGAACGGTCCACTGCACCGCAGCTTAACATCCCCTTTTGGAGTTGGTGGGCCTGCCTGGACAAACGCCTAGGCTTGCTTGCTGGCCCTGGAGGTCGAATGCCACGATTGCAAAAGGTGACGTGGTTTGGTCTAAGTATGCCGTCTACGGACGAACCGTGTCCGTGCCAAAACCGTGCCAAGCCAAATCTAGGCGAGGCGAAAATCATAGCAATCTCAAGAGATTGCGGGCGTAGTTCAATGGTAGAACGGCAGCTTCCCAAGCTGCATACGAGGGTTCGATTCCCTTCGCCCGCTCCAAGCTTCCGATTGAAGTTTTCCATTCCGATCGATCTGGCAGGCGCGACCGCGTATTCGCGCGGTGCGTAAAATTCCAATATATTAGCCGCTGTCTCCGGCGCTTGCTGGTCCCTTGGCCTAAGCTCCTCACGCTTTGGCGGGTGCGGTCTCTGGCCGGGCAACGTTCGGATGAAGACCATGGACCAGCAAAAACTCGATCGCGCGATCGGGCGCCGCCTGAAGACGCTGCGGACGCAGGCCGGCATGACGTTGAACGAGCTCGCCGCACGCTCCGGCGTCAGCCGTGCCATGATCGGGCGGGTGGAGCGGGCGCAGAGCAGCGCGACGGCTGCGCTGCTGGGACGACTCTGCGCGGCGCTCGACGTGTCGCTCAGCGATGTCGTCGCGCTCGCCGAGAAGCCGCCGGAGCGCTTGGTGCGGCTTGCCGACCAGCCGCATTGGCGCGATCCCGACAGCGGCTATCGCCGCCGGCACGCCTCGCCGACGGATGCGGCGAGCGGCATCGAGATCATCGTCGTGGATTTGCCGGCCGGCGCGCGGGTGCCGTACAGCCCCTGGGGCCGCAACGCCTTCACCCAGCAACTGCTGATGCTGGAGGGCGCGATCGCCGTGCACATCGACGCCAAGGCGGTGCGCCTGCGCGAAGGCGACTGCCTGGATTTCGACGTGATGCGCGCGGTGATCTTCGAGAATGAAACCAAGCAGGACGCGCGCTACATCATCATCACGCGGCGCGGCGTCTCCTACGGGAAGATGTGAGATCAGGGCAAGCCTGTCATGGCCTGTCGACAAGTCCGGTCAATGCTCAGGCCAATTGCGGCAGCGGCTGGACCCGCTCGCCGGCCCAGGAGCTGAGCATTTTGATGATAGAGCGTCGCGGACTGCCACAGAACGCGTTGATAGAGCCTGCCTTTGTCCGAATCCCTGGCGATATCGCCGCGCGCTCTCATGATCTTGCCGCGAATGCTCGTTGTGGCGCCGTCGGTGAGCGGCAACCATAGGCAAGGCGGCGGGGCCGCGCGTCCAGCGTTCGAGCGAGACGCGGGTCGGGCAGGGGCGTGTCTACGGCTGTGGCTACAACCGTAATTTGAGGCTCGGCGGTGACGGTCCTCAAAATGAGTTGCGTACCTCAAAACACCTCTGCTAACCTTCAGCGATGGCTGACACCCTCGCCGCGACCGCGCTGACGCTGAAGGACATCGCCCGCGAGGCGGGCGTCAGCCTGGCGACGGTCGATCGCGTGCTGCACAACCGCCCGGGGGTGCGGCCGGACACGGTGCGCCGCGTCAAGGCGGCGATCGAGCGCAACGCGTTCCAGCCGCATGTCGCCGCCGCCGAGCTCGCCCGCGGCCGCGCCCGCCGCTTCGCCTTCGTGATGCCGTCGGGGCCGAACCCCTTCATGCAGCAGATCGAGGCCTATCTCGGCGAGATGTCGGCCTGGCTCTCGGTTCGCCGCCTCAATGTCGAGATGGTCGCGACCGACGTGTTTGACCCCTCCGTGCTCGCGGCCTCCCTGGAGGCGCTGTCGGGTGACTACGACGGCGTCGCCGTGGTGGCGCTGGACCATCCGGGCGTCCGCGCCGCGATCAACGATCTCGTCGATGCCGGCACCAAGGTGGTGACGCTGGTGTCGGACGTGCCGTCGTCGCGCCGCCACCATTATGTCGGCATCGACAACATTGCCGCGGGCCGCACCGCCGGCGCGCTGGTCGGCCGGCTGGCCGGCCAAAAGTCCGGCAAGGTCGCGATCGTCGCGGGCTCGCAGGGCCTGCGCGACCATGCCGAGCGCATCTTCGGCTTCAACCAGGTGATGGCTTCGGAATTCCCCGGCCTCAGCGTGCTGCCGGTGCTGGAGGGGCGCGACGAGGACGATCGTTCCGAACAGGTGCTGGCGCGGCTGCTCGGCAAGCATGCCGACATCGTCGGCCTCTATAACGTCGGCGCCGGCACCCAGGGCGTCGCCAAGGCCTTGAGTGACAAGGCGTTGAGCGATGCCGGCCGCGATAAGCAGGTCGTGTTCGTCGGTCATGACGTCACCATGCTGACGCGCCGGCTGCTGCTGCAGGGCGTGATGGATGCCGCGATCTCGCAGAACCCCGGACATGAAGCGCGCGCCGCCGTGCGCGTGCTGCTCGCGCTCGCCCGCGGCGAGCCGATCCTGCGCGAACAGGAGAAGATCAGGATCGACATCGTGATGCGGGACAATCTGCCTTAGCGGCAGATGAATATGGAACGGCCTGGCGGGAAGGCGACGCAAGCTCGCGCACCGCAATGGGTAAATGGGAGGACGATTTGTATCTCGGACTGGACATCGGCACCTCCGGCGTGAAAGCGGTGCTCGTGAGCGAAGCCGGCGCGATCCTCGCGACGGCGGCGCGCGAGCTTGCGCTGTCGCACCCGGCGCCGCTGTGGTCCGAGCAGGACCCCGATTCCTGGGTCGATGCAGCCATCGGCGCGGCCGACGATCTCGCCGCCCGCCATCCGCGCGAGGTGGCGCGGGTCCGCGGCATCGGCCTGTCGGGCCAGATGCATGGCGCGACGCTGCTCGACGAGAACGGACGGCCGCTGCGTCCGGCGATCCTCTGGAACGACGGCCGCTCGCAGGCCGAATGCGCCGTGCTGGAGCAGCGTTGCCCCTCGCTGCACGCGATGGCAGGCAATCTGGCGATGCCCGGTTTCACCGCCCCGAAGCTGTTGTGGGTCGCGCGGCATGAGCCAAAAATCTTCGCGCGCGTCGCAAAGGTGCTGCTGCCGAAGGCCTATGTGCGCTATCGCCTGACCGGCGAGTTGATCGAGGACATGTCCGATGCGGCCGGCACGCTGTGGCTCGATGTCGGTCTGCGCCGCTGGTCGCCCCTGCTGCTGCATGCCACCGGGCTCGATCTCCACCACATGCCGCGCCTCGTCGAGGGCAGCGAGGTGAGCGCGATGCTCGCGCCGGAATTCACCCAGCGCTGGGGCATGGCGAAAGATGTCGTTGTCGCCGGGGGCGCCGGCGATAACGCCGCGAGCGCGATCGGGCTCGGCGCGATCGCGCCGGGCGATGCGTTCCTGTCGCTGGGAACGTCAGGCGTGGTGTTCCGCGTCACCGACCGGTTCGCGCCGGCGCCTGAAACGGCGGTGCATGCGTTCTGCCACGCGCTGCCCGGCCTCTGGCACCAGATGGGCGTGATGCTCTCGGCAGCGGCCTCGCTGGCCTGGCTCGCCGGCGTGATGGAGACGCCGGCCGCAGCGCTGCTGGCGCCGCTCGGCGAGCGCATCGACGGGCCGAGCCCGATCAGATTCCTGCCCTATCTCGACGGCGAGCGCACGCCGCACAACGATGCCGCGGCGAGCGGCGCCTTCGTCGGCCTGCGCGGTGCGACCGGACGGACGCAGATCGTGCAGGCCGTGCTCGAAGGCGTGGCATTCGCCGCGCGCGACAATCTGGCGGCGCTGAGCGCGGCGAGCGGGCCTGTTGCCGAGCTCGATCTCGTCGGCGGCGGCTCGCGCTCGCCGCTATGGGCGCAGATCTGCGCCGATGTGCTCGGCATTCCCGTTCACCGCGTCGAGGAGGGCGAGGTGGGGGCGGCCCTCGGCGCCGCGCGGCTCGGCCGGCTCGCTGTGACCGGCGAGACACCGGCAGCGGTCTGCACCCGCCCGCGGCGGCTCGCGAGCTTCACGCCCCGCGCATCCGTCACTGAGGCCTATGACGAGGCCTATCGGCGATGGCGCGCGCTTTATCCCGCATTGAAGGAGTGCTCTTAAGTGAACGCGTCAGCCAAATTCTTCGATGCAACTGCACCTGTCGCCTTCGCCGGCAAGGATGCGGGACAGGCGCCCGCGTTCCGCTGGTACGACAAGGATCGCCTCGTGCATGGCCGCAGGCTGGAGGATCATCTGCGCTTTGCGGTCTGCTATTGGCATTCGTTCTGCTGGCCGGGCGGCGATCCCTTCGGCGGCGAGACGTTCCTGAGGCCGTGGCACCGGGGCGGTGACGCGATGGCGCAGGCGCGGGCCAAGGCCGACGTCGCCTTCGAGCTGTTCCGCCTGCTGGACGTCCCCTACTTCACCTTCCACGACGTCGATGCCGCGCCGGAAGGTAGCTCGCTCGCCGAGTCCGTCGCCAATCTCAATGCGATCGCCGATCTGTTCGAAGCGAAGATGGCCGCGAGCAAGGTGCGCCTGCTCTGGGGCACCGCCAACCTGTTCACGCATCGTCGCTACATGGCGGGCGCGGCGACCAATCCGGATCCGGAGATCTTCACCTACGCGGCAGGCCAGGTTCGCGCCGCGCTGGAGGTGACGCACCGGCTCGGCGGCCAGAACTATGTGCTTTGGGGCGGACGTGAGGGCTATGAGACGCTGCTCAACACCGATCTCAAGCGCGAGCTCGACCAGCTCGGCCGCTTCATCTCGCTGGTCGTCGAGCACAAGCACAGAATAGGCTTCAAGGGGCCGATCCTGATCGAGCCGAAGCCCAAGGAGCCGACCAAGCATCAATATGATTTCGATGTCGCCACCTGCTACGGCTTCCTTGCGCGCTATGACCTCCTGAAGGACGTCAAGCTCAACATCGAGCAGAACCACGCCATCCTCGCCGGTCACTCCTTCCACCATGAGGTGGCGCTGGCCGAGGCGCTCGGCGTGTTCGGCTCGCTCGACGTCAACCGCGGCGACGATCTGCTCGGCTGGGATACTGACCAGTTCGCGATGAACGTCCCGGAGCTGGCGCTGGTGTTTCACGAGATCCTGAACCGTGGCGGCTTCACCACCGGCGGGCTCAATTTCGACGCCAAGATCCGGCGGCAGTCGATCGACCCTGATGATCTGATCCACGCCCATGTCGGCTCGATGGATGCCTGCGCGCGCGCATTCCTCGCCGCCGCCGACATGCTGGACGCCGGCGCCCTCACGGCGCCGCTCACCGAGCGTTACCAGGGATGGTCCGGCCCCGAGGGTCGCGCCATTCTCGGCGGCCAGCGTTCGCTCGCCGATCTCGCCGACCGCGCGCTTCGTCCCGGTTTCGACCCGCAGCCGCGCTCGGGCCGGCAGGAATATCTGGAATCCCTGGTCAACCGCTATGTCTGAGCGAGGCTGCTGATGGCAAACGCTGACGCGACACCGGTCCTCGAGCTGACCGGCATCGGCAAGGAGTTCGGCGCGATCCGCGCGCTGCATGGCGTCGACATGCAGGTCATGCCGGGCGAGGTTGTCGGGCTGATGGGCGACAACGGCGCGGGCAAGTCGACCCTGGTCAAGATCATCGCCGGCAATTTCCGCCCCAGCCATGGCGAGATCCGCTTTGCCGGCAATGCGGTCCATTTCAGCCGGCCGGTCGATGCCCGCGCCGTCGGCATCGAGGTCGTCTACCAGGACCTCGCGCTGTCGGACAATCTCACGGCGGCGGCCAACGTGTTCCTCGGCCGCGAGCTGAAGCGCAGGTTCGGGCCCATCGCATTGCTCGACCACAAGGCGATGGCAGCGCGCGCGCTGGAGCTTTTCGGCGAGCTGCGCTCGGAGACGCGCCCCGACGATCTCGTCAAGCAGATGTCGGGCGGCCAGCGCCAGGCGGTCGCGATCGCGCGGACGCGGCTCTCCAATGCGCGGCTGGTGATGATGGACGAGCCCACCGCCGCGATCTCGGTGCGCCAGGTCGAGCAGGTGCTCGGCCTGATCCACCGGCTCAAGGAGCAGGGTGTCGCGGTGATGCTGATCTCGCACCGCATGCCGGATGTGTTCGCGGTGTGCGACCGCGTCATCGTCATGCGCCGCGGCGAGAAGCGGGCCGACAAGCCGATCCACCAGACCTCACCAGAGGAAGTCACCGCCCTCATCACCGGCGCTAAGGAGGCGGCGTGATGGCCATGCCCATGGAATCTCCGATCAGCTTCACCAATGTCGGCAAGATCAGGTGGTGGCAGCGCGGCATCTTCGCCTCCCAGACCGGTTACGTGCTGCTCGCGCTGGCGGTGCTGCTGGTGATCATGCATTTCGCCAGCCCCTATTTCTTCACCGAAGGCAACATGCAGAACGTGGCGAAGAACTTCTCGTTCATCGCCATCGCGACGCTCGGCGTCACCTTCGTCATCATCACCGGCGGCATCGATCTGTCGGTGGGATCGATGATGTGCTTCTCCGCCATGATCACCTCGATGGTGATGACCGAGCTGTCGGCGCCCGGCTCGCCAGCAGGCGCCTTGTTCGTGCACATGGCGGCCGACGGCAAGACCGTAATTGCCAACGTGCCCGGCCTGATCCTGCTGATCTCGATCCTCGCCGGCCTCGGCGTCGCGCTGATCGCGGGTCTCGTCAACGGCTTCTGCATCGCGGTGCTCGGCCTGTCGCCCTTCGTGACCACACTCGGCATGCTCTCGATCGTGCGCGGGCTCGGCTATGTCGTCTCCAACGGCCGCGGCAGCTTTCCGGGTGGGCCCGACGCCGATCGATTCTACGCGCTCACGTCGGGCGACGTGCTCGGCGTGCCCGTGCCCTTCATCTATCTCGTGGTCCTCGCGCTGACGATGGCCGTGGTGCTGCATCACAGCGCGTTCGGCCGCCACGTCTTCGCGCTCGGCGGCAACGAGAAGGCGGCTGAACTCACCGGCATCCCGGTCGTGCGGGTGAAGATAGAGGTCTATGTGATCTGCGCGCTCGCAGCCGGCCTGCAGGGCATCATCATCTCCGGCTGGCTCGGATCGGCGCCGGCCAACATGGCGACGTCCTACGAGCTCAACGTGATCGCGGCGGCCGTGATCGGCGGCGCCAACCTCGCCGGCGGCATCGGCGGTCCGCTCGGGGCCATCGTCGGCTGCGTGCTGCTGGAGGTGATCCGCAATGGCCTCGTGCTGGCGCAGGTCTCCTCCTACTGGCAGCAGACGCTGGTGGGCGTGATCATCATCCTGGCCGTGCTGGTCGACCGCATCCGCTCGCGGATGAGCTGACGTAACGTCGCTTCGGGAAGACAAATAAAATTTTGCCTGTCCACTTCCCGGGCGCTTTCGAGAGGATAGGCACCAAACAAGGGTGGAGGAGACAATGAGGAAACTTCTTCTTGCCGGCATCGCCGCCGCAATGATGGCAACGCCGGCGTTGGCCGCGAACTACCGCTTCGTCATCGTGCCCAAGGCGATGAACAATCCGTTCTTCGACTTCGCGCGCGACGGCTGCCTGAAGCGAGCCAAGGAGCTCGGCAATATCGAGTGCATCTACAAGGGGCCGGTCGAGCATGAGCCGGCGACGCAAGCCCAGATCATCCAGGACTTCGTCACCCAGAAGGTCGACGGCCTCGCCATCTCGGTCGCCGACGTCGCGGCCATGACCAAGTCGATCGAGGCGGCGACGGCGGCCGGCATCCCCGTCATCACCTTCGATGCCGACGCGCCCGGCTCCAAGCGCATCGCCTATATCGGCACCAACAACAAGGAGTTCGGCGTCGCGCTCGGCAAGCAGCTGGTGAAGATGCGCCCCGACGGCGGCAAATACGCCATGGTCTCGGGCGGCCCCGGCGCCAAGAACCTCGCCGAGCGCGTCGACGGCGTGCGCGAGGCGCTGAAGGGCTCGAAATGGACGGAGGTCGCCGGCTCCCCGACCTTCTGCAACGACGATCCGGCACTCGCGGTCCAGCAGATGACGGATATGCGCACCGCGACACCTGATCTCGCCGCCATCGTTCCCATCGGGGGCTGGCCGATGTTCGCGCCCGAAGGCTTCAAGGCCTTCGCCAGCAGGAACAAGAAGGACATCGATTCCGGCAAGTTCACGCTCGTCGTCGCCGATACGCTGAAGATGCAGCTCGAGCTGCTACGCGACGGCTATGCCAACGCGCTGGTCGGCCAGCGTCCGTTCGAGATGGGCGAGAAGGCGATGGACACGCTGCTCGCCATCAAGAAGGGCGAGAAAGTGCCGGAGATCGTCTACACCGGCCTCGATCTCGTCACCAAGGACAACGTCGCGCAGATGTTGAAGTAGGAGCGTCCGCCAGCCCCGCGCTCCTGCGTGCCTCCCCCGCTTGCGGTTTTTGCAAGCGGGGGAGATGATCTGGACTGCTGGAATGAAGACAAGGCAATGGGAATGAAACGGTCGCGGCTCGGTTCGCTCGACGTCACTTCAATCGGTCTCGGTTCCGCCCCGCTGGGGGGATTGTTCACCCCCGTGAGCGATGCCGATGCGGAAGCCACGATCGCGCGCGCCTGGTCGCTCGGGGTGCGCTTCTTCGATACGGCGCCGCTCTACGGCTTTGGCCTCGCGGAGCGGCGATTGGGGGCCTTCCTGCGGCAACAGCCGCGCGACTCCTACGCCATCTCGACCAAGGTCGGCCGCCTGCTGCGCGCGCCCGATGGCGGCGCCGCCGAGGACGAACACTATAAGGGCACGCCGCGCGAGCGGCCGGTGTTCGATTTCAGCCATGACGGCGTGCTGCGCTCGGTCGAGGAGAGCCTGGTCCGTCTCGGGCTCGACCGCGTCGACGTGCTGCTGGTGCACGATCCTGATGATCACTATGACGACGCCGTCGCCGGGGCCTTCCGCGCACTCCAGCGCCTGCGCAGCGAGGGCACGGTGAAGGCGATCGGCGCCGGCATGAACCAGTCGGAGATGCCGGTCCGTTTCGCCGAGGCCGTGCCCGTCGATTGCTTCCTGCTGGCCGGGCGCTACACGCTGCTCGACCAGGGCGCCCTGGATGCGCTGTTTCCGCTCTGCGCGGCGAAAGGCATCGGCACCCTGCTCGGCGGCATCTACAACAGCGGCATCCTCGCCAATCCGCACACCAGCGCGAAGTTCAACTATCAGGACGCCGATGCTTCGCTCGTCGCGCGGGCGCTGGAGCTGGACGCGCTCTGCCGCAAGCATGGCACCGAGCTGAAAGCCGCCGCGCTCCAGTTCTGCATGGCGCATCCGGCCGTCACGGTCGCCGTGATGGGCGCGCGCAACGCCGCGGAGGTTTCCGACAACATCGCGATGTCGGAGACAGCGGTGCCGGCGGCCTTTTGGCAGGAGCTGCGGGCTCGAAACCTGGTCGATGCGCGCGCGCCGCTGCCGGGTGGGGCGTAGGCCATGATCATCGACGCGCATCAGCATTTCTGGGACCCGGCGCGCGCGGACTATCCCTGGATGGCAGCGGACGAGCTGACGCCGATCCGCCGCGCCTTCGGTTCGGCCGATCTTGCACCGCTGCTGAAGGCGAACGGCGTCGACGCCAGCATCCTGGTGCAATGCCGCTCCGCGCTGGAGGAGACCGAGGAATTCTTGCGGATAGCGCACGAAAATCCCTTCGTCGTCGGCGTGGTCGGCTGGGCTGATCTGACGGATGGTGCGCTCGGCGAAACGCTCGATCGGCTTCGTGCTTCGCCCGGCGGCGACAAGCTGGTCGGAATCCGCCACCAGGTCCACGACGAAGCCGATCCCGATTGGCTGCTGCGCGAGGACGTTCAGCGCGGCCTCACCGCTGTGTTCGCCCACGATCTCGCCTACGATTTCCTCGTCCGCGCCCGCGAGCTGCCGTCGGCGATCGCATCCGCGCAGGCCTTTCCGCAAGCGCGCTTCGTGCTCGACCATGCCGCCAAGCCGCCGATCGCCGACGGCGGCAGCGAGGTGTGGGCCGATCGCATCGCCGCGCTCGGGGCTTGCGACAATGTCTGGTGCAAGATCTCCGGGCTTGCGACCGAAGCGGTCTGGAATGATTGGGATGCGGAACGCCTGTTTCCGTTCGTCGCGCACGCCGCAAGGTGTTTCGGCGAAGACAGGCTGGTCTTCGGCTCGGACTGGCCGGTGTGCTTGCTCGCGGGGAGCTATGGCGAGATCAAGAGCGCGCTGGAGGCCTGTCTGGCGAAGCTTGGCCCGCAGCTGCGGGACAAAGCGTTTGGTGTGAATGCGACGCGGGCGTATCGGCTGGCTATCGCAAGTTAGCGTCTGAGCGCGCTCATGCTTCCTGCCTCTCCTGGCAAAGCAGAAGAGGGGAAGCAGCGGCGGCGTGCGCTCTTGTCTACTCGGACATCGGCTTGTCGGAGATGTCCCAGTCCTTGCCGGTGAAGGTGGAGATGAAGAGCGTCTTCATCGGCGTGTAGTCTTCGGGCGTGTAGCTGTAGGTGACGCCGTCGAGGAAGTAGGGCGAATGGAAGCCCGCCAGCGTCGAGGCCTGCTTCAGCACGTTGGCGCGGGTGAGGTCGTCGCCGCAGCGGCGCAGGATCTCGCCCATGGTCACGGCCTGGCCGTAGCCGGCGAAGGCGATGGTGTTGTCGGGGTCGATGGCCGGGGTGTACTTCTTGCGCAATTCCTCGAACGCCATCACGTCGGGGTCCTTCTCCCATTTGGGCAGGCCGACCTCCTTGTTATAGCGGATGGCGACGATGCCGGTGGCGTTCTCGAGGCCCGCGGCATTGAGGATCGAGCGGCCGGTCGAGCCGGCGGAAAGAAGCTGCAGCGGCTTCCAGCCGAGCTCGGCGACCTTCCGGATCGACTGCGACGAGGCCTTGCCGGTCGAGATGTTGTAGAAGACGTCGGCGCCCGACTTCGAGAGGTTGATGAGCTGGGAATCGACGGTCGGCTCGGTGAGATCGTAGGTCTGCTCCATGATCACCTTTGCGGTGCCGCCGGCGTCTTCCAAAACCTTCTTGAAGGGACCGAGGAAGTCGCGGCCGAAATCGTCGTTCTGGTAGAGGATGCCGATCTTGGCGTTCGGCTTCACGCTGACGACGTGGCGAGCCAGGATGCGCGCCTCGGTCGGATAGAGCGGCAGGCCCGCCATCGTCCATTTGAACTCTTTCGGATTGTTCCACTTCGACGCGCCGGTGTTGAGCAGCAGCTGCGGCACGCCCTTGGAGTTCAGATATTTGTGCACGGCGGTCTGCGGCGCGGTGCCGAGCGAGCCGTAGAGCGCGAGCACTTCCTCCTGCTCGACCAGGCGCCGCGTCGCCTCGACGCATTTCGGCGCGCTGTAGGCATCGTCCATGGTGAGAAACTTGACCTTGCGTCCGTTGATGCCGCCCTTCTCGTTCAGCATCTGGAAATAGGCCTCGCCGATGCGCCCGAGCACGCCGTAGAGCGAGCCGGGGCCGGAATGCGGCACGGTCTGTCCGATCTTGATCTCGGTGTCGCTGGCGCCCGCATCGTATTTCTTCTCCGCGGCCCAGACGTAAGGGGCGGGCAATGTGGATGCGGCGATGGTGGCGAGCGCGGCGGCGCTGAAATCGCGTCGCGATGGATTCTTCGTCATTATTTGTTTCTCCCTGGCGAGGGCATTGTGCTGGCATCGCAGCTTGGCTCGCAAGTGGGAAGTCACGGCTTTGCGACGCAATGACGCTCAAATCACGGGGCGTTAGCGCCTAGACTCAAGTTTTCTCGGCCACGATCACGAGGCCGCGCACCGGCTCGTTATTCTCGATGCGCGGCGAGGCCGGCTCCAACGTCAGCAGCTTGAGGCCCGCCTTGGCGAGGGCGCCGCGCACATATTCCGCGGAGTGGGCATAACGCAGGCCTTCGCCGAGCACGATGCCGCTGCCATCATGCGTCTCCAGTGTGAAAGCGAGCACGCCGCCGGATACGAGCACGCGCCTGGCTTCGCTCAGCACCGGCGCGAGATCGGAGAGATAGACGAACGCATCCGCGGCGACGACGAGGTTCGCGCATCCATCGCCCTTGCTCCGCAGGCCTTCGATCATGTCGGCGACTTCGAGCTCGGCGTAGAGTTCGGTCGCACGCGCCTCCTTGATCATGCCGGGCGACAGGTCAATGCCGATGAAATGATCGACCTGCTTCGAGAATGCGGCGGCCGCAAGCCCGGTGCCGCAGCCGAGATCGATGGTGCGTTTGAAGAAGGCCGGCTTCTTCGCGGCGACCCGCGCGGCCACCACCGCCTTGAAGATCAGCGCCGGGGCGCGATAGTCGAGATCGTTGACCAGCGTGTGCTCGAAGCGCGGGGCGTACTGGTCGAACAGCGCCTGCACATAGGCCTTGGGCATCTCCGACATCTCGGCGTCGCCGAGCCGCATCAGATGCAGGCCAGCGCCGTGCTGGTCCTCGGGATCGGACCTCCGCGCTTCTCGAAATGCGGCGATCGCCTTGTCGCGCTCGCCGAGCTGCTGACGGATTTCGCCGAGCGTGAACCAGGCCGAGGTGAAGTTCGGCGCGAGCTCGATCGCCTGCTCTATGAGGTCAGCGGCGGCGGGCAGATCGCCCTTGAGCTGGAGGTCGCGTGCGAACTCGAAGCGGCGGTCGGCGATGAGATCGCCGGAAGTCTGGAACAGGCGGAGCGGCATTGGGAACCATCTCGTCATTGCCGGGCTTGACCCGGCAATCCATCAAAAAGAGGACTCTTTAAGAGGATGGATGCGCGGGTCAAGCCCGCGCATGACGGCTTAATTTGGAGCAGCCCCTTCCTATATGTCTCACATGCGTCCGCAAGACATCCTGCTGCCAGTTGCTGCCGGCCTGTGCTGCAAGCCCGGCGGCTTCCATATCGACCCCGTCCGGCCGGTCGAGCGGGCCGTGATCACCCACGGCCATTCCGACCATGCCCGCGCTGGCCATGGTGCGGTGCTGGCGACGCAGGAAACGCTGGACATGATGCGGCTGCGCTATGGCGAGAATTTCGCCGGGTCGACGCAAGCCATCAGCTATGGCGAGGAGATCCGGCTCGGCGATGTCTGCGTGAAATTCCACCCGGCCGGCCATGTGCTGGGATCGGCGCAGATCGCGGTGACCTGCAAGGACACCTGCATCGTCGCCTCCGGCGACTACAAGGACGCGCCCGATCCGACCTGCACGCCGTTCGAGCTGGTGCAATGCGACGTCTTCATCACCGAGGCGACGTTCGGGCTGCCGGTATTCCGGCATGGCGATGCGAGCGACGAGGTCAAGAAGCTGCTCGCCTCCGTCGCGCTGTTTCCCGAGCGCGCGCATCTGGTCGGCGCCTATTCGCTCGGCAAGGCCCAGCGCGTGATCGCGCTGCTGCGCGCGGCCGGCTATGACGCCCCGATCTATCTGCATGGCGCGATGGAGAAGATCACCGAGTACTATCAGAGCCGGGGCATCGATCTCGGCGAGCTCAGGCCGGTGAAGGGCGTGAAGAAGGCGGCGCTCGCCGGCACCATCACGCTGGCGCCACCCTCGGCCACTTCCGATCTCTGGACGCGGCGCTTTCCCGATCCGGTCACTGCGTTCGCGTCAGGATGGATGCGCGTGCGCGCCCGGGCGCGGCAGCGTGGCATCGAGCTGCCGCTGGTGATCTCCGACCACGCCGACTGGGACGGCCTCACCGCCACCATCGCCGCGACCGGTGCCGGCGAGATCTGGGTCACGCACGGCCAGGAAGATGCGCTGGTGCATTGGTGCCAGAGCAAAGGCCTGAAAGCGCAGCCGCTCGACCTCGTCGGCTATGGCGACGAGGAGGAGAGCGAGACGGCGCTTCAAGACGAGGCCGAAGCATGAACCGCTTCGCCGAGCTGCTGGACCGTCTCGCCTACGAGCCCGGCCGCAACAACAAGCTGCGGCTGCTCACCGGCTATTTCCGCGAGGTCGGTGACCCCGACCGCGGCTACGCGCTCGCTGCGCTCACCGGCGCGCTCAGCTTCAAGCACGCCAAGCCCGCCCTGATCCGCGATCTCATCGCATCGCGTACTGATCCCGTGCTGTTCGGGTTGAGTTACGATTACGTCGGCGATCTCTCGGAGACGGTGGCGTTGATGTGGCCTCAGCGCGCGGGGGACGGTGAGCAGTCTTTTCCGAGCCACCCCTCTCCCCCGCCCTCCCCCACAGGGGGGGAGGGAGCGCAGCGGAGTGGGGCGCTGTCAGCGAGCACAATATCTCTTGGCGATTCCCAAAGTGAGGGACGCGCGAGCTTCTCCGTTCCCTCCCCCCTTGTGGGGGAGGGGCAGGGAGGGGGGTACTCCGGGCGAGATGCTGATGAGTCCCCTCACGCCCGCAACCACAACAACCCGCCGCCGCCGACTCTCACCGAAGTCGTCACCACGCTCCGCACCCTCGGCAAGACCGAGCTGCCGAAACAGCTCGAGCGCTGGCTCGACGAGCTCGACGAGACCGGGCGCTGGGCGCTGCTGAAACTCGTCACCGGGGCGCTGCGCATCGGCATCTCTGCGCGCCTTGCCAAGACCGCGGCGGCCGCGCTCGGCGACAAGGACCCGCACGAGGTCGAGCTGATCTGGCCGGGGCTCGCGCCGCCCTATCTCGACCTGTTCGCCTGGCTGGAGGGCCGCGGCGAAAAGCCGGTCAACCGCGATCCCGCACCGTTCCGCCCGGTGATGCTGGCGCATGCGATCGAGGACAGCGATTTCGCCGCGCTCGATCCCGCCGACTACATCGCCGAGTGGAAGTGGGACGGCATTCGCGTGCAGGCCGTCGCCGGCCGGGACGAGCGCGGCCACACCACGGCGCGGCTCTATTCACGTACTGGCGAGGACATCACTGGGAGCTTTCCCGATCTCGTGCCGTCGCTGCGCCTTCCGGGCGCGATCGATGGCGAGCTGCTGATCCTGCGTGAGGGCCGTGTGCAGAGTTTCAACGTCCTGCAGCAGCGGCTCAACCGCAAGGTCGTCTCGCCCAAGCTGATCAAGGAATTTCCGATTCACCTGCGCGCTTACGATCTTCTCGGCGACGACGAGAACGATTTGCGCGAGCTGCCGTTCGCGGAACGGCGCGAACGGTTGGAGACCTTCATCGCAAAGCTCGGCGATCCCCGCATCGATCTGTCGCCCACCGTTGCCTTCTCCAGCTGGGAAGCTTTGACTGCCGCACGCGCCGATCCCGCAAGTGCCGGTGCCGGCGAAGACGCGGACGCTGTCGAAGGCGTGATGCTGAAGCGACGCGATGCGCCTTATCTGCCCGGACGTCCCAAGGGCCAGTGGTGGAAGTGGAAACGCGATCCGCACATCATCGATGCCGTGCTGATGTATGCGCAGCGCGGTCACGGCAAGCGCTCGTCCTTTTATTCCGACTACACGTTCGGCGTCTGGACCGCGGGCGAGGGCGGCGACGAACTGGTGCCGGTCGGCAAGGCCTATTTCGGCTTCACCGACGAGGAGCTGCTGCAGATCGACCGCTTCGTCCGCCGCAACACCACGGAGAAATTCGGCCCCGTCCGCCATGTCGTGCACGAGGGCGACAAGGGCTTGGTGCTGGAGGTGGCGTTCGAGGGCCTGCAGCGCTCGCCGCGACACAAATCCGGTGTCGCCATGCGCTTCCCCCGCATCAGCCGCCTGCGCTGGGACAAGCCGCCGCGCGAGGCCGATCGGCTGGAGACGCTGGAGAGGATGCTGAAGGCGGACGCGGCGGAGGTCGAGGTGTGAGGCATCGATCTTGCCGCGATGGCGGTGTGCTCCCCCGCTTGCGGGAGAGGGTTGTCTCCGCAGTGGGACAATCCCCCAGAGGAGAGAGCCCTCACCCGCGCCTTCGGCGCGACCTCTCCCGCAAGCGGGAGAGGTGACCGAGCCCGCAGCCATCGGTGTGCCACAACCGAACCTTGGGCACCGCCCGAATTAAACTCCCGTAACCCGATTGACGCCCTGTTGCGGGTTCCCCATCTGCCTCGCCGTGCCCTATAATGGGTCGAATCCCCTACAGGAGTTTGAGATGGTCCAAGACGTCAGAGATTTGCCGGCCGGCCGCAACGACGGGCTGAACCGCTTTCTCGGCGGCTCGCCGCTGGCGGTCGCGTTTCGCCTGGTCCTGCTCTCGATCCTGGTCGGTGTCGTGCTGGCCGCGATCGGCTTCGATCCCTGGAACATCCTCACCAGCATTCGCCTGTTGTTCCAGCGTCTCTGGGATCTCGGCTTCGACACCATCAACTGGCTGTGGCGCTACTTCCTGCTCGGCGCGGTCATCGTGATCCCGATCTGGCTGCTCTCGCGCGTGTTCGGCACGCCGCGCGGCCGGTGAGATTTTGAAGGTCCGCAGCCGATGCAATTGCGCTTTGTCGGCTGCGGCGATGCTTTCGGCTCCGGCGGCAGGCTCAATACCTGCTTCCACGTCTCGGGGCGCGAGGCCAATTTCCTGATCGACTGCGGTGCGTCGGCTCTGCCGGCGCTGAAGCGGCTTGAGATCGCGTGCGAGGACATCGATCTCATCCTGATCACGCATTTCCACGGTGACCATTTTGCCGGCCTGCCATTTGTCCTGCTCGACGCCCAATTCTCGCGGCGGACGCGGCCGCTGACGATCGCCGGCCCGCAAGGTATCGAGACGCGGCTGCGTGAGGTGATGGAGGTGCTGTTCGAGCACTCCTCGAAGACACAGCAGCGCTTCGAGCTAAATGTCGTCGAGCTCGCGCCCGAGCAAAGCCGGACTTTCGGTGCCGTGACGGTGACGCCCTATCCGGTCGTGCACGGCGAATCCGGTGGCCCCTTCCTCGCCTACCGCATCGAGGCCGAGGGCCGCACGCTCGCCTACAGCGCCGATACCGAATGGACGGAGACGCTCATTCCGCTGGCGCATGGCGCGGATCTTTTCATCGCTGAAGCCTATATGTACGAGAAGGTGGTGAAGAACCATCTCAGCCTGAAGACCTTGGAACAGCATCTGCCCGCGATCGGCGCCAAGCGGCTCGTCCTCACCCATATGAGCGACGACATGCTGTCGCGCCTCGAGGCTCTGCCTCATATGGCGGCCGAGGACGGCATGGTCGTCGTGTTCTGACCATGCACGCGCCCGTCCATCCCAAAGTCGGCACACGCGAAGTGTTCGCCATCGCCGGTCCGGCGATGGTCGCGAACCTGACCACACCGCTGATCGGCATCGTCTCGACCACGGCGATCGGCCGTCTCGACGATGCCGCGCTGCTTGGCGGCGTGGCGATGGCCTCGGTGATCTTCGACTGCCTGTTCTGGCTGTTCGGCTTCCTGCGGATGAGCACGCTCGCCTTCACCGCGCAATCGCTGGGCGCGGGTGACACGCGCGAGCCGACCGCGATCCTGGCGCGCGGCTTCATCGTTGCCGGCCTGATCGGCGCCGCGCTGATCGTGCTGCAACTGCCGCTGGCCGCTTTGCTGTTCGACCTCATGGGCGGCAGCGAAGGTGTGACGCAGGCGGCGAAGACCTACTTCAAGATCCGGATCTGGTCGTCGCCGTTCGCGCTCGCCAATTACGTCATCCTCGGTTGGCTGATCGGCCAGGCCCGCGCCAATTCAGCCTTGATGCTTCAGGTCGTCATCAACCTCGTCAACATGGCGGCGACGATCCTGCTGGTGCTGGTCTACGACACCGGCATCGCCGGTGCCGCGATCGCCGCGCTGTTGTCGGAAGCGGTCGGGTTCGCCCTCGGCGTGATCGTCTGCCGCCATTATGCCGATGGCGGCTTCTCCGTGCCGTACGCGACCCTGCTCGACCGCGACAAGCTGTTGCGGTTGCTGGCGGTGAACACCGACATCCTGATCCGCACTGCGGCGCTGATCGCCGTATTCCTGTTCTTCACCGCCAAGGGCGCGCAGGCCGGCGACGTCACGCTGGCCGCCAACTCGGTACTCAACAATTTCCTGCTTGTCAGCGCTTTCTTCCTCGACGGTCTCGCCAACGCAGCGCAGCAGCTCTGCGGCCGCGCTGTTGGCGCGCGCGATGCAAGGGGCTTTGCGGATTCGACCCGGCTGGTGCTGCTATGGGGCCTCGTCTTCGCGCTGGTGGTGTCGGGACTGTTCGCGCTGTTCGGGCCGCATTTGATCGATTTAATGACGGCGAGTGACGACGTCCGCCGTGCAGCGCGCGAATTCCTGCCGTTCGTCGTGCTCGCGCCGATCCCCGGGGTATTCGCCTTCGGCTTCGACGGTATCTATATCGGCGCGACCTGGGCGCGCGAGATGCGCAACCTGATGCTGGCTTCGCTGCTGATCTTCCTCGCCGCCTGGTGGGCGCTGCAGTCGCTCGGCAATGCCGGACTGTGGTGCGCGCTGATGGCTTCCTACCTCTCGCGCGGTGGCTTGCAGGCCGCACGCTATCCGGCGCAGTTCCGGGCGACGTTCTCCAAATCATAGCTCTCGTGTCCCGGACGCGCTGCAGCGTGAAACGCTGCTGCGCAGAGCCGGGACCCATTCCTCTCGAACTCGCCGTCACATGGGCCCCGGCTCTGCAGCGCACCGCGCCGAAGGCGGCGCGCTGCGCTGCGTCCGGGGCACGAGAGCGCCTTACATCCCCGGCCAGTCTTCCGCCGTGAGGGTCGCCGCATCTGCGCCGACGATCTCGGACAAAGAATCCCGCCCGGTGCGAAGCAGCGTCGAGGTGAGGTCGCGCTTGATCTCGTCGACGAGGCCGAGGCCCTTGTAGATCAGCGACGAATAGAGCTGGATCAGGCTCGCGCCGGCGCGGATCTTCGTCAGCGCGGCACCGCCCGAATCCACGCCGCCGACGCCGATCAGCGGGAATGCGCCCTCGACGCGCACATAGGTTTCCGCGACCATGCGCGTCGACAGGCGGAACAGCGGCCGGCCGGACAGGCCGCCTTGCTCCTTGGCGCGCATCTCCTCCCGCAGCGTGCTCGGCCGCGCGATCGTCGTGTTCGACACGATCATGCCGTCGACCCGGCGCGAACGCGCCACCTGCACGACGTCGTCGAGCTGGGCGAGGCTCAGATCCGGCGCGATCTTGAGCAGCACCGGCGTGTCGCCAGCCTTCTGCCTGACACGCTCGCGCGCGTCGATCACCCTTGCGAGGAGATCGTCGAGCAGGGCGCCTTCCTGCAAATTGCGCAGGCCCGGCGTGTTCGGCGAGGAGACGTTGACGGTGAAATAGCTCGCGACCGGCGCAAAGGTCTCGATCAGCTTGACGTAGTCGGCGACGCGGTCCGGCGAATCCTTGTTGGCGCCGACATTGACGCCGACGATGCCGCCGTGCTGCGCGCGCGCGGCAAGCCGGCGCAAGGCGACGTCGGCGCCGTCATTGTTGAACCCCATGCGGTTGATGACGGCCTCGTCGCGCTCCAAACGAAACAGCCGCGGCCGCGGATTGCCGCTCTGTGGCTTCGGCGTCACCGAGCCGATCTCGACGAAGCCGAAGCCGAGCCGCAGCAATGCGTCCGGCACCTCGGCGCTCTTGTCGAAGCCCGCGGCCATGCCGATCGGATTGGGAAAGTTGAGCCCGAAGGCGCGCATCGCGAGCTTGGGATCGTCAGCGCGCGGCTTGACCGGCGGCAGGAAGCGCAGGCCCTGGATCGCGAGGCGATGGGCGTCTTCCGGATCGAGCCAGCGCAGCACCGGCAGCGAAAAGGCGTCGAAAGCGCGGATCACGGCAGCAGCTCCGGAGTGTCGTGGCCACCGTCCGAGCGGATGTTGAGGTTCATCACCGACAGCACCGCGCCGAGGTCGAGCTCGCCATAGAGATGTGGAAACAGCTCGTCATTGCGCGAGCGCTCCCAGCGCAGCTCGCTGCCGAGGGCGTCGCCATCGACCTCGACCAGGAACAGCGCGCGCTGTCCGACATAGTGCTTGCGCAAGGTCTCGGGAACCTGGGCAGCGGTGGAGAAATGGATGAAGCCGTCGCGCGCATCGTCCGCGCTGCCCCGGTAGACACCCTGCCGTTCCGCCTCGCGCCAGGCCGAGGCCGGACAGATTTTGTAGATCTTGACCACCGCTTGCGCAGCCCTGTTTGCTCTTTGAGTCAGCTCTTTGAGTTTCTTGGGTTTTTTCGCTGCGTGCGGGTCCCCGAAACCCGGGCGCGACCGTAAAGGCCGCCCCTTCCGAACTCAAGGCTTAGAGCCTATTCCGTTCCGATGAAATCGGAACGGGGCTCTAGATTCCTATTTTGGCGCGTTTTTCCAGAGGCGAACCGCTATCCACATCGCTTGAAGGCGCGCCTGCCCACCGCCTCTTGCGCGAAAAACGGAAAACCGGTTGATTTGAGGATAGTTTTCCTGAGTTGCGACGGGCTGGACCTTGCATGGTCAGACAGGCCAAAGCGCAGAGGATACTGACGCACGACCAGATCTGGGTCGCCCTGGATCGGCTGGCGGCGCGCGCCGGTCTGTCGCCGTCCGGCCTTGCCAAGCGCGCCGGGCTCGATCCCACCACCTTCAACAGGTCCAAGCGCGTCACCTCCGACGGCCGCGAGCGCTGGCCCTCGACCGAATCGATCGCAAAGGCGCTGGCCGCGGCCGACTCCTCGATCGAGAGCTTTGCGCGGCTGATCGACGATGAGGCCGGCGACGGTCGCTCGGTACCGCTGCTCGGCTTCGCGCTGGCCGGCGCGAGCGGCGCTTTCGATGAGGCCGGCCTTCCATCCGGCAAGGGCTGGACCGAAACCGCGCTTCCCACCGAGGACAGCCACACCTTTGCGCTGGAGATTTCCGGCGATGCGCTGCTCCCTGCCTATCGCGACGGCGACCTCATCCTGGTCTCACCCGGCGCACCGATCCGCAAAGGCGACCGCGTGGTGGTGAAGACCAAAGGGGGCGAGGTGGTGGTCGCGACGCTCGGGCGCCGCACCGCGAAGGCGCTGGAGCTTCAGTCGTTCGATGCCTCGCAGGCCGGGCGCACGATGGCGGCGAGCGACGTAGCGTGGATCGCGCGCATCATGTGGGCGAGGCAGTGAGGGCGAGGGGACGCTCACATGCAGCGCACTCAACGCATCCACGGAGCTCTCACAGCACTTCGAAGATCTTGTAGGCGACGGCACCTTCGACGAGGTAGCCCTTGCCGACGCAGACGACGTCGTTGAGCCAGGCATAGGTTTGCGAGCCGGTCTCGAACAGCGGATTGGTGCGGAAGTAGTATCCGGCGGGATCGACCTTGGTACGTCGCGCGGGATCCGCCATCTCGGCGCGCAAAGACTGCGGCGTCACCCAGCGGCCGCCATAGGTCATGTAGATCAACTCGCCATCATGCGTCCGCAACGACAGGCGCACATCGAGGGTCATGGTACCATCGGCGCGGAATAACGCCCAGTCACCACCGCCCCGCAGCACCTCACCGCGCAGGCGCGGCCCTTCGAACGAACCCTTGGCCGCCCCGAACAGCACGCGCTGCCCGATCGGCCCGGCGCCGAAATTGATGCGCGGATCGAGGTCGACGACGATGTCGAAGAGAAGCCTGGTCGCCACGTCACCGACGGGCTTGATGCGGGGATCGGCCATGGTCTGACGCTCCTGTTTCGTGGATGGTGTTGCGTCGGCGAGCTACGCTGCCTGCGTGGCTTCGCCGAACAGCTTGCGCCTGACCACGTCGGTCGAAACGCCGGATTGGGCGCAGAGCTCGGAGAGATCGAAGACGAAGCGCTCATGCGCGATCTTGTCGTCGCGAAAGGCGAAGGCGATGAACACCGGCAGCTCCGCGCGGCGCCCGTTGGGCTCGGCCCCGAAGCGATCCCCCGTCATCGTCATCCGCGCGGTGCCCCAGCAGACCAGCGTGTCGGCGGAATTGGCGTGGCCGTCGAGGGTGACGTGATAGTCCGGGAAGGACTTGAAGAAGCGCGTCAGGATGCGCTGGTTTTCGGCGAGGCCTCGCGCCCTGGTGCCGAAGGCCGGCGTCTCCAGCACCATGTCGGGATGCAGAACCTCCAGCGCCGCTGGGATGTCCTGCCGGCTCTTCGCGATTGCCAACCTTTCCGCCAGCTCGAACATGCACCTGCCGTCCACGGCTCGTCTCGCAACATTCTAAATGTCTAATACATACATCATGTATGTTATATGCGGTTTGATACCAACGGGTCAAGCGTTAGGTTGTGCGCGATGCGGGCAAAGGATCCTCCGAGAAGTCGTCGGGAAGAGTACAGCGAGGCCACCAGGCAGGCGCTGCTCGATGCCGGCCGCGAAGCGTTTGCCGCCAATGGATTTCAGGCGGCGGGCATGGAGGCGATCTCGCGGGCGGCGCGGGTCACGCGCGGCGCGTTCTACCATCACTTCGCGGACAAGAAGGCGCTGTTTGACGCCGTCGTGGTCGCCATGCAGCGCGACGCGGCCGCCAGAATCGAGGCCGCGGCGCGCAACGAGCGCAAGATCTGGGATCGTCTCAGCGCCGGCATCGACGCCTATCTCGACGCCTGCGAAGAGCCGGACTACGCGCGCATCGTCATCCAGGAAGCGCAAGCCGTGCTCGGCGAGCCGCGCTATCGCGATATCGAGGAGACCTATCCGACCGCGCTCCTGATCGCGACCCTGCGGGCCCTGAAGCGCGATGGCGAGTTGCACGCGGACGATGTCGATCTGCTCAGCCGGATGATCGACGCCATGATCTGCAAGATCGGATTGCTGCTGCCCCACGCCGACGATTCCAGGAAGCTGCGCAGAAACGGACAGAAGATCGTCGCCGCCGTGCTGGAGACCTTTCGCCAGAAGGTCTGAATCCGCTCCCGGCCCGCGATCGCCCTGCATCGCCATTGCGACTCACCGCCGCTCTCGCATAGGTTGCGGCCGATATTGCCGATCCAATTCATCTTAGGGGGATATGATGAATCGCCGTCACGCATTGAAGGCTCTGGCGGGTCTTGCGCTTTGTCCGCTCTGCAAGCCGGCCTTCGCCGCCGAAGGCGCGCATTGGAGCTATGAGGGCGTCGGCGGCCCGGCCAAATGGGGCGATCTCGATGCGGCCAACAAGGCCTGCGCGGTCGGCCTGCAGCAATCGCCGATCGACATCGAGGGGACGATCAAGTCGCAATTGCCGGTTCTGAAGCTGAACTGGGGCAAGAGCGCCGACACCATCGTCAACAACGGACACACGATCCAGCTCAACTTCGCCGAAGGCAGCACGTTGATGCTCGGCGACGTCAAGTACAAGCTGCTCCAGGTGCACTTCCACCGGCCGAGCGAGCACATGATCGGCGGCAAGAATTTCCCGATGGAGGCGCATTTCGTCCATCGCAACGAAGCCGGCGGCCTCGCCGTGGTCGGCGTGCTGATGGCCGAGGGCAGGCCGAACCCGGCCTTCGGCAAGATCGTCAAGACCATGCCGGCGGCGGAAGGCCCCGCGGTGAAAGCGGATGCGGGCATCGATCCTCACGCCATGCTGCCACCGAGGCTCAGCTACTTCCGCTATCCCGGCTCGCTGACGACGCCGCCCTGTTCGGAAGTGGTCGAATGGCTGCTGCTGACCACCCCGATTCAGGTGTCGGCCGCCGACGTCGCCGCGTTCGCAAAGCTCTATCCGATGAACGCGCGCCCGGTGCAGAAGGATAACAGGCGCTACGTATTGCGCTCGGCCTGAGCGAGCGCTCCAATGAGCGCTGTCGTCCCGGCGAACGCCGGGACCCATACCGCGTGATCTCTCGGAGAGTGGCGGTCTTCGTACCAACGCAGGCGCAACTACGAATCTTCGCCCAACTTCTCCCTGTGGTTATGGGTCCCCGCTTTCGCGGGGACGACGATGGAGAAAGCCGTGGCCTCACGCGCTCCGCGCCAGCGCGCCGTCGATCATGTTGACTGCGTTCTGCACACCGTACACCGCGACGAAGGAGCCGAAGCGCGGGCCCTTCTCCTGGCCGAGCAGTACCTGGTAGAGCATGTTGAACCAGTCCAGCGTGACGCCGGGACGGCCGTCCTTGCCCTTCTTGACCTGATCGAGGAAGGGCTCGCGGCGGCCGATCTCGTAGACGACGTTCTGGATGTCCTCGGCAGATGCGTCCTGCGCAAGCTGTGACAGCGCATCGCGCAGATCCTGCAGTGCGCTGCGCTCGGTGTCCGTCGGCACCCGGAACTGCTTCGTCGGCGCGACGAAGTCGCGGTAGTAATTGATGGCGTAGCCGACCATCGCATCGAGCTTCGGATGCGTCTGCGGCGAGACGCCCGGACGATAGCGGCCAATGAAGCCCCACAGCGTCTCGGCATTCTCCGCGTTCGACGACGACACCAATGTCAGCAAAAGCTGGAAGGTGACGGGCATGTCGCCCTGCGGCGGCTTGCCGTTGTGGATGTGCCAGACCGGATTGCCGAGCTGCTGCTTGTCATCCTGCCGGGCAAAGCCGTCGATGAACTGCTGATAGTCGTCGACGTTGCGCGGGATGACGTCGAAATACAGCCGCTTGGCCGCCTTGGGCTCGCGATACATGAACAGCGACAGCGATTCCGGTGAGGCGTAGCGCAGCCATTCGTCGATGGTGAGGCCGTTGCCCTTCGACTTCGAGATCTTCTGGCCCTGCTCGTCGAGGAAGAGCTCGTAGTTGAAGCCCTCGGGCGGCGTGCCGCCGAGCGCCCTGGCGATTGCACCGGAGAGCTTCACCGAATCGATCAAATCCTTGCCGGCCATCTCGTAGTCGACGCCGAGCGCGACCCAGCGCATCGCCCAGTCGGCCTTCCACTGGCATTTCACATTTCCGCCGGTGACGGGCGTCTCCACTTCCTGGTTCGTATCAGGATCGACATAGGTCACCGTGCCGGCCACGACATCGCGGCGGATCATCGGCACCTGGAGCACCACGCCCGTGGTCTTGCTGATCGGCAGGAACGGTGAGTAGGTGGCGCGGCGATCGGGGCCGAGCGTCGGCAGGATGATCGCCATCACCTTGTCGTAGGCAGCTAACATCTTGAGCAGCGTCGCGTCGAAGCGGCCTGATGTGTAGTAGTCCGTCGAGCTCGCGAACTCGTAGTCGAAGCCGAAATGATCCAGAAACGCGCGCAGGCGCGCGTTGTTGTGCGCACCGAACGAGGGGTACTCGTTGGAGAACGGATCCGGCACCCGCGTCAGCGGCTTGCCGAGATGCGCGGCCAGCATCTCCTTGTTGGGGACGTTGTCGGGCACTTTCCGAAACCCGTCCATGTCGTCGGAGAACGCCAGGAGGCGCGTCTTGACCTTGTCCTCGGTCAGAACACGGAAGGCATGGCGCACCATCGAGGTGCGCGCGACCTCGCCGAACGTGCCGATATGCGGCAGGCCCGACGGTCCGTAGCCGGTCTCGAACAGCACCTCGTCCTTCGGACTCTTCTTCAGCCGCGCGACAATGGCCTTCGCCTGCTCGAACGGCCAGGCGTTGGATTGTTCGGCGAGCGCGCGAAGATCGCTCGGGCTCATGTTGGGATCGATAACGGACATTCAGAAGGGCCTCCGGGCCGCGGAAAATAGCGATTTCCGGGCAGAATGCAAAAGAACGGTTGTTGTCATTCCGGGGCGATGCGCCAGCATCGAACCCGGAATCTCGAGATTCCGGGTCTGGTCCTGCGGACCATCCCGGAATGACAATTCAACGATCTCGAGATTCCGGGTTCGCACTTCGCGCGCCCCGGAATGACGATCGATGGCTAAAACGGGCTCACCGAGAAATACCGCAGCCACAGATCGGTGTAGCGGCCTTTTTCCCAGACGCGGAATAGGGCCCAATTCAGGGCCTGGCGCAGCACGTCGTTGCCCTTGCGGACGGCGATGCCGATGCCTTCGCCGAAGAAACGGCTCTCGACGAAGGGACCGCCGGAGAAGGCGCAGCAATCGCCGGAATCGGTGCCGTTGATCCAGAACGCCAGCGAGATGGCGTCGCCGAAAATGAAATCGACCTCGCCCTTGCGCAAAGCGCTGCGGAGCGCGTCGTCATTGGGATAGCCGTGCAGCTCGGCGTCGGTGAACATCGCCTTGAGATAGGCCTCGTGCGCGGAGCCGGCGATGACGCCGACTTTCTTGCCCTCGAGATATTCCGGGCGGATCTCCGGCATCACCGCGTCCTTGCGCGAGGCGAAGCGCGCCGGCACGCGGTAATAGGGATCGGTGAAGTCGACCCGGGCGCGCAGCTGCGGGCTGACCGCCATCGAGGCGATGATGGCATCGCCCCGGTTGGAGGAGAGCGCATCGACCAGCGTCTCGAAGCGGCGCATCTGCACGGTGCAAGTGACCTTGATCTCCTCGCACAGCGCGCGGGCCAGATCGACGTTGAAGCCGGCCGGGTTGCCGTCGGCGCCGGTGAAATTGAACGGCGGATAGTCGGTCTCGGTCAGGAAGCGGATCACGGTCAGGCGCGACAGGTCCGGCCGCTCCGGTCGCCGCCGCGGATCCCAGAAGCCGGGTACGGCTTGCGGGGCGGCCTGCACCGCCCGAGGTGCGGCTTGTGGCGTCCCCTGTTGTGTTCCTTGGGGCGCCGCTGGAGGCTGCTGGGCCGGGGCCTGCGCGTCGGCGCCGGGAAGGCCTGCGAGCAGGCAGGCGCCGACGGCCAGCCCCGCCAGCAAGATACGGGCAGATTTGGACGATTTCGCCTGTTGCGATGGAGCCATCGGCCGGAAATGAACGAATTTCATTGGGATCGGAGGGCGTTATAGACCATCCCGGCGGGAACGCGAGTGCGGAATGCGGGCAAGGTGAAGGTCTGCTCCCTCTCCCGCAAGCGGGCGAGGTGCACCGCGCACGAGGCGCGATTGATCCGCCGAACTAGAGATACTTCTTCAAATCCGCTGCAGCCTCTTCCGGCGTGCGCTTCAGGTTGAACGGCGACACGAAGCGGCCGTCGCGGTCCATCAGATAGATCAGCGCGGTGTGGTCCATGGTGTAGTCGCCGTCCTTGGTCGGGACCTTCTTGGCGTAGACCCGGTAGGAGGTGATGACCTTGGCCGTCTCGGCGGGATCGCCGGACAGACCTTCGAGATGCGGATCGAAGCTCGACAGATACTCCTTCATGGTCGCCGGCGTATCGCGCTCGGGATCGACCGAGATGAAGACGGCATTGACCTTGTCGGCGTCCTTGCCCAGCGCGCGCAGCACTTCCGAGATCTCGAACAGCGAGGTCGGGCAGACGTCGGGGCAATGGGTGTAGCCGAAGAAGATCAGGGTCGGCTTCCCCTTGAGGCTCTTGTCGGTGACGGCCTTGCCGTTCTGATCGGTCAGCTGGAACGGGCCGCCGACCGCGGCCGGCTGCGCCACCTTGCTGACCCCGCCCATGGCCCAGAACATGATCAGGAGGCCGATAACGAGGCTTGCGGCGAAGGCGGTCGCGATCACCAGCGGACGGGCGGCGGAACTCATGAGCGGAAAACTTCCTGTCGTGGATCAGAAGCAGGCGGCGAAACCGGTCCTGATCATCTCGAAGAACATCTGCGTGCCGTAGTGGAACCACAGCGCCAGCGCGCCGAGCACCAGCAATCCGCCGATCCCCGCGCCCGCCAACAGGAGCACGAACGGAGTTCGGCCGGCAGTGGGCGAATTGTCCTGTAACGGATGCGACGGGTGCAGCGGTTGAGCCATGACAACGATCGGGGGCGAAGGCCCCGGTTCCCAGCCCTCAGATAAGCTTTAGCCCGCCTGCGGGCAAGGCGCCGCCGGCGGGCCGGAACGATCTCGTCAGGCTGGAAGCGTCAGCGCAGGAGCTGGCCGCGGGCGGATTCGATCTGGTCCGTTTGCGGGAGGGGCCTGCGCGACGGCTTGTTGGCCGAGGCTTGCGCGTCCAGGTAGCAGGGCTTGTACATGGCCTGGAGCTGCTTGCCCTTCAGGAAGAGCATGTGCGGGGTGAGGCCGCCCCGCTGGCTGATCCAGCGCTTCACCTGCGACGGATACATCGCGTAGAGCATCTGGGTCGCCTCAGTATTGGTGACGGCGCGGCCATTGCTGCCGAAATCCCAGGCGGCGTGGAAGCCGAGCGTCGCGCTCGAGGTCACGCAGATGCGGTCATGCGGGATGGCGCCGAGGACGATGGTGCAGGCGGAGGCGCAGAGGCCGTCGATGATGACGGTGTCACCGGACTGCCGCAGGTCCTGGTATTTGTCGACATAGGTTCCGATCCGGCCACCGCGGTCATCCGCGATCCGAACCACCGCGTGAGAGGCCCCCATGCCAGCGATCAGGAGGACCGCCGCAACCAACCCCGTCAGAAACTTCATTGTCCCCCGCCCCAGTCGAATTCGAATCTGCGTGTTCGGTGGTGATACGCGACTAGCGTCTGTCGTAACCAAGGTTTTGTCTAGGCAGGCCGGCTCGCTCAAAACAAATTCAAATCCAGTGTTGCGTCCGCGCTGCACCCGATGGGTCTCTATCCCAAAGTGGAACAAGTTAATGATGTCTTATGCGTCACACCCTTGATCTCAGTTACAACCGTTGGCTTCAATCCGGGCGACTACAGGGGGGAACCTATGGAGGGGGAAACATGGAGGGGGAAACACATGGCTGAAGAAACTGACGTCATCGTTGTCGGCGCGGGACTATCGGGACTGGTTGCCGCAACCGAGATCGCGGATGCGGGCAAGCGCGTGATCGTGGTCGACCAGGAAGGCGAGCAGTCGCTTGGCGGCCAGGCGTTCTGGTCGTTCGGCGGATTGTTCCTGGTCGATTCGCCGGAGCAGCGCCGGCTCGGCATCAAGGATTCCTTCGACCTGGCCATGCAGGACTGGATCGGTGCCGCGGGCTTCGACCGCGACGAGGACTTCTGGCCGCGGCAATGGGCCGAGGCCTATGTGGCGTTCGCAGCCGGCGAGAAGCGGGCCTGGTTGCGGGCGATGGGCCATCGCATCTTCCCCGTGGTCGGCTGGGCCGAACGCGGCGGCTATGACGCGATGGGCCACGGCAATTCCGTGCCGCGCTTTCACGTCACCTGGGGCACCGGTCCCGGCATCGTCGAGCCGTTCGAGCGCCGCGCGCGCGAGGCGATGAAAAGCGGCCGGCTGAGCTTCAGGTTCCGCCACCGCGTCGATGCGCTTTCGATCACCAATGGCACGGTGGATGGCGTCAGCGGCGCCGTGCTCGCCCCCGACACGATCGAGCGCGGCAAGAGCTCCTCGCGGAACGTCGTCGGCGAATTTGCGCTGAAGGCGCAGGCCGTGATCGTGGCGTCCGGCGGCATCGGCGGCAATCACGAGCTGGTGCGGCAGAACTGGCCGAAGCGGCTCGGTGATCCCCCGAAATTCATGATCTCCGGCGTGCCCGAACATGTCGACGGCCGCATGATCGGCATCACCGAGACATCAGGCGCGCGGCTGATCAATCGCGACCGCATGTGGCATTATGTCGAGGGCATCCAGAACTGGAATCCCATCTGGCCGCGCCACGGCATCCGCATCCTGCCCGGCCCCTCCTCGATGTGGTTCGACGCAACCGGCACACGATTGCCGGCGCCGCTATTCCCGGGCTCCGACACGCTCGGCCAGCTCAAATACATCATGTCGACGGGCTATGATTATTCCTGGTTCATCCTGACCCAGAGCATCATCAAGAAGGAGTTTGCGCTGTCGGGCTCGGAGCAGAACCCGGACCTGACCGGCAAGAGCTGGCGCATGACCTTGCGCCGCGCCACCAACAAGGGCGCGCCGGCGCCGGTCGAGGCATTCAAAAGCCATGGTGTCGACTTCATCGTACGCGACAAGATCGAGGACCTTGTTGCGGAGATGAACAAGCTTGCCGGCAGCGACCTCCTCAAGCTCGAGCACATCAGGATGCAGATCGAGGCGCGCGACCGCGAGATCGCCAACGCTTACGTCAAGGATGCGCAGGTGATGAACATTCACAATGCGCGCCGCTATATTGGCGACAGGTTGATCCGCACTGCCTCCCCACACAGGATCCTGGATCCCGCGCAGGGGCCCCTGATCGCGGTCAAGCTCAACATCCTCACCCGCAAGACGCTGGGCGGCTTCGAGACCGATCTCGACTCGCGTGTGTTCGGCGCCGAGGGCAGCGTCATTCCCGGCCTCTATGCGGTCGGCGAAGCCGCCGGCTTCGGCGGTGGCGGCGTGCACGGTTATCGCTCACTGGAAGGCACCTTCCTCGGCGGCTGCCTGTTCTCGGGCCGCAATGCGGGCCGGGCCGCCGCCAAAGCGGTGGGCTAGATCGTGCGGCTGTGGATGCGCATCGGGGCGGTGGTCGCGGCATTGGCCGCCGCTTCGGCTGCATCCGCCGAGACGATCGACGTCAACGGCGCAAAGCGCTCCTACACCGCGCAATTGCCGGCCAGGAAGCCGGCACCGCTCGTGATCGTGCTGCACGGCAAGACCCAGCGCGGCGCCGACATGGTCGCGCGGACGGCGTGGCCGCAGGTCGCAAAGCGCGAGGGCCTGGCTGTGGTCTTTCCGGACGGGCTCAACAATGCATGGGCGGATGCGCGAACCAAGGCGGGGCCTGCCCTGCGTGGACCGCCGGCGGGCACCGACGACATCGCCTTCCTCGCAAAGCTCGTCGAGAAGCTGGTGGCCGACGGCACGGCCGATGCAAAGCGCGTCTTCATCGCGGGCGTCTCCAATGGCGGCGCCATGGCGATGACCATGGCCTGCGCCCGCGCCGATCTGTTTGCGGCAGGCGCGAGCGTGATCATGAACCTCACCGACGAGGCCGCCGTCACTTGCCATCCGTCAAGGCCGCTGCCGATGCTGCTCATGAACGGCACGGCCGACCTGCTGGTCCCCTACGAGGGCGGTCGCGGATCGAGCTATTTTGCCGCGGACGGGTTCTGGTCGACCGAGGGGACGCTGGCGTTCTGGCGCAAGCTCAATGGCTGTGAGACCGACGATGCCAGCGTGACTGACATGCCCGACAAGGCGCCCGCAGACCAATCGACAGTGACCCGGATCTCATCGCGCTGCCCGAGGGGACACGACGTCGTGCTCTATCGCATCAACCATGGCGGCCACCGCATGCCTGGATTTTCTCCGGATGCCCGCTTCCCGAGGGTCGCAGCCGGCCTGCTCGGGCCGCAGAACGGCGACATCGATGGCGCCGAGACGATCTGGGCTTTTTTCAGTCAGTTTCCGTGAGGCGCACATGCTCGGCGGTGACGGCATGCGTGCGGGGCAACGCATGCGCCGCAGGCAACGCATGCGTGCCCGGGGTGGCACGGCGCGAGGTGCTGGGCTAGACAGGGCCGCCATTCCAGTGAGGAGATCCGCAAATGAGCATTCAGCGTTTCGAAACCGGCCCGCGTATGAGTCAGGTCGTCGTGCACGGCAACACCGTCTATCTCGCCGGTGTCGTCGCCAACAAGGCCGCCGGCGAAAGCGTGACCAAGCAGACCCAGGACATCCTGGCCACCATCGACGGCCATCTCGCCAAGGCCGGCACCGACAAGTCGAAGCTGCTCTCGGCCACGATCTACATCACCGACATGAAGACGTTCGGCGAGATGAACGCAGTGTGGGACGCCTGGGTCTCGGCCGGCAATACCCCCGCCCGCGCCACCGTCGAAGCCAAGCTGGCGGCGCCGCAATACACCGTCGAGATCATGGTCACGGCCGCGAAGTAATCCCCACGACCAATTCGCATGCGAATGGAGCGCGATGCCAACATCATCGCGCTCCATTTATTTCGCGCAACGATGACCTGCGAGGTAATCGATCGGCGCGCGCGATCCTTCGATAGTCAGGGACAGCCGAATACGGCGTCATCGAAGGAGAGCACCATGACCGACCCCATCACCATCGCCCGCCGCTACATCGAGCTCTGGAACGAACGCACGGCCGGCCGGCGCCGCGAGCTGCTCAGCGACAACTGGACGAGCGATGCGAGCTATGTCGATCCCCTGATGAAGGGCGACGGCCGCGACGGCATCGAGGCGCTGATCGCAGGCGTGCAGCAGCGCTTTCCCGATTTCAAGTTCAAGCTGATCGGCGAGCCCAACGGCTACGGCGATCACATCCGCTTTTCGTGGGGACTTGGTCCCGATGGCGCCGACAGCCCGATCAAGGGCACGGATTTCGCAGTGCTGAAGGACGGCCGCATCAGAAGCGTGACCGGGTTTCTGGATCAGGTGCCGGCCGGGGCGTGAGACCGCTGGTCCCCCTGGCTCGGGCGGGTAATCGCATCTGAGAGCGGTTCCTGAGGCCATCCTTCGAGACGCCCGCCGTTGGCGGGCCCTCAGGATGAGGGTCGAGTGCGCGGCTGCGGTTTCAACGAGCACCGATGCTGCTTAGCCTCATCCTGAGGAGACCGCGAAGCGGTCGTCTCGAAGGACGAGGCGCGCGCTCAGGTCGCGCAAAATGCCATATGTGATTGTCCTCCTCGTATAGAGGAGGGTTGCACCCCTCGACGAAGCCATCCCTACGGCTTACCTGTCATGCCGTGCCGCCCCGTATCCTCCAAACATCGGCCGAGCCGGCCGCGCTGCTGCCTGGCCGCTTCCAGCAATGGTTCGCAGCCCGTGGCTGGTCGCCGCGCGCGCATCAATTGGCGCTGCTGGAGAAGGCGTGCGAGGACCGCTCGGCCCTGCTGATCGCGCCGACCGGTGCCGGCAAGACGCTGGCGGGATTTCTGCCGACGCTGGTGGAGCTTTCGACCGAGGCAGCCGAACGGAAGGCGGGTGAGAAACAGAGCCTCGTCTCCACCGGCCGCACGCTGCAGCGTGCCGGCGGCCTGCACACGCTCTATATCTCGCCGCTGAAGGCGCTCGCCGTCGACATCGCGCGCAATCTGGAGCGGCCGATTGCGGAGATGGCGCTGCCGATCAAGGTCGAGACCCGCACTGGCGACACGCCGGTGTCGCGGCGGCAGCGGCAACGGCGTTATCCGCCTGATGTGTTGCTGACGACGCCCGAGCAGCTCGCGCTGCTGCTGTCCTCGGATGATGCGCCGTTCCTGTTTTCCTCCCTGAAGCGCATCGTACTCGACGAGCTGCACGCGCTGGTGACGTCCAAGCGCGGCGATCTGCTCTCGCTCGGGCTGGCGCGGCTGTGGCAGCTGGCGCCGCAGATGCGCGCGATCGGCCTGTCGGCAACGGTGGCCGAGCCGGATCAGCTCGCGCGCTTCCTGGTGCCGCAGCCCGGTGGCAAGGAAGCTGCCGCCGACATCGTCATCGCCGGCGGCGCGGCGCCACCTCTGGTCGAGATGCTGGATACGCGCGAGCGACTGCCCTGGGCCGGCCACAGCGCGCGCCACGCGCTCCCTGAGATTTACGATCTGATCAAGGCGAACAAGACCACGCTGGTCTTCGTCAACACCCGCAGCCAGGCCGAGATGCTGTTCCAGAATCTCTGGAGCATGAATGACGACGGGCTCGCGATCGCGCTGCATCACGGCTCGCTCGATGTCGCGCAGCGCCGCAAGGTCGAGGACGCCATGTCGGCGGGACGCCTGCGCGGCGTGGTCTGCACCTCTTCGCTCGACCTCGGCGTCGACTGGGGCGACGTCGATCTCGTCGTCAATATCGGGGCGCCCAAGGGCTCCTCGCGCCTGATGCAGCGGATCGGCCGCGCCAACCACCGCCTCGACGAAGCCTCGCGCGCGGTGCTGGTACCGGCCAACCGTTTTGAAGTGCTGGAGTGCCGCGTCGCCATCGATGCCATTGCCGAGAACGCGCAGGACACGCCACCCTTGCGCACCGGCGCGCTCGATGTGCTGGCCCAGCACGTGCTCGGCTGCGCCTGCGGCGAGCCGTTCCTCAGCGATGATCTGTATGGCGAGGTCTGCACCGCCGCGCCTTACGCAGACTTGTCGCGGACGGATTTCGATGACGTCGTCGATTTCGTCGCCTCCGGCGGCTACGCGCTGAAGACCTACGAACGCTTTGCCCGCATCAAGCAGGACAAGCAGGGCCGCTGGCGCGTCGCCAATCCCAAGGTGCGGCAGAGCTACCGGATGAATGTCGGCACCATCGTCGAGGACGACATGCTGAAGGTGCGCCTGGTGCGTTCGCGCCGTGGCGGAGCGGGGTCGACCGGCGTGATCGCGCGCGGGGGTCGGTTGCTCGGCGAGATCGAGGAAGCCTTCATCGAGGGCTTGAGCCCCGGTGACACCTTCGTGTTCTCAGGCGAGGTGGTGCGCTATGAAACCCTGGTCGAGGACCAGGTCTATGTCTCCCGCGCCAACGACAAGGACCCGAAAGTGCCGTCCTATATGGGCGGCAAGTTTCCGCTCTCGACCTATCTCGCCGAGCGCGTGCGCCGGCTGCTCGATGACGGCCGCGCCTGGGGCGGCTTGCCGGAGCAGGTGCGCGACTGGCTGTCGCTGCAAAAGGACGTCTCGCGCGTGCCGGCGGTGCGCGAGCTCCTGGTCGAGAGCTTTCCGCGCGCCAACAAGCACTACATCGTTTGCTATCCCTTCGAGGGCCGTCTCGCGCATCAGACCCTCGGCATGCTGCTGACGCGCCGGCTGGAGCGCGCCCGCGCCCGGCCGCTCGGCTTCGTCGCCAACGAATATGCGGTGGCGATCTGGGCGCTCGGCGATCTCTCCTTCATGATCCGCGACGGCCGGATCGACCTCAATGCGCTGTTCGACCCTGATATGCTCGGCGACGATCTGGAGGCCTGGCTCGCCGAGTCCGCCCTGATGAAGCGCACCTTCCGCAATTGCGCGATCATCTCCGGCCTGATCACGCGCCGGCACACCGGCGAAGAGAAGAGCCGCCGTCAGGTGTTGTTCTCGACCGATCTCGTCTACGACGTGCTGCGCAAGCATCAGGCCGATCACGTCCTGTTGCGCGCCGCGCGCGCCGATGCCGCCACCGGCCTGCTCGATTTGCGCCGCTTGGGCGACATGCTCGCCCGCATCCACGGCCGCATCACGCACCGGGAACTCGACCGCGTCTCCCCGCTGGCGGTGCCCGTGATGCTGGAAATCGGTCGCGAGTCAGTTTATGGCGAAGCTGCAGATGAGCTTTTGGCGGAAGCCGCCGATGAGCTCGTCAAAGAGGCGATGGGATAGCAGCAGGTTCGGACGTGACGATTGGCGCGCAGGTTTCAGGAGACGTCGACGACATGCGCGTGTCCACAGTCACCATCAGCGATGTGACCTTCGCCGCCGATCTTTCCGGCGCCCTGTTCTGGGAAGAGCAGCGCCTGCTCGTCGTCTCCGACCTGCATCTGGAAAAAGGCTCCAGCTTCGCCGCCCGCGGCGTGCTGCTCCCGCCCTACGATACGCTGGCAACGCTGAGCCGTCTCGCTGCTGTCATCTCCCGCCATGATCCCGGCGTGGTCATCGCCCTCGGCGACAGCTTTCATGACCGCACCGCGCATGAGCGGTTGTCGCCGGATAATCGCGATGCGGTCACAGCGCTCCAGACCGGCCGCGACTGGATCTGGATCTCCGGCAATCACGATCCGATGCTGCCGCGCGATCTCGGCGGCACCATCGCCGACGAGGTCGCGATCGGCCCGATCACCTTCCGTCATGAGCCCACCGGGGCGCGCGGCGAAATCGCCGGCCATCTCCATCCCAAGGCGCGCGTCTCCGCGCGCGGCCGCTCGATGGAGCGTCGCTGCTTCGCCTCCGACGGGATGCGTGCGGTGATGCCGGCGTTCGGCGCCTATGCCGGCGGCCTCAGCATCCGCGACGCCGCCTTCGCAAAGATCTTTCCCGCCAACGGTTTTGTCGCCCATCTGCTCGGCGACCGCCGTGTCCACGCCATCGCGGCCTCGCGCTGCTCCTGAGGCGAAAAATTGGGACAGCACTACGTTCAGTAGTTTTCCGGAATCGCACAAGCCCGTCGCCGGTTCTAACGTTAGGCTTGCCGGGGCTGGAATTTCTGATCCCGAACAAGATTGTAACCGGCAAGGGGCCGCTGCGAGGCGGCCCCTTTCATTTCCGGCCATCAAAACTTTCGCGGACCGTTGCCGGGTTCGGAACAAATTAAGAACACTTTAGCAAGTCTTTGATATATCATTGTGATTCGGCGCGTTGCCGGCACAATATCTAGCGTCTGTCAGACTTGCGAGGACTACATGTCCACCATCGCCTTCGATCAATTTGCCCTCACCCGCATCGCCGATTTCGCGCGCTCGCTGTCGCGGCTGCATCAGGCGGCCCGGCGCCAGAGGATCGATGACGACCAGTTCGACCGCGAATTCAACGCGGTGTGCCAGTCGATCTGGGGTTACACCATCGACGACGTCAGCGACGATCTGTTCTCGACCGAGGATCATCTGTTTCTGGACACGCTGGACGAAGCCCATGCGCGCATCTTCGCGGCCGAGCAGGGTTACGACCTCGTCGGCGATCAGGGCATGCTGACGGACTGGTGGGGCTTCTGCTGGATGATCCTGGCCGAGAAACGCGGCTTGCTGACGCCGGACAACCGCGCCGCCGCGCGCGCGGCGATCGAGGAGAAATATCTGGCGGCGCCGAACGTGATCGGGGTGATTATCGGGAGGTGATCGCCGTGCCCCGGACAAAGCGCAGCGCTCCTTCAGCGGTGCGCTGCAGAGCCGGGGCCCATCTCGCGGCATTCCGGGTCCCGGCTCTGCGTCGCATCGCTTCGCGCTGCGCCGCCGTCCGGGACACGAGATCAATCCAGCCCCGCCCGCTTCGCCGGCTTTGCCGTCTTCGGCACCGTCACATCGGGCAGCGCTCCGCGCACGATCTCCGCAGCGGGCGCATCTGCCGACACCGTCTCTGCCCGCACCGGGGCCACCTTCATCTCGCCGAGGCGGGCGCGGACTTGCGCGGTGAGGCCGGGATAGGAGGCAACCGGGGTGAAGTCGGCGGCCTGGTCGTTGCCGACGCGGATGCCGGTATAGGCGACGAGGCCGTCAGTGGTGGCGATCACGTCGCCGGCTTTCAGCGAGGAGTCGAGCGCGAGATCGACCGGGGCAAGGCCGACCGGCTCGCGGCCGTTGCAGGTGCAGTCGGCGCGCAGCGCCTTGCGATAGGCGAACGCGTTCTCGCTGTCGGCGTAACGTTCGCCGGTCTGCGACGCGGCGCCGTCGATCGAGGAGCCGAAATAGACCTTGGTCGCGCTGGCAGGACAGAACGCCTGACACATCTGGGCCGGCGAGGTGAGGCCGCGCATCAGCGGAAAATATTTGCCATCGCAACTGCGCACGCAGAAGGCCGGGCCGGAGCCGCCGGCCGCCGCCGAGCGGGTCGGCGGCACATATTGCGGGGTTGCGGCATTTTGCTGCCCGGTGAAGGGATCGGCGTAGGAGCTCGCCTGTTGCGGCACCTCGCGCTGCGGCCGCTGCTGCTGCATGCCGCCGAAGAAGAAGTCGAACAGGCCTTCGGCCGAAACCGGGGCCGGAGCCGCAAGCAGCGGTGCTCCAAGGGTGGCGGCCACGAGCATCGCGCGACGCCGCTGGCGCGCATGGGACAGGACTGTACGCAAACGCTTACTCCACCCGACGCTACTGAAGCGGCTGGACCGCAAGGGGTCTCAGCACATGATTCACCATAAGGCGGGATGGTAAATGAGCGGTTGAGGGGAGACGATCGTGTAGCCCGTCATGGCCGGGCTTGTCCCGGCCATCCACGATCCTCGTGTTGCCAAGACGTGGATGCCCGGCTCAGGCCCGGGCATGACGGCAGAGAAAGTTTTGCTGTCTCACGCCTTCAAGAATTCCGAGGCCTTGTACAGCGAGCGGAATGGCAGGCCGGCCGCACCGAACGTGTCGGTGGCGCCTTCCTCGCGGTCGACCATGGTCAGCACCAGCACCACCTCGGCGCCGGTCTCGCGCACCGATTCCACCGCCTTCATCGCCGAGCCGCCTGTCGTGGTGACGTCCTCGACGATCACGACGCGCTTGCCCTCGAGCGTCTCGCCTCTTGGCAGGCCTTCGATCGCGAGCTTGGCGCCGTGCTCCTTCGGCTTCTTGCGCACGAAGAACGCCGCGATCGGATGGCCCTTGATCCAGGAGATCTGCGCCAGCGCCCCGGCGAGCGGCACCGCGCCCATCTCGAGGCCGCCGATGAAATCGAGGTTGTCGTCCTTCAGCGCCTCATAGGTCAGCTCGGCGAGCAGGGTCGCCCCCTCGGGGTCGAGCATGGTCGGCTTGAGGTTGAAGTAGAAATCGCTCTTGCGGCCCGACGCGAGCGTCACCTCGCCGCGGCCGAATGAGCGCCGGCGGATGATTTCGAACAGGCGGGCGCGGGAGGCTGATTTCGACACGGCGGTCCCTCGGGAGCGTTTTTAGAGGAGGCGGAATTTATCCGCGACAGCCGCGACATTCCAGAGGGGGCGTCCCTCGTCAACAGGGATCGGCCATCCCCGACCGCCGGTTGTGGGGGCGCGACGTTCTGGAGTAGGTGGGGTGCCAAACCTGTTGGGGAAGGAAGCAAGGAATGACCATCGAGCTGCACACCTGGAACACGCCGAACGGCCGCAAGATCTCGGTCGCGCTGGAGGAAATGGGGCTGCCCTACAAGGTGATTCCGGTGAACATCACCAAGGGCGAGCAGATGGCACCGGGGTTCCTCAAGCTCTCCCCGAACAACAAGATTCCCGCGATCGTCGACCCCGAGGGCCCGGACGGCAAGCCCGTCAGCATCTTCGAATCAGGCGCGATCCTGCTCTATCTCGGTGAAAAGACCGGCAAATTCCTGCCGAAATCGCTGGGTGCTCGGATCCCGGTCTATGAATGGCTGATGTGGCAGATGGGCGGCTTCGGCCCGATGCCGGGCCAGGTGCACCATTTCATCGCGCTCGAGAACGAGCAGGATCGCGCCTACGGCCTGAAGCGCTTTATGGCCGAGACCCGCCGGCTCTACGGCGTGCTAGACCATCGCCTGGACGGCCGCGACTTCGTCGCCGGCGACCTCTCGATTGCCGATTTTGCCATCCTGGGCTGGGCCTGGCGTCACCCTCGCCACAAGGTTGAGCTGGCCGACTTCCCCAACGTCAAGCGCTGGTACGAAGCCTTGATGGCGCGCCCGGCGGTGAAGCGGGGCATGGAGGCGAAGCTGGATTGATGGGGTCTTGCCCTCTCCCCCTGTGGGAGAGGGTGGATCGACGCGAAGCGGCGAGACGGGTGAGGGGTCTCCATCCTCACGAACAGTCTTGCGAGCGGAGAGAACCCCTCATCCGGCGCTTCGCGCCACCTTCTCCCACAAGGGGAGAAGGAAGAAAGTGCCTCACACCTTCTTCGCTTCGACCGCCATCCGCACCGCGAGCCCGGCCAGCACCGTGCCCATCAGCCAGCGCTGCACCAGCATCCAGCTCGGCCGGTTCGAAAGGAACTGCGCGATCGATCCCGCCGCGAGCGCGATCATCGCGTTGACGCTGACGCTGATCGCGATCTGGATTGCGCCGAGCACTACCGACTGCGTCAGCACGCTGCCGGCGGTGGGATCGATGAACTGCGGCAGCAGCGCGAGATACAGCATCGCGATCTTCGGGTTGAGCAGGTTGGTGACGAAACCCATCGCGAACAATTTGCGCGGACTGTCGATGGCGAGCTGTTTCACCTGGAATGGCGAACGTCCGCCCGGCTTCATCGCCTGCCAGGCGAGCCAGAGCAGATAGCCCGCGCCGGCAAAGCGCAGCGCGTCATAGGCAAAGGGAATGGCGAGCAAGAGCGCCGTGATGCCGAACGCCGCGCACAGCATATAGAACACGAAGCCGAGCGCCACGCCGCCGAGCGAGACGATGCCCGCCGCCGGCCCCTGCGTGATCGAGCGCGAGATCAGATAGATCATGTTCGGCCCCGGCGTGAGCACGAGGCCAAGGCAGACGAGGGCGAAGCCGAGCAGGGCTGAGGTGTGGGGCATGGGTGAACCGGTGCGGGAGATGGCACGGTTCTAATATGCGAGGCGAGGTGGGGCCATCGCGCAATTGCTCGGAGGACAATTCAGGTTCTCGCATGTCACTCCAACGTCGTCCCCGCGAACGCGGGGACCCATACCCCCAGGGAGAAGTTTGACGCGCGATAGTCATGGGCAATCTTCGCCAAACCCGATCCAGTGGATATGGGTCCCCGCTTTCGCGGGGACGACACCGACCGTGTGGCGTCAGCGAGTGCAAGCGGGAGAGGTAAAGAGCCGCCTCAATGCGCCTCGTCCCAGTTGGTCGCCGCGCGCGCATCGACGTGCAGTGGCACCGACAGCAGCACGGCCGGGAACGGTGCGTCCTGCATCACGTGCTGCACGACGGGGAGCGTCGCCTCGACCTCGGCGTCGGGCACCTCGAAGATCAATTCGTCGTGCACCTGCAGCAGCATTTGCGCCGACAGCTTCTTCTCGGCGAGGGCATCCTCCACCCGCGTCATGGCGCGGCGGATGATGTCGGCCGCGGTGCCCTGGAGCCGCGCGTTGATCGCGGCGCGCTCGTTGAAGGCACGCACCGAGGCGTTGGAGGCCTTGATGTCGGGGTAGTGGCATTTGCGGCCGAACAGCGTGGTGACATAGCCATTCTGCCGGCAGAAATCGCGCGTCTCGTCCATGTAGGCGCGGATGCCGGGGAAGCGCTCGAAATATTTCTTGATGTAGGCCGAGGCCTCCTCGCGGGCGATGCCGAGCTGGTTGGCGAGGCCGAACGCGGAGATGCCGTAGATGATGCCGAAATTGATCGCCTTGGCGCGGCGGCGGATCTCGCTCGGCATGCCCTTGATCGGCACGCCGAACATTTCCGACGCCGTCATGGCGTGAATGTCGAGACCGTCGCGGAACGCCTGCTTCAGCACGGGAATGTCGGCGATCTCCGCCAGCAGCCTGAGCTCGATCTGCGAATAGTCCGCGGAGACGAGCTTGTGTCCGGGTGTTGCGATGAAGGCGCGGCGGATTTTTCTGCCGTCCTCGGTGCGCACCGGGATGTTCTGCAAATTCGGCTCGTTCGACGACAACCGGCCCGTCGTGGTCGCGGCCAGCGCGTAGGTCGTGTGCACGCGATGGGTCTGCGGATTGACGTAGGTCGGCAGCGCGTCGGTGTAGGTCGATTTCAGCTTCGAGACCTGGCGCCATTCCAGGATCTTCTTCGGGAAGTCATGGCCCTGCTCGGCGAGCTCGTCGAGCACCTGCGCGGTGGTCGACCAGGCGCCGGTCTTGGTCTTGGTGCCGCCCGACAGTCCCATCTTGCCGAACAGGATGTCGCCGATCTGCTTGGGGCTGCCGACATTGACCGGCTCGCCCGCGATCTCCTGGATCTCGGCCTCGACGCGGGCCGCGGTCTGGGCGAAGTCGCCGGACAGGCGCGACAGCACCTGGCGGTCGATCGAGATGCCGCGCCGCTCCATGCGCGCAAGCACCGCAACCAGCGGCCGCTCCAGCGTCTCGTAGACCGCGGTCATATGCTCGGCGACCAGGCGCGGCTTCAGCACGCGCCAGGCGCGCAAGGCGACGTCGGCGCCTTCCGCCGACAGTGCCGCGGCCTTGTCGATCGGCACCTGGTCGAAGGTGATCTTGCCCTTGCCGCTGCCGAGCAGCTCGTTCTCCTTCAGCATGGCGTGTCCGAACCAGCGCTCGGACAGCGATTCGATCGCGTGCGACCCGCGGCCGGCATCGAGCACGTAGGAGATCAACTGCGCATCGTCGGTGTTGCGCAAGGTGATGCCGTGCTGCGCCAGCATGACGGCGGTGAATTTGAGATCGAAGCCGATCTTGAGAATGCCCGCCGATTCCAGCACCGGCCGCAGGGCGTCGATCGCATCGGCATGCTTGACCTGATCAGGTGCAAGGCCGGCGTCGAACAGGCCGGCCCCGCCGCCAGCTTGCTTGTGCGCCAGCGGCACATAGCAGGCCTCGTTCGGCGCCAGCGCCAGCGCGATGCCGCAGAAATCGGCCTGCATCGGATCGATCGAATTTCCGCGGATCTCGACCGCGACATGACCGGTATCGTGGATGCGGGCGATGAAGGCGTTGAGCTCCTCGAGCGACTTGATCGTTTGATATTTGGCGCGATCGACTGGAAGCTTGCGCAGCGCCTCTTCGCGCGCGGCGGCCAGCGAGATCGGCGCGCCCTTCGGGCTCGCAGCCTTGTCCTCCTTGCCCGCTGACTTGTTGGGCTCTTTCGCCCGGGCTTGCGCCGACGTATCGCCGCCCGGCGCAGGCACGACATCGGAGGGCGGCAGCGTCGTGAACACGCTGGCGCCGCTGGCATAGCCAGGGTCGGCATCGACATTGGCGGGATCGATTTGCGAATATTCGGCGACGCGTCGCGTCAGCGTCGTGAATTCCATGGCTTTCAGGAAGGCGATCAGCTTGCGTGCGTCGGGCTCGTGGACCGCGAGGTCGTCCAGCGGCACATCGAGGTCGACCTTGTCGTCGAGTAGCACGAGCTGCCGCGAGATCCGCGCTTTCTCGGCATTCTCGAGCAGCGCCTCGCGCCGCTTGGGCTGCTTGATCTCGCCGGCGCGGAACAACAGTTGATCGAGGTCGCCATATTCGGTGATCAGCTGCGCCGCGGTCTTGATGCCGATGCCGGGCACGCCGGGCACGTTGTCGGTGGAATCGCCGGCCAGAGCCTGTACCTCGACGACCTTGTTCGGCGGCACGCCGAATTTCTCGATCACCTCTGGGATGCCGATGCGGCGATCCTTCATGGTGTCGTACATGGTGACGCAATCGGTGACGAGCTGCATCAAATCCTTGTCGGAGGACACGATGGTCGCGCTGGCGCCGCGCTCGCAGGCCTGCCGCACATAGGTTGCGATCAGGTCGTCGGCCTCGAAGCCCACTTGTTCCAGGCAGGGCAGGTCGAAGGCGCGGACCGCCTCGCGGATCAGCGCAAATTGCGGGATGAGATCGTCAGGCGCCGGCGCCCGGTGGGCCTTGTATTCCGGGTAGATCTTGTTGCGGAACGTGACCTCCGACTTGTCGAAGATGATCGCGAGGTGCGTCGGCCGGTTGTCTTCCGGCATGTCGCGGAGCAGCTTCCACAGCATGTTGCAGAAACCGAGCACGGCGTTGACCTGCAGGCCGTCGGACTTGCGGTTCAGCGGCGGCAGCGCGTGGTAGGCGCGGAAGATGTAGCCGGAACCGTCGACCAGGAAGATGTGGTCGCCCTTGCCGGCCGCCTTTGCTGCAACCGGTTTGGCAGCAGCTGTCGCGGCAGTGGGGGGATCGGCTTTGGCGGAGGTCTTCGGGGAGGTCTTTGGCATGGCCGCAATGTATGAATTTTTGCGGGCTTTGACAGCCTTGGGAAGGGGATTTTTGCCCTCAGCCCACACTCAATTGTCGTCCCGGACAAGCGCAGCTCTTGGCAACGCGTAGCGTTGCCGGGAGCGGAGCGTCGATCCGGGACCCATAGCCACAGGGAGGAGTTTGGCGAAGGCTGGTGGTGACGAGGCCCTGGTACGGAAGCCACGATCCATCGATAGATCACGCGGTATGGGTCCCTGCTTTCGCAGGGACGACAGATTGCTACTCCGCCGCCTGCAACACCGGCCCAGCCTTCTTCGGCGCAATCCAGAACGCCTCCGGCCGCTCGAACAGGAAGTGCGCATTGAGCCGTAACGCGCCCCGCCAGATCGCGAGTGCGCCGAGTACGCCGGCGACGGTGACGATCAGCGATACCGTGCCGATATTGGGAATGATGCCGGTGCGCAGCAGCAGCGTCCGCGTTGCCGCCATCGGCAGGAAGAAGGCGAGATAGATCACGATCGAATGCTCGCCGCAGAAGCGGAAGAAGTTCAGCCACTGCGCGCGCGCGAGCAGCGTGCCCATCGTGATGATGGCGCAGGCACCGGCAAAGCCGAGCACGAGCGAGACGACCTTCCATTCGCTGGCCCCCGACGCGACGAGGCCGGCATTGACCAGTGCCCAGGTCGCGAGCGCTGCGAGCGCAAGGACGGGATGCTTCCGCGCGCGATCCGACAGCGCGAACACGTAGGGCGCGAACAGATAGCCCGAATAGAAATAGACGAAGCGTGAGCAGAACTCGTCGATCGCGGTCCAGCCGGTCGAGATCCGGGCTGTCTCCAGGGCGGCGGCGACCAGCCAGATCGCGAGCGGCGGGAATTTGCGTGTCAGTTTTGTGACGACGAAGAAGACCGGCAGCAGATAGATAAACCACAGCGTGCCGAACGGCTCGATGAAGGATTCGAGATACAGGAGACCAACGTGATGCCAGCTCGTCTCCGCCGCGAAAGCGGGCGCCTTGAAGCCGAATTGGATTGTCACCCAGACGACATAGAAATAGGCGAAATGCACCACCTTGCGGTCGAGATAGGTTCGCCAGTCCCGATCGATCACCAGTGGCAGGAACAGGCCCGAGATCAGGAAGAAATCCGGCATCCGGAACGGCTTTGCGAAGGCCACGGCGACATGCATGAAACCGGTCTCGCCGGCGGCGAGTTCGACCCCCAGCACCGAATGCATCATCACGACCATGATGATGCAAATGCCCTTGGCGTAGTCGATCCAGTCGACACGCGCGGCAGAAGGGGATTGGCTGCCTCCGCTCCCTGCAATTGTGCCAGATGGTGCCATGGTGTCTCTTTTCGAGGCGCGTTCCGCCCTGTCCTGTTCGGGTGCGAGGCAGTGTGGGGCCTGCACGGTTTCCGACTTCTTTACCGGTTCAATTCCCATGCCGCTTTTTTGCCTGCGGACTGTTCCCTCCCCTCGGGAAAATGCTAAACCGCCCCGTGTCGGGGTTTCGTTAACCAATCTAAAACAGGGATTTTCATGCGCATCGCGATGATCGGCACGGGTTACGTGGGACTGGTGTCCGGAGCCTGCTTTGCTGATTTCGGTCACGACGTCACCTGCGTCGACAAGGACGAGAAGAAGATCGCGGCGCTCCATCGCGGCGAGATTCCGATCTACGAGCCCGGCCTCGACGAGTTGGTCGCGACCAACGTCAAGGCCAAGCGGCTCGACTTCACCACCGATTTGTCCAAGCCGGTCGCCGATGCCGATGCCGTGTTCATCGCGGTCGGCACGCCGTCGCGGCGCGGCGACGGCCACGCCGACCTCTCCTATGTCTACGCCGCAGCGAAGGAGATCGCGCGGTCGCTCACCGGTTTCACCGTCGTGGTGACGAAGTCGACCGTGCCGGTGGGCACCGGCGACGAGGTCGAGCGCATCATCCGCGAGACCAATCCCAAAGCCGACGTCGTGGTCGCCTCCAATCCAGAATTTCTGCGCGAGGGCGCGGCGATCCGTGACTTCAAATTTCCCGATCGGGTCGTGGTCGGCACCTCCGACGAGCGCGGCCGCAAGGTGATGGGCGACATCTACCGTCCGCTGTCGCTGAACCAGGCGCCGCTGATGTTCACGGAGCGTCGCACCGCCGAGATGATCAAATACGCCGCGAACGCGTTTCTCGCGACCAAGATCACCTTCATCAACGAGATCGCCGATCTCTCGGAAAAGGCCGGCGCCAACGTCCAGGAGGTCGCGCGCGGCATTGGCCTGGACAACCGCATCGGCACCAAATTCCTGCATGCCGGTCCCGGGTTCGGCGGCTCGTGCTTCCCGAAGGACACCAAGGCGCTGATCAAGATCGCGCAGGATTACGACGTCTCCTTGCGCATCGTCGAATCCGTGCTGGCCGTGAACGAAAATCGCAAGCGCGCGATGGCGCGCAAGGTCAGCCAGGCGCTCGGCGGCTCGCTGCGCGGCAAGACCATTGCGGTGCTCGGCCTCACCTTCAAGCCCGACACCGACGACATGCGCGATGCGCCGTCGATCCCGCTGGTGACAGGCCTGATCGACATGGGCGCGACGGTCAAGGCGTTCGATCCCGTCGGCATGGAGCAGGCCAAGGGCGAGCTGCCCGATATCACCTATTGCGAGGACGCCTATTCCTGCGCGCAAGGTGCCGACGCGCTCGTCATTGTCACCGAATGGGTGCAGTTCCGTGCGCTCGATCTCGACCGGCTGAAGAGCGTCATGGCGCAGCCCGTGGTCGTCGACCTGCGCAACATCTACCGCCCCGAAGACATGGAAGCCGCCGGCTTCACCTATGACAGCATCGGCCGCCCGCCTGTGCAGGGCTGATCGCCACACACGATTGTCATACCCCGCGAAGGCGGGGTATCCAGTAATCCCGATCTTCGTGATGATCGGGATCTGAGTTGACTGGATCACCCGCCCGGCGCGCAAGGCGGGTGATGACGGATGCGAGATCTTGCCCCGCAGTTTCGACACACCCCTCCCGATCGATGCCGTGCTCGACGATTTGTCGCGCGCGCTGGAGTCCAGCAATGCCGCCGTGCTGGTGGCGCCGCCCGGGGCCGGCAAGACCACGCGCGTGCCGCTGGCCTTGCTCGATGCGCCCTGGGCGAAGGGCAAGAAGATCATCGTGCTGGAGCCGCGGCGTATCGCGGCGCGCGCCAGCGCCGACCGCATGGCCAAATCGCTGGGCGAGCGCGCCGGCGAGACCGTCGGCTATCGCGTCCGGTTCGGCTCGAAGATCTCGCGCACCACGCGCATCGAGGTGGTGACCGAAGGCATCTTCACCCGCCAGATCCTCGACGATCCCGAGCTGTCAGGCGTTGCCGCCATCCTGTTCGACGAATTCCACGAGCGCTCGCTCGATGCCGATATGGGCCTCGCGCTGGCGCGCGATGCGCAGACCGGTCTGCGCGAAGACCTGCGCATCCTCGTGATGTCGGCGACGCTCGATGGCGCGCGCGTCGCAAGGCTGCTTGGGGAAGCGCCCGTCGTCGAGAGCGAGGGGCGGGCCTTCCCCGTCGAGACGCGCTATCTCGGCCGCAAGGCGGATGCGCCCATCGAGCGGCAGATGGCGGATGCGATTGCTTCGGCGCTGCGTGCCGACAGCGGCTCGGTGCTGGCGTTCCTGCCGGGCGCCGCCGAAATCCGCCGCACCCAGAATTTCCTCGGCGAGCGCGTGCAAGACGCCTCGATCGAGATCGTGCCGCTGTTCGGCGCGCTCGATGCCGCCGTGCAGGATCGCGCCATTTCGCCTGCACCCAAAGGCATGCGCAAGGTGGTGCTGGCGACGTCGATCGCGGAGACCTCGCTGACGATCGAAGGCGTACGCATCGTGGTCGATTCCGGTCTTGCCCGCGTGCCGCGCTACGAGCCCGACATCGGGCTGACGCGGCTCGAGACCGTGCGCGCCGCGCGTGCGGCAGTGGATCAGCGCCGCGGTCGCGCCGGCCGCACCGAGCCGGGTGTCTGCTACCGGCTCTGGGACGAGCCGCAGACGGCTTCGCTCGCGCCCTACACCCAGCCGGAAATTTTGAGCGCCGACCTGTCTTCGCTGGTGCTCGATCTCGCGCAATGGGGCGTGAGCGATCCCGCCGCGCTGTCGTTCCTCGATCCGCCGCCGGCGCCCGCGTGGAAAGAGGCAAAAAGCCTCCTCTCCGAGCTCAACGCACTCGATGGCGATGGCCGCATCACCGCAGAGGGAAAAAGCCTGCGTGCACTGGCGCTGCCGCCGCGGCTGGCGCGCATGATCGTGGATTCGCATCGCGCAGGCGAGGGCGAAGCCGCCGCCGAGATCGCGGCCATCATCACCGAGCGCGGGCTTGGCGGCGACAGCGTCGATCTCGAGCAGCGGCGCGACCAGTTTCGCCGCGACCGTTCGCCGCGCGCCGCCAGCGCGCGCGATCTGGCGCGGCGCTGGGCCTCGCAAGTGGCGGCGTCGGAGAAGGCCGGGCCGCAGGATGATCTCTCGACCGGCTTGATGCTCGCCTATGCCTTCCCCGATCGCGTCGCACGCAATCGCGGCAATGGCAGTTTCGTGCTGGCCAACGGCCGCGGCGCCGCCGTCGAGCAGACCTCCTCGCTCGCCCGCGCGCCCTACATCGCGATCGGCGAGATGACCGGGACGGCGGCGAGCGGGCGTATCCTGCTCGCCGCGCAGATCACTGAGAGCGAGATCGAGCGGCATTTCGCCGAGCATATCGAGAGCGCCGACGAGATTTCGTTCGACCGCGGCGCGATGGCGCTGCGCGCGCGGCGCAAGCGCGTGCTGCATGCGATCACACTGGCCGAAGCGACACTTGCCGTCTCGCCCTCCGAGGATACCGCGCGTATCTTCGCGGATGGATTGATCGCCGCCGGCCTCGATCGGCTGCCCTGGTCGAAGGCTGCAAAGCAATGGCGCGACCGGGTGATGTTCCTGCGCAAGGCCGAGGGCGACAGCTGGCCCGACCTGTCCGACGAGGGATTGATCGCGCGCCGCGACGACTGGCTGGTGCCGGCGCTCTACGACAAGATCGCGCTCAAGGACATTTCGCCCGGCGATCTCTCCGACGCGCTGATGGCGCTGCTGCCGTGGGAGATGCGCGCGCGGCTCGAGCGCGAGGCGCCGACGCATTTCGAGGCGCCGACCGGAAGCATGCTCGCGATCGACTACGAGGCCGAGCAGGGGCCGACCATCGCGGTGCGGCTGCAGGAATTGTTCGGCCTCAACAGCCATCCCTCGATCGCCGCCGGCAAGGTGCCGCTGGTCCTGGAATTGCTGTCGCCGGCGCAGCGCCCGGTGCAGGTGACGCGCGACCTTCCCGGTTTCTGGCGCGGCAGCTACGCCGCGGTCCGTTCCGACCTGCGCGGCCGCTATCCGCGCCATCCCTGGCCGGACGATCCGGCCAGCGCGGTGCCGACCAGGCGGGCCAAGCCGCGCGGGACGTGAGGGCGCATTAACCGTCCGCTCATCCTTTTCGTCAAAATAGCATCGCTCTGGCCGCAGCAATGCTCGCGGCCTGGCGTACCGCGTGTTGAAATCGAGCTTTCCGGCTCGGAAGTGGTGTGATGCGTAACATTATGATCATCGCAGCCGTCATGATCGGCCTCGGCACGTTCATGGCGCAGATGGCGGACAAGATGAGCTCCGCCTCCGCAAGCTCGGTGCCGCGCACCACGGTCGCCGTCGCGGCCACTGCGCCCGCCGGGGGCCGCAGCCTCGCCATTTCCCGCGATGGCCGCGGTCATTTCCAGACCGAAGGCCGGATCGAGGGTCAGCGCATCGGCTTCATGCTCGACACCGGCGCCTCCGTGGTTGCGCTGAATGAGACCTCGGCGGCCCGCTTTGGCCTGCGTCCTTCGCGCAGCGATTACAACGCCACCGTCTCCACCGCCAACGGCACCATCAAGGCCGCGCGCACCCGCATCGCGATGCTCGAGGTTGGCGGTCTGGTCGTGCGCGACGTCGACGCCATGGTGCTGCCCGACGAGGCGCTGTCGGAGAACCTGCTCGGGCTCTCCTTCCTGTCCCGCCTGAAGCGCTTCGAATATTCCAACGGCCAGATGGTGCTGGAGCAGTAGGCGGAGCCTTTCGCGATCAAGCGCCGTCCATTTCAAGATAGCTATTTGCCTCGACCGCCCTCGCGGTAACGTTTCTTCGTTACCAAACTGCCGCAATTATCGGCCATAAGCCTTCATTCCCGCCTTCCGCTGCGGCCCTGCATTCGCTAAGGCTGCCTCAATTCCCGCCCTTCACGAGACCGTCTCAATGTTCCCGAAGCCGAAATCCGTCCTTCTGCCCAACACCTACGCCTTCGAATCCGAGCCGATGGTGAAGCCCACGGGCTTTCGCGAATACGACGCGCGCTGGTTGTTCCAGAAGGAAATCAACCTGATGGGGGTGCAGGCGCTCGGCATGGGGCTGGGCGCGCTGATCGCCGAGCTCGGCGTCAAGCAGGAGATCGTCACCGGGCACGACTTCCGTGGCTATTCGGCCTCGATCAAATACGCGCTGATCTCCGGCCTGATGGCGGCGGGATGCAAGGTGCACGACATCGGCCTCGCGGTGACGCCGATGGCCTATTTCGCCCAGTTCGATCTCGATGTGCCCGCTGTTGCGATGGTGACGGCCTCGCACAACGACAATGGCTGGACCGGCGTGAAGATGGGCGCCAACCGTCCGCTGACCTTCGGCCCCGATGAGATGACGCGGCTCAAGGAGATCGTGCTCAATGCCGATTTCAAGAACAAGGCCGGCGGCTCCTACCAGTTCCACGAGAATTACCCGGCGCGCTACATCGCCGATCTCACCAATCGGCCGAAGCTCAAGCGCAAGCTCAAGGTCGTCGCGGCCTGCGGCAACGGCACCGCCGGCGCCTTCGCGCCGCAGGTGCTGGAGGCGATCGGCTGCGAAGTGATCCCGCTCGACACCGAGCTCGACCACACCTTCCCGAAATATAATCCGAACCCCGAAGACATGGAGATGCTGCACGCGATCCGCGATGCGGTGCTGCATCACAAGGCCGATGTCGGCCTCGGCTTCGACGGTGACGGCGATCGCTGCGGCGTCGTCGACAATACCGGCGAGGAGATCTTTGCCGACAAGGTCGGCGTGATGCTGGCGCGCGACATGTCGGCGATCCACAAGGACGCGCAGTTCATCGTCGACGTGAAGTCGACCGGCCTGTTCGTCACCGATCCGGTGCTGCAGAAGCAGGGCGCCAAGGTCGCCTATTGGAAGACCGGCCATTCCTACATGAAGCGCCGCACCAACGAGACCGGCGCGCTGGCGGGCTTCGAGAAGTCCGGCCATTTCTTCTTCAACAAGCCGTATGGACGCGGCTATGACGACGGCCTGGTGTCGGCGATCGCGATCTGCGACATGCTCGACCGCGCGCCGGGCAAGTCGATGGCGGACCTGAAGAACGCGCTGCCGAAGACATGGTCGTCGCCGACCATGTCGCCGCATTGCGCCGACGAGACCAAGTACGGCGTCATCGACCAGGTGGTGAAGCATTTCGAGGGCTTGCAGGCCAAGGGCGCCAGGATCGGGGGACAGGCGATCCGCGATCTCGTCACCGTCAACGGCGTGCGCGTCACGGTCGAGGACGGCAGCTGGGGCCTGGTGCGCGCCTCCTCGAACAAGCCCGAGCTCGTCGTCGTGGTCGAGAGTCCGGTCTCGGAGCAGCGCATGCACGACATGTTCGAGATGGTGAACAGCGTGCTGCGTACGCATCCCGAGGTCGGCGAGTACAATCAGACGATTTGAGCAGTTTCAGATACTGGACGCCGCTATCTCCGCCGTCATGCCCGGGCTTGTCCCGGGCATCCACGCCTCTCCTCTTGCGCGAATGCAAGGACGTGGATGGCCAGGACAAGCCCGGCCATGACGATTGCCGAAGGAGCGTCGTCCTCCGTCGAGCAGCTAAGCCGCCACCACCGCCGGAATCGGCAGCGCCGTCACCGACTTGATCTTCTCCATCGCGAAGCGCGAGGTGACGTTCTTCAGCGGCACGGCGCTGATCAGCTTCTTGTAGAACACGTCATAGGCCTGCATGTCCGCGACCACGACGCGCAGCATGTAGTCGACGTCGCCGGCCATGCGATAGAACTCCATCACCTCGGGCATCGCGCTGACGGCTTCGGCGAATTTCTTCAGCCAGGCGTCGGAATGGTCGGAGCTCTCCACCGAGACGAACACGGAGATGCCGAGCCCGATCTTGTTCTGGTCGACCAGGGCCACCCGCTTCAGGATCACGCCGTCAGCCTCCAGGCGCTGGATGCGCTTCCAGCAGGGGGTCGAGGACAGGCCGACGCGGTCGCCGATCTCGGCGACGGACAGGGAGGCATCCTCCTGCAGCACCATTAGGATCTTGCGGTCGATGGCATCGAGGCGGCGGCTGGTCTCGGGGATCTGGACGGCGAGGTCGGTCATTTGAAGAACTTTGTTCCATTTCAGGGGCTGATTTCCCTGATATAGAGAAAATCTTTCCCCAGCAAGCCCATAATCTCGGCTCATTAATGGAATTGCTCTAGGGCCTCCCTCGCAAAAACCCTTCAACTTCAATACGTTGGGGTGCAGCCATGCCGCCGCCATGGCGGGTGCATTTCAGTGCTGCAGCGGCCGCGGCGAATCGCAGCGCCTCCGGCACCCCCTTACCCTCGGCGAGGCCAAGCGCGAAGGCGCCATGAAAGACGTCGCCGGCGCCGAGCGTATCGACCGCCTGGACCGGGAAGGCCGCCGTCTCTTCCGGCTCGCCTGCCTCGTTCAGCCAGATCGTACCGAGCGGACCGCGGGTCGCGGAAAGGAAGGCCGGCGTCAGCCTGGCCAGGCGTTGCAACGCCTTGGCGTCGTCGGCGATGCCGGCGGTCTCCTGCACCTGCTCGCTGGCGAACAGCAGATGCGAGGCGGCGGTCAGCAGGCCGTCCTGCAGCGACATCGCGCGATCGACGCCGACGATGACGGGAATGCCGCGTCGCCGGGCCTCGGCGCAGAGATCAACGCAGAATGAGGCACAGCGGCTTTCGACGAGGACCGCACGGCAATCGGCCAGCAATTCGTCGGCATTGGGCAGCTTCACGCGCCACAGGCCGGGATCGCGATAGATCGTGAGCGTCCGCTCGCCCGAGGGCTCGATCATGATCGCCGAGACCGGCGTGGTCATATCAGGCATGCGCACGATATGCGTGGTGTCGATGCCCTCCTGCGCCATTTGGTCGAGGATGAAGCCGCTCGATGTCTCCCGTGCATCGCCCATGGGGCCAGCGAAGAAGACGTGACCACCAAGCCGCGCAATCGCGATCGCGGCATTGAGCGCGTTGCCGCCGCAGATCTCGGCGAGGTGGCTGGCGTTGGCCTTGCTGCCGCGCGCCGGCACGGACTCGACCCGAAAGGTGAGGTCGCGCACGGGAATGCCGATGCAGAGCATGCGCGGCGCGATCCCGGATGCAGCCATCGGGCTCAGCTCTTGTCGTGCACCCAGCGGCCGAGCAAATGATGGGCGATGGCGAAGGGATGCGGGCCGGCGAGCCCGTCCGGATGCGTCCGCGTCAGCATCAGGGCTGCCTCCTCGCGCGTGAACCAGCGCGCATCCTCCAGCTCCGAGTGATCGACGACGATGTCCTCGCTCACAGCTCGCGCGCTGCAGCCGATCATCAGCGACGATGGATAGGGCCAGGGCTGCGTCATGTAATATTGCACGTCGGTGCAGCGGATCCCGGATTCTTCCAGGATCTCGCGGCGCACCGCGTCCTCGATGGTCTCGGCGGCCTCGACGAAGCCGGCGAGGCAGGAATACATCCCTGCCGGAAACTGCTTCTGGCGGCCAAGCAGGCACTTGTCGCCGGAGGCGACGTGCATGATCACGACAGGGTCGGTCCGCGGAAAATGCTCGGCCTTGCAAGCCGGGCACTCGCGCTTCCAGCCGCCTTCCTTCATCGCGCTGCGCGAGCCGCAATTGGCGCAATAGCCGTGGCGCTGGTGCCAGCCGACCATAGACTTCGCCATCGCGATCGCCGACAGCTGGTCGGGAGGAATCGCGCCCTGCATCGCCATGCCGCGCAGCTCGGTCACGGTGTAGTCCTCGCGTCCCACCAGCTTCTCGGCGGCGGCCTGCGACAGGCCCATGCCGAATATCGCGGCGCCGTCCCGCAGCCCCAGGAAGATCGTGCCGGGATTGGCGCCGCACTTCAGCGCCTCGTCGATCGAGAGCAGCGCGCGAATCTTGTCGCCCTCGCGCTTGACCAGGAGCGAGTCGCGATAAACGACATAGGCGCGCGAGGTCGGCTTCTGCTCCATCGCGAACAGCTTCTGGTCGTCGCGGCGCAGATGCGCGGCGCGATCGAGGATGTTGGTGACGAAGGCCGGCTGTCCCAGCGGAAATGCGTTGAATGCTGACATTATCGTTCTTTCAACCCAACCAGATCTTGCGGCGAAGCGCGCTGATGAAATTCTGAACCTCTGCGGCGTCATGCGCCAATGGCGGCATCACGCCCCAGACCGGCCGCGGCCAGGCCGCGTCACTGGTGCGGCGCGCGATGATGTGAACGTGAAGCTGCGGCACGAGGTTGCCGAGCGCCGCGACATTGAGCTTGTCGCATCTGGTGATCTCCTTCAGCGCGCGCGAGACGCGGGAGATCTCCGTCATCAGCTGCGCCTGCTGCACCTCGTCGAGATCGATGATTTCGACCGCGTCAGCGCGCCGTGGCACCAGCAGCAGCCAGGGATAATGCGCGTCCTTGATGACCAGCACCTTCGACAGCGGCAGATCGCCGATGTCGATGGTGTCCTCTTTCAGGCGGGAGTGCAGCGACCAGGCGGGTTCGGGCATATGCGTTTCCGGATGGCCCGGTGGGTTCGGGCGTGTTGGGCACGACCATACGATAGGGATTCCCTGAGGGGAAGGATGGCGCCCCGCTGTCACCGCATACGCGGTCGTCGTCCCGGACAAGCGAAGCGCAGATCCGGGACCCATAACCACAGGCAGTCGTGTGGCGAAGACTCGTGGTTGCCGGCTCGCGCACCAACCTCGCCCTGTGGTTATGGATTCCGGGCTCGCGCTGCGCGCGCTCCGGAATGACGGAAACTACGCCTCCGCCAGCACCCGCGCATTGGCGCGGACCGAGGCTTCGCTGACGCGAATGCCAAGGCCGGGCCCGTCGGGCACCACGACATGGCCGGCGCGGTTGGCGACGCGCTCTTCCAGCACGTCCTCGGTCAGCACGTGGTGCGGCATGTAGAATTCGCAGCCGAGCGAGATGCCCGGCGTCGCCGCGATCAGCTGCGTGCCGGCGGCTAGCCCAATGCCGCCTTCCCACAGCGTGCCGCCATAGCCGGGCAGCCCGGCGATGTCGGCGATCGCCATGATCGCCTGCGCCTCGAACAGGCCGCCGGCCTTCATCAGCTTGATCGAAACGGCATCGGCGGCTTCGCGGCGCACCACTTCCATCATGTCGCGGCGGTCGAAGCAGCTTTCGTCGGCGAGCACGGGCGTTTCCAGCGCGGCGGTGAGCTGCGCCATCACGTCGAGGTATTTGCGCGGCACCGGCTGCTCGATGAAGGTTGGCGCAAACTCTTCGACATCGCGCAAGATCTTGATGGCGCCGAATGGCGCGAGTGCCTGGTTGTAGTCGACGCGCAGATCGACCTTGTCGCCGAATTCTTTCCGGATCGCCTCGAGATGATCGAGATCCTCGCGGTGCGGTTTCACGCCGGTCTTGACCTTGTAGATGACATTGCCGTCCGGAACCATCTTTCGCATGCGCTCGAGGTCGGCGGCGAAATCCGGATCGGCGATGGAGAAGGAGAGGGGAATCGTGTCGCGCACGCGGCCACCGAGCAGGTCGGCAACCGACAGCCCCGACGATTTGCCGACGATGTCGAGCAGCGCCATCTCGATGGCAACTTTGGCCTCGGCATGGCCGACCAGCGCGCGGTCGAGCTCTGTCATCAGCGCGCGGATCCGGCGCACCGGCTTGCCGAGCACGATGGGACGCAGATAGATGTCGAGCGCGGCGAACGCGGCTTCCGGCGTTCCCGTGAACACCTCCCATGGCGCGGCTTCACCCCAGCCGATCACGCCATCGCTCGCGGTGAGCTCGATCAGCACGCGCTTCACCGTGCCCTTGACGTTGCCGACGCCCTGCAGGCGCGCCATCTTGATCGGGCTTTCGATCAGGAACAGCCTGAGACGTTCGACGGTCGCTTCGCTCATGTCAGGCCTCCATTGACGTGCCAGACCTGGCCGGTGACGTAGGATGCTTTGGGGGATGCCAGGAAGGCGATGATCTCGGCGACCTCTTCCGGTCGCCCGCGGCGGCGCATCGGGATCAGCGCTTCGGTCGCCGCGATCTGCTCGGGCGACAGCCGGCTCTCGCCCGGCTTGTCCTTGATGATGAGGCCCGGCGACACCGCGTTGACGGTGATGCCGTCGCTGGCGAGCTCGATCGCGGTCAGCCTCACCAAGGCTTCCAGCGCGGAACGGCTCGCGGCCGTTGCCGCGAACGGTGCGAATTCGGGCCGGATCGCATGTGCGACGAAGGAGGACACGGCGACGATCCGTGCATCATGCCCCGCGCGCAGCAGTGGGAGCGCGGCATCAACAAGACGCGTGAAGGCCAGCGCCGACTCGTCCATCGCCTGCCGGAACTGATCGGCCGGCGTGCCGATCGCGCTGCCGCGGCGGGCATGGCCGCCGACCAGGATCAATCCGTCGAGCCGGCCGAAGGCGGCTTTCGCGGCGGCGATGGCGACGGTGGCCGCGCTCTCCTCGGCGAGGTCGCCGAGGCATTTTGCGGCCACGGCGCCCTTCGCTTCAATGTCCACTGCGGTGGCTTGAAGACCTTCCGCGTTCGATCGCGTGTGGAGCAGAAGTGCGGTGCCGGGCGCCGCGAGCAGCTTTGCGGTGGCACGGCCGATGCCGCTGGCGGCACCGGTGACGAGATAGACGCGGTTGATATCGGACATCACGATGCCGTTGTGGCCGTCGGCAGCGCGCCGGTGCGGTGGAAATGGCTGAGGAAGGCACGCGTGGCGGCTTCCCTGGGATTGTCGATCACCTGCCGCGCCGGGCCTTCCTCGACCACGACACCGTCGCGCATGAAGATGAGGCGGTCGGCGACCTCACGGGCAAAGGCGATCTCGTGGGTCACGATCACCATGGTCATGCCTTCGGAGGCCAGTTGCTGGATCACGCTCAGCACCTCGCCGACCAATTCAGGATCGAGCGCAGAGGTGGCCTCGTCGAACAGCATCACATCGGGCTCCATCGCCAGCGCGCGGGCGATGGCGACGCGTTGCTTCTGTCCGCCGGACAGCGTCGCCGGATATTGGTCGGCCTTCTCGGCAAGACCGACCTTGGCGAGCTGGGCACGCGCGAGCGTCTCCGCGTCCGCCTTGGCCATGCGCCGCACCGTAACCGGTCCCTCCATCACGTTCTCAAGCGTCGTCATGTGCGGGAACAGGTTGAAATGCTGGAACACCATGCCGGTGGTAGCGCGAAATTTAGCCAGCGTCTTCACATCAGGCAGTTTTGCACCTTCACCAAATGCAAAGCGCGTGTCGCCGACGCGGACGCTGCCGCCATCGGGCACGACCAGCAGATTGATGCAGCGGAGCAGAGTCGACTTGCCGGAGCCCGACGGGCCGATCAACGCCACGACGCCGCCCTTGGCGACGTCGAGATTGATGTTCTTCAAAACCTCGTTGCTGCCAAAGCTCTTGCGAAGGCTGCGGATCTCGATCTTTTGCGTCTCGCTCATTCGCTGACCGCCAGTCGCTTCTCGCCGCGGCGGACGAGGATGGTGAGCGGGATCAGGATCGCCGCATAGGCGACCGCAACCGCGGTGTAGGTCTCCAGCGGCCGGTAGCTGTCATGGGCGGCGACCTGGCTCTGATAGACGAGGTCGGGCACCGCCAGCACCGAGACCAGCGAGGTGTTCTTGAACTGGATGATCGACTGGTTCGTCAGCGCCGGGATCATGCGCTTGATCGCCTGCGGCAGCACGATGCGCCGCATGGTCTGGATCGGCGTCATGCCCAGCGCGGCGCCGGCTTCGGACTGGCCGCGGTCGATCGAGATGATGCCGCCGCGGATGATCTCCGAATAGAACGAGCCGCCATAGAGCGAGAGCGCCAGCGCCGAGGCCGTGATCGGCGTCATCTCGACGCCGGCGAGGATCGGCAGCGCGTAATAGAACCAGATCAGCTGCACCAGGATCGGCGTGCAGCGGAACGCCTCGATGAAGGTGAGCGCGAGAAGACGCAGCGCCTTGAAGCGCGACAGGGTCCCGAATGCTCCGAACAGGCCGAACAGCAGCCCGCATACGACGATGACGACGGTGAAGCCGACGGTGACGCCGAGTCCGTTGAGAAACAGCCAGCGATAGCTCCAGAGGATGCCGAAGTCCCACTGATACATGCGTATGTTACTCGTCGTACGCCTTGGCCGCTGGCGTTGTCGTTCCGGGGCGATGCGAAGCATCGAACCCGGAACCTCGAGATTCCGGGTTCTCGCTTCGCGAGCCCCGGAATGACGAAAGTGGAAACTTACAACGAAACGCCCGGCGGAATGTCCGCTTCGGTCACGCCCACCAGCTCCATGTTGGTGATGATCGCGTTGCGGATGAAGCCGAGGCCCTTGTTGAAGTCGATCCAGGTGTTGACGTAATCGCGCCAGGTCTTGTCGGTCTCGCGGCGGAAGCCGGCATTCGAGGTCGTTGCGAAGATCGGCGTCGGCAGCACGAGCTGGCCGAGCGAGGGGTTCTTCTTCAGCACGGTCAGCGACAGCATGGTGATCAGGCACTGCGCATCGACGCGGCCGGTCTGCAGCGCGGCGGTGGCGTCGTCCGCCGTCTTCAGCCGCGTGATCTGCGCCTTCGGCGTCAGGCGGCTAACGACCTGATCGTGCGAGGAGCCCTGGTCGACCGCGATCTTGATGTCGGGCGAGTTCAGCTCGGCCCAGCTCTTCGGCTTGAAGTCCTTCTTGCAGAGGATGGCGAAGGCGTTGTTGAAGACCGGCACCGAGAAGTCGACCACCAGCGCGCGCTTCGGGGTCGGGTTGAGGCCGAAGAAGATGTCGATCTTGTTGGCCTGCAGGTCGAGCACCGAATTGCCCCAGGTCGTCTCGGTGATCTCGAGCTCGGCCTCCATGTCGTCGGCGAGCCCCTTGGCGATGTCGATGTAGAAGCCCTTCCACTGGCCGCTGGAGAGATCCTTCATGTAATAGGGCGCGCCGCCGCCGACCGCGCCGATTCGCATCTTCTTGGTGCGGCGGATGCGGGCGAAGGTCGATTCGTTCGGATCGGCGGTCTGGGCCACGGCCGGCGAAGCCAGCGCGGCCGCGGTCATCGCGCCAAGTCCGACAATCGATGCAACATCACGACGTGTAACCATTGGGATCAATCGCTTTTCTGGTTGGGACAGGTTCCGTCAGGTTCATACCAAGGTCGCACTTTCAGTGAAAGCACAGCCTATCGGCTGGGCAGATCGGGAATTGCCCGGATGCTGGGCAGGCGCCGTCGATCAGGGGCGATAGCCGCTTGCTTTCCGCCCCTTTTGGCCCCAAATAGGGACCGGGAGATTGGCGGTGGACGAGCCACTCGCCAACCGGGTCAGGTCCGGAAGGAAGCAGCCCTAACGAGGTCCGGATCGGGTCGCTCGTCAGTCTCCTACCTGTTTTTCGAGCGAACCAGCGCCGGCGGCATCAGCCGCCAGCGCGCTCCTATCCGCAAAAGCCGGCCAAGAGACATTTCATTGCGGATCGACCGATGAACGACGCTGGCGCCCCTCCCAACCCCGACAGCGCCGGCCCGGCCGGCAATGCGCCGTACCGGGTGCTGGCGCGCAAATACCGTCCCTCCAGTTTCGACGATCTGATCGGCCAGGAAGCGGTGGTCCGCACCGTCTCAAATGCGTTCGAGACCGGGCGCATTCCGCAGGCCTGGATCCTCACCGGCGTCCGCGGCGTCGGCAAGACCACCACCGCGCGCATTCTGGCCCGTGCACTCAACTACGAGATGCCTGATGGTTCGGTAAAGGGTCCGACCATCCACATGCCGACCCTGGGCGTGCATTGCCAGGCGATCATGGAAAGCCGGCACATGGACGTGCTGGAGATGGACGCGGCCTCGCACACTGGCGTTGACGACGTCCGCCAGATCAATGACAGCGTGCGCTACGCGCCGGCCAGCGCGCGCTACAAGGTCTACATCATCGACGAAGTCCACATGCTGTCGACGGCGGCGTTCAACGCCTTCCTGAAGACGCTTGAGGAACCGCCGGAGCACGCCAAGTTCGTGTTCGCAACCACCGAGATCCGCAAGGTTCCCGTCACCGTGCTGTCGCGCTGCCAGCGTTTCGACCTGCGCCGGGTCGAGGCTGACGTGCTGATGAAGCACCTCGCCAATATCGCGGGGAAGGAAAACGTCGAGATCGAGCCCGAAGCGCTCGGCATCATCGCGCGTGCCGCCGAAGGCTCGGTGCGTGATTCGCTGTCGCTGCTCGACCAGGCGATCGCGCATGCGGCAGGCGCCGTGAAGGCCGACGCGGTCAGGCAGATGCTCGGGCTGGCCGATCGCACCCGCATCATCGATCTCTTCGATTCGCTGGCGCGCGGCGACATCGCCGCCGCGTTCAAGGAGTTCCGCGACCAGTATGATGTCGGCGCCGATCCCATCGTCGTGCTTTCGGACCTTGCCGAATTCGTCAATTTCGTCACCCGCGTGAAGATCGTGCCGGCGACTGCCGACAACGTCGCCTATGGTGAGACTGAGCGCGTGCGTGCGAAGGATTTCGCCTCAAAGATCTCGATGCGCGTGCTGTCGCGGATGTGGCAGATGCTGCTCAAGGGCATTGCCGAGGTGCAGGCCGCGACGCGCCCGGCTGCGGCCGCCGAGATGGTGCTGGTGCGCATCGCCTATGTCGCCGACCTGCCGACGCCGGACGAAGCGATCAGGATGCTGGAGCAGAACGGCGGCGGCTCGCCGGTCGCGAGCGGCGGCGGTGCTGCACGCAGCGCGCCGGCCGCGCCGACGGCCTCCTCAGCGCCTGTTCGCATGCCGACCTCGTCGCCGCCTTCGTTCGGCGGTGGCGGCGCGCGGCCGCAGATGGCGGCGCCCGCGCCGGATCCGCAAGGGGCGGTGCCCCAGCTGCGCGTCACGAGCTTCACCCAGCTCGTCGCGCTCGCCGGGCAGAAGCGCGACATCATGACCAAGAGCGCGCTTGAGGGCGACATGCGCCTCGTCCGTTTCGAGGAGGGCCGGCTGGAGGTCGCGCTCGAGCCGAACGCCTCCAAGACCATGATCTCCGAGCTTGCCAAGAAATTCGAGCTGTGGACCGGCCGCCGCTGGACGGTGATCGTCTCCAACGAGCAGGGCCAGCCGACGCTGCGCTCGGTGAACCAGGCGGCGAAGCAGGAGCATGCCCGTACCGCGGAGGCCGATCCGCGCGTGCGGGAGGTGATGTCGCGTTTCCCCGGCGCCAAGGTTGTCGAGGTCCGCAGGCTTGCCCCCGAGACGCCGGAAGCCAATATAAACCCTGACTATGGCAGTGACGATCCGCCCGACGGTTCCGACGGCGACGATCTCTGAGCCCATCTTTTTCCAAGGACGAGCACCGATGGCTGATTTTCTCGGCATGATGAAGCAGGCGGCGCAACTGCAATCCAAGATGCAGGAGATGCAGGAGCAGCTGGCCAACGTGGAAGTCGAGGGCATCTCCGGCGGCGGCCTCGTCGCGGTGCGCATGACCGCGAAAATGGACGTCAAGGGTATCAAGATCGACCCCTCGCTGATGAAGCCGGAAGAGCGCGAAGTGCTGGAAGATCTGCTCGTCACCGCGCTCGGTGATGCGCGCCGCAAGGCGGAGACCGCGATGCAGGAGAAGATGCAGTCGCTGACCGGCGGGCTCGGCCTGCCGCCGGGGTTGTTCGGCCAGTAAGATGGGCGCGGTTGCAGGTCCCGAAATCGAGCGGCTGGTGCAGCTTCTCGCGCGGCTGCCGGGCCTCGGTCCGCGCTCGGCGCGGCGCGCGGCGCTGCATCTGATCAAGAAGCGCGAAGCGCTGATGATGCCGCTGGCCTCGGCCATGCAGGTCGCGCTCGACAAGGTCCAGGTCTGCAAGACCTGCGGCAACATCGATACGCAAAATCCCTGCACCGTCTGCACCGATCCCAAGCGCGATGACGCCATCATCGTCGTCGTCGCCGATGTCGCCGATCTCTGGGCGCTGGAGCGGGCCAATGCGACCCAGGGTCGCTATCATGTGCTGGGCGCGACATTGTCGCCGCTCGACGGCGTCGGCCCGCAGGATCTGACCATCGACGCGCTGGTCGCGCGCGCGCATGATTCTCGGGTGCACGAAATCATCCTGGCGCTGAATGCCACGGTGGACGGCCAGACCACGGCGCACTACATCACCGACCTGCTCCAGGACGCCAACGTAAAAGTAACCCGGCTGGCCCATGGTGTGCCTGTCGGTGGCGAGCTTGATTATCTCGATGAAGGTACGCTATCGGCCGCGATGCGGCAGCGTACCCTGTTCTAGCCATCCAGACTTTACGGAACGGACGACATGACGAAACTTTTCGCCACACGCTTGGCTTTGGTCGCGACGATGATGCTGCTGGCGAGCCCGGCCATCTCAGCGCAGCAGGACGACGGGGCGCCGCCGCCGTCCAAGCCCGGCAAGCCGATCAACGCCGGCGAGGTGTTGTCCGGCGAGTTGAATGCCTTGAAAGTGCGCGACGTCAAGAATGCCGGCAAGCGGGTTGCGACCTACCAGATCACGTCCGAGCCGCGCCGCCTGCCGCCGCCGAACGGGCTGTGCAATCTCGAGACCGGGCCCGAGACGTTCCAGCTCGTTCCGAGCGGCGATGCGCAGGCCGCGCAGCTGAAGACGTTCGTCGGCAAGGAAATCTCGGTCAAGGTCGACGAAGTCGCCTGCGCCAGCGATCCCGGCCAGATGAGCGAAGCCGTGATCACGAAGTGGAGCTTGATCAAGAAGCAGTAGGGGGATCAGATCGAGATGCCGTAGGGTGGGCAAAGCGAAGCGTGCCCACCGCCTGTGTCGAATGCTTGGAACGATGGTGGGCACGGTGCAAGTGCGCCTTTGCCCACCCTACAGAGCGTCACACCCTCACCGGCCCCAGCGCCTCGAAATGTCCGCGCTTCTGCAGCCATGCGAGCAGCACCAGGCTCGGGATTGCCACCAGCACGCAGATCACGAAGAACAGCGGCCAGCCCGTGGTGTCCGCGACATAGCCCGCGCTCGACGACAGATATGTTCGCCCCACCGCCGCGAGCGCGGTGAGCAGCGCATATTGCGTCGCCGTGTGCAGCGGGTTCTGGCAGAGCGCCGAGAGGTAGGCCACGAAGATCACGGTGCCGATGGCGCTGGTGAAGTTCTCGGCACAGATCGCGAGCGCCAGCGCCCATTGATTGGTGCCGACCACTGCGAGCCAGGCAAAGGACAAATTGGCCAGCGCCTGCACCACGCCACCGATCCAGAGCGACATTGCCAGCGGATAGCGCCGCGCGACGAAACCACCGGCAAACCCGCCGATCAGGGTGGCGGCGAGGCCGACGCCCTTCACGATCGCCGCATAATCGTTGCGGGTGAAGCCGAGGTCGATCACGAACGGCGCCGTCATCGTGCCCGAGAAGGCATCGGTGAACTTGAATAGCACGACGAAGGCGAGCGCGGCGAGTGCGTCCTTGCGCGACAGGAATTCGGAGAACGCGCCGATCGCCGCGCTCAACACACGCGCAAATGCGGTCTCGGTTTGTGTCGCAGCTTCCGCCTGTGCGGATTGCGCCGGCTCGGTCGCGGCCAGCGCGGTGATCGTGCCGATCAGCACCATCGCGGCCATCACCACATAGCCCCACATCCACGCCGAGGTGCGGGGTATGCCGGTGCCTTCGAAGCCCGAGACGATGAACAGCGCGCCCGCGGTCGAGACCAGCATGCCGATGCGGTAGGCCGCAACGTAAGCCGCCATACCGGCGGCCTGCTCGCTCTCCGGCAGGCTCTCGACGCGGAAGGCGTCGACCACGATGTCCTGCGTCGACGACGTCGTCGCCACCAGCAGCGCGCCCAGCGCGACGTAGAACGGCGAGCGCGCGGGGTCGGTCATCGCCAGCAGCAGGATCGCGACGATCAGCAGCAGCTGCGAAAACACCAGCCAGCCGCGCCGCCGCCCGAACGCGCGGGTGAACAGCGGCACATGCAGCGCATCCACCAGCGGCGCCCAAAGGAATTTCAGCGTGTAGGGCGTGCCGACCAGCGCGAACAGCCCGATCGTCTTCAGGTCAACCCCGGCCTCGCGCATCCACACCAGCAGCGTGGAGCCCGACAGCGCCAGCGGCAGCCCCGAGGAGAAGCCGAGGAACAGCACGATCAGCACCCGGGGCTGCAGGTACACGGCAAGGCTGTCGCGCCAGGAGGGCGCAGGGACGGAGGTCGCGGCGGGGGAGGTCACGTCGGGAGCGGTCATGGGGCGGTGTTAGCAGATTCTGGGGGTGATGCCTCTGCCACAAATCCCGTCATGCCCGGGCTTGTCCCGGGCATCCACGTTCTTGGTGCCGTTGAAAAGTCCGTGGATGGCCGGGACAAACAACAAGCCCGGCCATGACGAAACGGTGTCACTCCCCCGCCTGGAGCTTCCGCGGAAACAGCTCGCCCGCGCCCGCGATCAGCCGCGGTCCCTCGGCCGGCGCGTCCGCCTTGCTGAAATCGAGTTCCTCGATCCGGCCTGCACGCTTCTCGATCTTGTCGGCGGAAATCAGGATCTGGCGGACGTCCTCGTTCGCATCGGAAAAATGCTTCTGCAATTTGACCACGCGATCCCTGAGACGACCCAGATCGTCGCCGAGCTTGATCACTTCAGTCTGAATCTGGTCGGCGGCATCGCGCATGCGCGCGTCCTTCATGATCTGCTGCATGACCTGGATCGCCAGCATCAAGAGCGAGGGCGACACCAGCACCACGCGGGCGCGATAGGCCTTCTGGATCACGTCGTCGAAACCGTCATGGATTTCCGCATAGACCGATTCCGACGGCACGAACATCAGTGCCATCTCCTGGGTCTCGCCGGTGACAAGATATTTTTCCGCGATGTCGCTGACATGCTTCATCACGTCGCCGCGCAGCCGCTGCGTGGCAACGCGCTTCTCCTCGTCGGTGCGGGCGTCGTGCAGCGCCGTCATCGCCTCCAGCGGAAACTTCGCGTCGATGCAGAGCGGGCGCTGGTCTGGCAGGAACACGACGCAGTCGGGCCGCTTGCCGGTCGAGAGCGTGAACTGGAACTCGTAGGCGCCCTTCGGCAGACCGTCCTGGACGATCGCCTCCATCCGCGCCTGGCCGAAGGCGCCGCGCGACTGCTTGTTGGCGAGCACGTCGCGCAGGGTCGTCACCTGGGTGGTGAGATCGGTGAGGTTCTTGTGGGCGCTGTCGATGATGCCGAGCCGCTCGTGCAGCGCGCGCAGGCTCTCCATGGTGTTGCGGGTCGAATGTTCCATCGACTGGCCGACGCGATGGGTGACCGAATCCAGCCGCTCGTTGACCGCGCGCGCCATCTCGGCCTGGCGTCCCGCCAGCGCCTGGGTCATGGCGTCGACCCTCCCTGAGGATTCGCTCTGGGCGTGCAGCACCTGGCTGAGGCGCTCCTCGAGCTCGTCGGCCCGGATCGCATGCGCCATCGCGAGTTCCGCGCCGCGCCGGCCCGAGCGGGCGATCACGACGGCGATCGTCACCAGCAGGGTGAGGACAAGGGCGCCGAAGCCGATCAGGGCATCAATCGTGCGCACCGGCCAGTCGGCCAGCATGAAAATGATCTCGTTCATGGGCCCTTCTAGCGCGATTCGCCGACCTTAGCGAACGAAGAGGGAACGGTTATGGTTAATAGCCCCCTAATTTTTATGGTTAACGAAACCTCAAGTTTTATGGTTAGCTAGGGGTTAACGGGGTTCCCGGCCGGATTGACCGCGTCCGGCGCGCGGCTTAAATCGCGGCCATGGCCCTCAGAGAAATCATCATCCTGCCCGACAGGCAGCTGCGTCTGGTCTCCAAGCCGATCGAGAAGGTCACGCCGGAGATTCGCAAGCTTGCCGACGACATGTTCGAGACCATGTACGACGCGCCCGGTATTGGCCTCGCCGCGATCCAGGTCGCGCAGCCGCTGCGGCTGATCACCATGGACCTCGCCAAGCGCGACGAGAACGGCGAGACCACGCCGCTTCCGCGCGTCTTCATCAACCCCGAGATCATCGCCTCGTCCGAGGAGCTGTCGGTCTACGAGGAAGGCTGTCTCTCGATCCCCGAATATTACGAGGAGGTCGAGCGCCCCGCGAAGGTGCGCGTGCGCTTCACCGATCTCGACGGCAAGGTGCACGAGGAGGACGCCGAAGGCCTCTATGCCACCTGCATCCAGCACGAGATCGACCATCTCAACGGCGTGCTGTTCGTCGACTATCTGTCGAAGCTCAAGCGCGACCGCGTGATGAAGAAGTTCGAGAAGGCCGCCAAGCGCGCGGAGTAACCACGTTCTCCGCCGTCATACCCGGCCTTGTGCCGGACATCCACGTTCTGTGCCGCCGCAGGCCGGAAGAACGTGGATGGCCGGGACAAGCCCGGCCATGACGAGTACGTTGCTCGTTTCCGAGGATTGTCTCGCCACATGCCCCTCCGCCTGATCTTCATGGGCACGCCCGATTTCTCCGTGCCGACGCTGCTCGAGCTCGTCGCGCATGGCCACGAGATCGTCGCCGTCTACACCCGCGCGCCGAAGCCCGGCGGGCGGCGCGGCCTGCAATTGCAGCCGACGCCGGTCGAAGAAGCTGCGCGAAAGCTCGGCATTCCCGTGCGGACGCCGAAGACGCTGAAGATCCAGGAAGCGCTCGACGAGTTCAGCGCGTTCGACGCCGATGCCGCCGTGGTCGTCGCCTATGGCATGATCCTGCCGCAGGCGATCCTCGATGCGCCAAAACTCGGCTGCTACAATCTGCACGCTTCGCTGCTGCCGCGCTGGCGCGGCGCAGCGCCGATCAACCGTGCGATCATGGACGGTGATGCCGAGAGCGGCGTGATGGTGATGAAGATGGATGTCGGTCTCGATACCGGCGACGTCGCCATGGCCGAGCGCCTCGCGATCACGGACAACATGACTGCACTCGATTTGCACGATCGTCTCTCTCGCCTCGGCGCCGATCTCATGGTGCGCGCGATGGCCGCGCTCGGGCGCGGCGGGCTCCAGCTCAAGAAGCAGAGCGAGGACGGTGTCACCTACGCCGCCAAGATCGACAAGGCCGAGGCGCGCATCGACTGGACCAGGCCGGCGCGTGCCGTGCTGCGTCACATCCACGGCCTGTCGCCATTCCCCGGCGCCTGGGCCGAGCTTGCCGGCGTCAGCGAGAATGCGCGCGTCAAGATCCTGCGGTGTGAATTGGCAAAGGGGTCGGGCGCGCCGGGCGAGGTGCTCGATGACAACCTCACCATCGCCTGCGGTGAGGGCGCCATCCGCATCATCGAGATCCAGCGCGAAGGCAAGGGCCGGATGCAGGCCGCGGACTTCCTGCGCGGCGTGCCGCTGAAGGCGGGAGCGAGGTTCAACTGATCAGCGATGCCCCGCTACAAGCTCACCATCGAATATGACGGCGCGCCGTTTTTCGGCTGGCAGGTGCAGGACACGCTGCCTTCGGTGCAGGGCGCGCTGGAAGCGGCCGTGAAGGCGATGACCGGCGCGGATTTGCGGGTGCATGGCGCCGGCCGCACCGATGCCGGCGTGCATGCGCGTGGCCAGGTCGCGCATGTCGATATCGACAAGCAGTTTCCGCCGGGCCGTTTTCGCGATGGGCTCAACGCGCATCTGCGCCCGCATCCGATCGCGGTGCTGGAGGCGGAGATCGTGCCTGACACGTTCGAGGCGCGCTTCTCCGCGGTGAAGCGCCACTACCGCTACCGCGTGATCAACACCCGCGCCAACCTCGCGCTCGACATCGGCCACGCCTGGCGCGTGCCGCGCCGGCTCGATGCGGAGGCGATGCATGCGGCGGCACAGCGTCTGCTCGGCAAGCACGATTTCACCACGTTCCGCGACACCGAGTGCCAGGCCAAGTCACCGGAGAAGACGCTCGACCAGCTCGACGTGCTGCGTGACGGCCGCGAGATCACCATCGTCACCTCGGCGCGCTCGTTCCTGCACAGCCAGGTGCGCTCGATGGTGGGCTCGCTGATCTGGGTCGGCGAGGGCCGCTGGACCGCCGACGACCTCTCCGCAGCGTTAGAGGCGCGCAACCGTGCCGCCTGCGGCATCGTCGCCCCGCCGGACGGGCTGTATCTGATGAAGGTGGATTATTAGCGCGTGATGCCGCCACTTCCGTCATGGCCGGGCTTGTCCCGGCCATCCACGATCTTTCTTGCTGGGACTGAAGTACGTGGATGCCCGGGACAAGCCCGGGCATGACGGCGGAATACTTGGCAATGACCGCACCTACCCGAAATACCGCGTCAAAATCCCGCGATAGACCTGCGTCAGCTTCTCCAGATCCTTGACGGGCACCCGCTCGTCGACCTGATGCATGGTCTGGCCGACCAGACCAAATTCGATCACCGGGCAATAGCTGGAAATGAACCTTGCGTCCGACGTGCCACCGCTCGTCGACAGCTCGGGCTTCCGCCCCGTCACCTCCTCGATCGAGGACACCGCGAGATCAGTGAACGGGCCGGGCTTGGTGACGAACACGTTGGAGTTCGAGGGCTCCCAGACGATGCGGGCCTTGATGCGGTTGCCGCAGGCTTTTGTCAGTCGCGTCTCGACCAGCTCGCGCAACGAGGCCTGGGTGTGGTTGTCGTTGTAGCGGATGTTGAATTTTGCGCGGGCCTCGCCGGGGATGACGTTGCTCGCTTTGTTACCGACGTCGACCGAGGTGAATTCGAGATTGGAGGCCTGGAATTGCGCGCTGCCATGGTCGAGCGGCTCGTCGGAGATCGCCACAATCAGCCTGGAGATGTCAGGCACCGGATTGGAGGCCCGATGCGGATAGGCGACGTGGCCCTGCACGCCGTCGACATAAAGCGTGCCGGATTGCGAGCCGCGGCGGCCGACCTTGATGGTGTCGCCGAGCGTCTCGACATTGGAGGGCTCGCCCAGCACGCAATGGTCGAATTTTTCGCCGCGCTCGGCCGTCCATTTCAATAGCTTGATGGTGCCGTTGATGGAGACGTCTTCCTCGTCGCCCGTAATCAGGAACGAGATCGAGCCCTTTCCGTCGTTGCGCGGCTTGCCGTCATTGGCGGCGAGATGCTCCAGCACCGCGGCGACCGAGCAGGCGATGCCGCCCTTCATGTCGACCGCGCCGCGGCCGTGCAGGACGCCGTCCTTCACCTCTCCGGAGAACGCACCGATGCTCCAGGCGCTCTCGTCACCGGGTGGCACCACGTCGGTATGGCCGGCAAAGGTGATGTGCGGGCCTTCGGTGCCGATCCGCGCATAGAGATTGTCGACGTCGGCGGTGCCGGGCTCGCTGAAGGTCACGCGGTGGCAGGCGAAGCCGGCGGCGGTGAGGGCTTTTTCGAGCACCCCGAGCGCACCGGCATCTTCAGGGGTTACCGAGGGGCAGCGGATCAGATCGCGGGCAATGGAGAGAGCATCGGTCATGCGCCCCGCTTAACATGCATGCCGCCGGGTGGGCTAGCGCGGGGCGGGACAATTTCGATCTCGCGGCTCTGGTCCCAGCCTTTCGCAGGGGAGGCGGCGGATGCCGAACTGTCCTCGATATCGAGGAGCGGATCAGGGCCGAACCGGTTGTGGCCCGAGGTGCCGGACCGGCAGAACATTTCGACGAGGCCCCACAGCCACAGCAGTGCGGCAGTCAGGTTGAGCGAAAATATCCAGCTTGATTTGGGCAGCAAGTCCGCGAACTGGCTGAACAGGCCGGGCAAGAAGAAGAACGGAACGATCCACCAGCCGCTCTTGTCGCGGTCATGGAGTCGCTTGATCGCCGTCGCGAGATAGATCCAGAAGAACAGCGCCATGCCGGACGCCTTGAGGATCGAGCCCGCGAGATCGGCCGATGCCAGCGCGTGGGAGACGCGGGGGTCGACCAGCTTGAAGAGGCCGTCGAGACCGAAGTCGAAATCGAGCTCAATTCCGAGCTTCAGGGTGGACCTCGTCCCTCCGACGATCCCGATGACTTGACCGGCAATCTCCAGCAAGCCCGCCAGCAGCGCGACCATCAGCAGCGCCTGCCACAGCAACGCGCGGTTGATGCGGCCGTCGAAGCGGAACAGATACCAGGTCCAGTCCATGCGAACGGCTCCGGGCGGTCGAGGCCGCCCGATATTTGGTCGCGATGGAGAGGGGGTGGGTTCGATAGGGCTCCGGTGTCGTCCCGGCGAAGGCCGGGACCCATACCGCGTGATCTATCGACAGTAGAAGATAGTCGTACCGAACGACGAGTCTTCGCCAAACCACGGCCTCGGAGTATGGGTCCCGGCCTTCGCCGGGACGACAGCGGTGTGCGCCGAACTCAATCCCGCAGCAGCTCGTTGATGCTGGTCTTGGAGCGCGTGCGCTCGTCGACGCGCTTGACGATGACGGCGCAGGCGGTGCTCGGGCCGATCTGGCCGTTCTTCATCGGCTTGCCGGGCAGCGCGCCGGGCACCACGACCGAATATTCGGGCACTTCGCCGATGAAGACCTCGCCGGTCTCGCGGTCCACGATCTTGGTCGAGGCGCCCAGGAACACGCCCATCGCCAGCACCGCGCCCTTGCGCACGATCACGCCCTCAGCGACCTCGGAGCGCGCGCCGATGAAGCAATCGTCCTCGACGATCACGGGCTCGGCCTGCAGCGGCTCGAGCACGCCGCCGATGCCGGCGCCGCCGGAGATGTGCACGCGCTTGCCGATTTGCGCACAGGAGCCGACGGTGGCCCAGGTGTCGACCATGGTGCTCTCATCGACATAGGCGCCGAGATTGACGAAGGACGGCATCAAGACGACGTTCTTGGCGATGAAGGCCGAGCGGCGCACCACCGAGCCGGGCACGGCACGAAAACCGGCGTCGCGAAAACGGTTCTCGCCCCAGCCTTCGAACTTCGAGGGCACCTTGTCCCACCAGGTCGCCTTGCCGGATCCGCCGGGAATGACGCCCATGTCGTTGAGGCGGAACGACAGCAGCACGGCCTTCTTCAGCCACTGATTGACCTTCCACTTGCCGTCGCTGCCGCGCTCGGCAACGCGCGCCTCGCCCTTGTCCAGAATCTCCAGTGCTTGGTCCACGGCCTCGCGCACCTCCCCCTTGGTCGAGGTCGAGATGCCGTCGCGCGCGTCGAAGGCGCTGTTGATGGTGGATTCGAGGGCTTGGAGGGACATCGGGATTTCCTCTGGGGAAGCAGGAATTTGACGGATTGGGGCGCTTTTTCGGGATTTGGGCGGGCGGAGTCAAGGCATACTCCGCCGTCGTCCATACTCCGCTGTCGTCCCGGACAAGCGCAGCGAAGCGGAGCGCCGATCCGGGACCCATAGCCAAAGGGAGTAGTTTGACGAAGATTCGGAGTTACCAATCCGGCGCGACAACCAAATCCTGTGGCTATGGGTCCCGGGTCTGCGCTTACGCTTGCCCGGGACGACGGCGGTTATAGGGGCGAGAGCCCTGCCAAAAACCCCGTCAGATCATCCGTGACGTGGTCGACATGGGCGGCATCCCGGCCTTCCAGTTCCCAGTCCTCCCGCACCACCTCCTTCGTTCCGTCAGGCACCACCAGCACGGTGGTCATGCCGAGCTGGTGCGGGACGGTGAGGTTGCGGGCGAGGTCCTCGAACATCGCGGCTTTGGTCGGATCGACCGCGTGGTCGGCGAGGAATTTCTGATAGGTCTGCGCCGCCGGCTTCGGCTCGAACTGGGCGGCGATGATGTCGAACACGCCGTCGAAATGCGTTGCCAGGCCGAGACGCGCCAGCACCGCATCGACATGGTCGACCGAGCCATTGGTCAGGATCAGCTTGCGCCCCGATAAGTTTGCGATGGCTTCGCCGAGCGCCGGGTTCGGCTGCAGCGGTGAATGGTCGATCTTGTGGACATAGGCGAGATAGTCGTCGGCGGACACGCCATGCAGGGTCATCATGCCGCGCATCGTGGTGCCGAAGCGCAGGTAATAATCCTTCTGCAGTTTTCGCGCCTCCGCCGGCGTCACCTGCAGCCAGCTGGACACGAACTCGGTGATCCGCACATCGACCTGCTGCCACAGATTGACGTGATGCGGATACAGCGTGTTGTCGAGGTCGAACACCCAGGTGTCGACATGAGCAAAGGTGCGGGGTTGGTTCATATCAACATTCTCAGCTCGTCGTCCCGGGGCGCGCGAAGCGCGAGCCCGGGACCCATAACCACGGTGAGGAGTTCGGCGAAGATTCGGGGTGGCCAGCTTCGCGCCATAACCACTCCCTGGGGTTATGGGGCCCCGCCTTCGCGGGGACGACAGCGGAGCTTGTAGGCGCTTGCGTGTTGATCATGACGCCAATTTCACGGCACCGCAAAACGCAGCGTCTTGCCGCCGCTCGACATGTCCACCGCACCAAATCCCGTCGCCGCGAATCCGCGCGCGCCGCAATCGGTCTGCTCAACGGTCTCGAACTTGGTCTCGCGCGTGCAGAGCTGCCTGTCGCCGCCCCAGTTCAGCGGCCGGTCCTTCAGCTTGACGGCGCGGTTGTCGGCGTCGACGGCTTCCGCGAAGCTGAAGATCTGCTTGGGCTGGCCGGTCACATCAGGATGCAGGCAGGTCTTGGGATCGATGCGATACCAGCCGCGGCTGGTCACGGACTTGCCGTCGTCGGTCGCGATCGCCGCCATCACCTTGTGCGGCGTATCGTTGCACCAGGTGAGGCCGGTCGCGGACGGCGTCTGCACCGCATCGACCATGGTCTTGAAGAAGTTTTGCGAGCCCACGATGTCCGAGGACAAGCCGCGGCTCTTCAGGAACGCGGCCAGGGCTGCCTGCGTCTTCGGCCCGTCGACGCCGTCGATCGGCGCGGCGTCGTAGCCCGCAATGACCAAAAGCCGCTGGATGCCGGCGAGGCGGGCCTGCTCGTCGTCATATTCGGAATCCTCGGCGAGATAGGCAATGAGGTTGCCGTCCGCGCTTTGCGTCGGGGTGACTTGCGTAAACGCGGCCTGGGTCTGGCCGCTGCGGCATTGCCGGGCCGCCGCGATGACGAAATTGTCCTGCGCGACGCAGAGCATGTCGCTGCCGTTCTGCGGAATCGGCGAGGCGCCATAGACGCCGAGCGCGCGGGCATTGAGCAGGATGCGGTCGGCGGTCAGCGTGCCCTGCACCACCACGCGGCAGGTGGCGGGATCGACCCTGAACCAGCCGCGCGTCGCGGTCGCCGCCTTGTCGTCGATGCCGATCGCGGCCTCGACGACATAGGACATGCGGTTGCAGATCTTCAGATCGGCGAGGGCCGGCACCGAGGAGAAGACGAACGAGACGGCCGCGGCCGGCAGCGCCATCAGGAAGCGGGTCAGGGGTGAGCGGCGGGGGCGCTGAGCCCTCCGCCCGTCATGCCCGGGCTTGTCCCGCCTGCGAGGCCGAAGAGGCTTCGGCCTCGCAGGCGGGACAAGCCCGGCCATGACGGTTTTCTTTGTCCGCTCGTCCCTCACTTGTGGATCAGCGTTCCCGTGCCCTGGTTGGTGAAGAGCTCAAGCAGCACCGCGTGCTGCATCTTGCCGTCGATGATGACGACGCCCTCCACGCCCTGCTCCAGCGCATAGATGCAGGTCTCGACCTTCGGGATCATGCCGCCGGAAATGGTGCCGTCGGCGATCAGCTTTCGCGCGTCCTTGACCGACAATTGCGGGATCAGCTTCTTCGACTTGTCGAGCACGCCAGGCACGTCGGTGAGCAGCAACAGGCGCTTGGCCTTCAGCGCGCCGGCAACCGCACCGGCAAAAGTGTCGGCGTTGACGTTCAGCGTCTGGCCTTCCTTCGAGGTTGCGAGCGGCGCCAGCACCGGGATCAGCTCGTAGCCGATCAGCTGGTTGAGCAGCGTGAGGTCCACCTTCTCGGGATCGCCGACGAAGCCGAGATCGATTGCCTTCTCGATGTTCGAGCCCGGATCGATGATGGTCCGCGTCGTCTTCGACGCCTTCACCATGTTGCCGTCCTTGCCGGACAACCCCACGGCCTTGCCGCCGGCTTCGTTGATGTAGCCGACGATCTGCTTGTTGACGGAGCCGGCGAGCACCATCTCGACGATCTCGATGGTCGCCGCATCGGTGATGCGCAGGCCGGCTGCGAATTCCGAGACGATGCCGAGGCGCTTGAGCATGGTCGCGATCTGCGGCCCGCCGCCATGCACCACCACCGGATTGATGGCGGTCTGCTCCAGCAGCACGATGTCGCGGGCAAAATTCTTCGCGGTCTCCTCGTCGCCCATGGCATGGCCGCCATATTTGATGACGATGGTTTCCTCGTCATACTGCTGCATGTGCGGCAGCGCTTCCGACAGGATGCGGGCCTGGTCGAGCGGGGAGATGTCGGTCATGTCGCGGATCTCGCTGGCGGGACTGGAGCGGCCTGCGTTCTATCCGATTGGCGGGCGTGGCGCAAAGTGGTCTTCGTGCCCCGGACGCAGCGCAGCGCTTCTTCAGCGGTGCGCTGCAGAGCCGGGGCCCATGCGGCTTGCTGGGTCCCGGCTCTGCGGAGCGTCACCATAGCGCGTCGAAGACGCGCGTAAACGCGCTTTAGGTGCCGCACCGCGTCCGGGACACGAGACCTATTTCCGCGCCACCACCGCGGCCAGCGTCACGGCCAGCCAGCTCGCGATCATCACCGTCCCGCCCGTCGGCGCTGCGTATGGAAACAGCGAGTGCCCGGCATATTGCCGCAAGGTGAGGTCGCCCGCGAACAGCACGGCGCCGATCACGAAGCCGAATGCACCGATGAGGCCAATTCCGCCGTGCAGAAGGCCGCGCGCCAGCAGGGCGACAGCTGCAAGTATGGCAGTTGCATGAAACAGCAGCATCGCGCTGGCCGAGGCCAGCCGGCTCGCATCGCCGCCATGCGCCGAGGCGGCGGCCAGCGCGACGCCGGCGGCGCCCATCAAACCGGCAAGTCCGATCAGCAGGCGCTGCGCCACCATCACGTAGCGCGCTCTTCCAGCAGTTTCGCCATCGCGGCGCGCAAGCTCTCCATGCCGGTCGAGCTGCGTGACGAGGTCGCGAGCACGTTCGGGAACGCGGCCGGATGCCTGGCCAGCGCCGCCTCGGTTTCGGCGATGCGCGATTGCAGCTCGGAGGCCTTCACCTGGTCGGCCTTGGTCAGCACGATCTGGTAGCTGACCGCGGAGCGGTCGAGCGTCTTGAGGACCTCGAGGTCGACCTCCTTGAGGCCATGCCGCGCGTCGATCAGCACGTAGACGCGCGCAAGCGAGGCGCGTCCCAGCAGGAATTTGTGGATCAGCTCGGTCCAGGACGCCACCTGGCTCTTGGGCGCCTTGGCATAGCCGTAGCCGGGCATGTCGACCAGGCGCAGGTCGGTCTTGCCGGGGACCTCGAAGAAGATCAGCTCCTGGGTGCGTCCCGGCGTATGCGAGGTGCGCGCCAGCGCGTTGCGCCCCGTCAGCGCGTTGATCAGGCTCGACTTGCCGACATTGGAGCGCCCGGCAAAGGCGACCTCCAGCCCCGCCATCGGCGGCAGCGTCTGGATCGAGGGCGAGGCCCAGATGAACTGCCAGTCGCGCGCGAACAGCTTCCGCCCGGCCTCGATCAGCTTGTCGTCTGATTTATCGGTCATCTGGAAAGTCTATCCTCGCGTCTTGGCCGGGCAAAAGCGCGAAGCGCGTCTTCCCATTCAAATGTCCCGGCCATCCACGTCTGTCTGCGCGGTACCCTCCAAAACGTGGATGCCCGGGACAAGCCCGGGCATGACGCTGTGGAGGCATTTGCGCCCGCATGACCGGGCACGCTTCGTGTGCAGCTACGTCGCCTTCTTCGCGAACGTCGCCTTGAGATTATCGAACAGCTCCACCTTCACCCCGTTGCGGCGCATGATGTAGCTCTGCTGGATCACCGAGAGCAGGTTGTTCCAGGCCCAGTAGATCACGAGGCCCGCCGGGAAGCCCGCCAGCATGAAGGTGAAGATCAGCGGCATCCAGTTGAAGATGATCTGCTGCGTCGGGTCCGGCGGTGTCGGGTTCAGCTTCATCTGGAACCACATCGTGATGCCCATGATGATCGGCCAGATGCCGAGCGCGAGGTAATGGCCGAACACCGGGATCGTGGTCGGATCGAACGGGATCAGCCCGAACAGGTTGAACAGGTTGGTCGGATCCGGCGCTGAGAGGTCCTTGATCCAGCCGTAGAACGGCGCGTGCCGCATCTCGATGGTGACGAACAGCACCTTGTAGAGCGAGAAGAACACCGGGATCTGGATCAGCACGGGGAGACAGCCGGCGACCGGATTGATCTTCTCCTTGCGGTAGATCTCCATCATCTCCTGCTGCTGCTTCACCTTGTCGTCGGGATAACGCTCCTTGAGCGCCTGCAGCTGCGGCTGAACCGACTTCATCTTCGCCATCGAGGCGTAGGACTTGTTCGCCAGCGGGAAGAACAGCAGCTTCACGATCACGGTCACGAGCAGGATCGAGATGCCGAAATTGCCGAAGAAGCGGTAGAAGAAGTCGAGGCCGAGGAACATCGGCTTGGTGATGAAGTAGAACCAGCCCCAGTCGATCAAGAGATCGAAATGGTTCAGCCCCAGCTCCTTGTTGTAGCCGCCGAGGCCGGCGAACGGGAACACGCCGACCACGCCGGCTTCCTTGGCGCCGGCGAACAGCCGCGCGTTCGCAGTCGCAGTGCCGCCGATCGCGACGGTGACGGGGTCGAGCAGATAATCGGTCTGGTAGGTGTGGACGTTGCCGGATGGGTTCGACGAGAAGCGCGCCTGCAGCTGGGCATTGGTATCCGGCAACAGCGCCGAGGCCCAGTACTTGTCGGTGATGCCGAGCCAGCCGTTGGTGACCTTGAAGTCCACCTTCTTGCTTTCGTCGATCTTCTTGTAGGCATATTCCTGCAGGCCCTGGTCGCCGAGATAGCCGATCAGGCCTTCATGCAGGATGTAGTAGCCGGAGACCTGCGGCGCACCGTGGCGCGAGATCAGCGCGAACGGATAGAGCGTAACCGGCGCATTGCCGACATTGCTCACCTCGTCCTTGATGGTGAAGAGATAATGGTCGTCGACCGCAATGGTGCGGCGGAAGGTGAGACCATCGCCATTCTCCCATTTCAGCACCACCGGCGTCGTCGGCGTCAGGCTGCCGCTGCCGTCCTGCTGCCAGACGGTCTGGGCGTCAGGCATCTTCGCCGTCACACCCGTCGCCGCCACCCAGCCGAATTCGGCGTAATAGGGCTCCGCGGTGCCCGAGGGCGAATAGAGGATGATCGGCGGCGACTTCGGATCGACCGTTTCGCGGAATTGCACCAGCGCGATGTCGTCGATGCGGCCGCCCTTCAGCGCGATGCTGCCGGCAATCCGCGGCGTGTCGATCTTCACGCGCGGGCTGGCTGCAATCGCGGCCTCACGCGCCACCACGGGCTGGGCCTGCTGGTTCGCGCCCGGCGTTGCCGGCTGAGCGGCGTTGCCCGGCTGCTGCGGCGCCGCGCCCGGCGTCGCGGAGGCCGACGGCTGCGGCGTGGTCTTCTGGAGCTCGGCCTGCGTCTGCTGCTGGGCGCGCTGCTTCTCCATCGCCGGCACATTGTAGAAATACTGCCAGGCGATCAGGACGAGGCCCGACAGAATGACGGCGAGGATGGTATTGCGATTGTCGGTCATCTCTGGGGTCTCGTCATCATTCCGGTTTGCGGCTGGCAGCAGGAGCGGGGCGGGGCCCGGTACGGTCAGTCCTCGGGCTGCGTCCATTCGCAGGTCCCTTGGCCGTATGCCGCGCCGGCTTCGTGAACGCCATGCGCAGATCGTCGAGCATGGTGGCGAAGTCGCGCGAGAGCGCGCCGCTTCGTCCGACCAGGACATAATCATGATGGGGCTGCATCGACACCGGATCGAGCCGCTTCACCAGTTCGCGAAGCCGGCGCCGGATACGATTGCGCGCGGGGGCGTTGCCGTTCTTTTTGGTAACGGTGAAGCCGATCCGGATCGGGCCGCCGTCATCGCGGGGGCGGCTTTGCAGGACGAACGCGGGACTGTTCACCCGCGCGCCATTGGCAACGGCGAGGAAATCCGCCCGCTGCCTCAGCCGATCCATGATGAAATCCCGGAAAAGGGGGTCCGGCTCAGGCGCTCAGACGCTTGCGGCCGCGAGCGCGGCGGGCGGCGAGAACCTTGCGGCCGCCGGCAGTGGCGAGACGGGCACGGAAGCCGTGACGGCGCTTGCGCACCAGTTTGCTGGGTTGATAAGTCCGCTTCACGGGTTTTTCTCCGCTGACCGGGCAATTTGCCTGTAGAATTGATGGTAAAGTCCCGAAGATGCGGCCCAAAACGGGCCGTTTCCGGCCCCAAGAGAGCCGCTCCCGGTGTCGCACCGGGTCATCGCGGACAATTTGGCCGGCTTATAAGCGAGCGCCTTGTTTTCGTCAACGCCGCACAAGCGCACGATTCCGGTGAATATCGCTGTTTGTGCGGGGTTTTTAACCCTTGAGGTGGCGACTCGCGATATCAGCGCTTACATCCCACCTCGGCAGATTAGCGATCCGTAATTTGACCGGACCGAGGTCGGGCCGCATCTTCATACTGCCAATCCTTCATCCGCCAAAGGCGAGGGCGACTTTCGTGGCAACGACAGACCTCCAGCCGGTCCAGGATCAGGATCAGCCGGACCCGCCGGCGATGCGCCCCCGTGGGACGCGCGGGCTCGGGCTGTCAGGCAAGCTGTTGCTGCTCACCGTCCCCCTGGTGATGATCGCGGCCGTGCTGCTCTATGTGCCCGCCATTGCCAACTTCTGGGTCAACCGGCTCAACGACCGCGTCGCCGCCGCCAACACGGCGGCGCTGGTGCTGGATGCGGCGCCGCTCGGCATGGTTCCCGATTCGCTGTCGCGCCAGATCCTGAAAAGCATCAATGCCCGCGCCGTCGCCATCAAGATGGGCCAGCAGCGCCGATTGCTCGCCAGCGACAACATTCCGGCCGCCATCGAGCATGACATCGACCTGCGCGACATGACGGCCTGGGACGCGATCACCGGCTCGTTCCGGATGATGCTGGAGACCGGCAATCAGGCCATCCGCATCGTCGGCCCCGGCGTCGGCACGGCCCAGTTCATCGAGATCGTGACCGACGAATTGCCGCTGCGGCAGCAGATGTACCGGTTCTCCCGCAACGTCGTGGTGGTCGCGCTGATCATCGCCGCGCTGACCGCGGGCCTCGTCTATCTGGCGCTTCATTATCTCTTCGTCCGCCCGATGCGGCGGCTGACCGCGAGCCTGGTCGGCTTCCACGAGAACCCCGAAAGCTCGGCGGGGATCATCGTGCCGAGCCAGCGCAGCGACGAGATCGGGGTCGCCGAGCGCGAATTGTCGGACATGCAGCGCGATTTGATGTCGATGCTGCATCAGAAAAGCCGGCTCGCCGCCCTTGGCCTGGCCGTGTCCAAGATCAACCACGATCTGCGCAATCTGCTGGCCTCGGCCCAGCTGCTGTCGGATCAGCTCGCCAGCGTGCCGGATCCGCGGGTGCAGCGCTTTGCGCCAAAGCTGGTGCGCTCGCTCGAGCGTGCCATCGCCTTCTGCCAGTCGACGCTGTCCTACGGCCGCGCCCAGGAGGCCGCACCGGACCGCCGCATGATCCTGATCGAGCCTGTGGTGCTGGAGGTGCGGGAGACCGCGGGCCTCGCCTCCGACGCCTCGATCGCCTGGGTCGCCGCGATCGATCGCGGGCTTGCGGTCGATGCCGATCCCGATCAGCTGTTCCGGGTGCTGCTCAACCTCGTCCGCAACGCCGCCCAGGCGCTGGAAAGTCACGCCTCCGGCGAGGGCGGGGTGCAGCAGATCCGGATCACGGGAAAACGCGAGGGTGCTGTCGCAATTCTCGAGGTTTCCGACACCGGCCCCGGTGTCCCCCAGAAGACCCGGGAGCACCTGTTCGAGGCGTTCCAGACCTCCGGCCGCCCCGGCGGCAGCGGCCTTGGCCTCGCCATCGCCGCCGAGCTGGTCCGCGCCCATGGCGGCGACATCCACCTGGTCGAAGGCACCATCGGCGCCACCTTCCGTATCGTCATCCCCGACCGCCCCGTCGAGCTCCTCTCCATCCGCAACGAGCGGCAGAGGGCGTAAGTCGGCCAAAGGCCGAGTTCTTCCGTCATTGCAGGGTCTGGAGCACTCATCTATCCGTCATTCCGGGGCGCGACGAAGTCGCGGGCCCGGAATCCATAGCCGCCAGCCGGGGTTATGGATTTCGGGCCTGGCCCATTGGGCCATCCCGGAATGACACCGACCCCGTCATTTCCTTGCAAAATCTCCCCATCCCGGACCTTGCCAATCGGGGCAAGAGCGGTTAGTCAGAGCGCTCTTTCGCACCCCTCCGGCGCTGTCCGGAGGCTGCCTGCGGGCTTAGGTCCGCACTGTTCGCGAAAAACGCGCCCGTAGCTCAGCTGGATAGAGCATCAGACTACGAATCTGAGGGTCGGACGTTCGAATCGTTCCGGGCGCGCCATTCTTCGCCGAAAGGTCAGGACCTAGCAGCATCTGGTCGCCAGACGGGCCCGAGACCGGATGGCGATGCCGTGTGAGGAGCGGAATGAAGATATCGCAGGCGTTCAAGTTCGAGGCGGCGCATCGGCTGCCGAACGTGCCCGAGACCCATCGATGCCGCCGGCTGCACGGTCATTCCTACCGGGTCGAGGTCCAGCTGGACGGGCCGGTCGATCCGCACACCGGCTTCGTCGCGGATTTCTTCGACATCGAAAAATGCTTCGCCGACATCCTGGGCGCGCTGGATCACCACTGCCTGAACGAGGTCAAAGGCCTCGAGAACCCCACCGCCGAGAATATTGCGATCTGGATCTGGGACCGGTTGAAGCCGAGCCTTCGACAGCTGTCGGCGGTCCGGGTCTATGAAACGGCGGATTGCTGGGCCGAATATAACGGGCAGTGACGACGGCCCTGCGCTGACTTGGCCGGGCCATCGGCTCGATAGAGCATCAGGCGACGGATCTGAGGGGCGGACGTTCGAATTGTTCCGGGCGCGCCGTTTCGGTAGTAAGTACGTCCCATGCGTACCATCGATCGCCTGTTCTCCTGCCTCGTTCTGTTCCTTGCAATCGCAGCCGTCCCGGTGCTTCCCGCGCGCGCGGCCGAAACCTGCCCGTTCATCAGCGCCCAGGAGCTCGCCCGTGCGATGCCGGCGCTCAAATGGTCACTGATTTCAAATCAGGACGGCCGCGGCTGCATCTACCAGGCCGGGCGCGGCGACACGATGATGCTCTCCGTGTTCCGCAATCCCGACAAGGACCGCGCCAGGGAATTGTACGCGACCTTCGTCAAGACGCTTGGCGAGCGCATGCCGCTCAACGCAGTCGCGGGGATCGGCGACGAAGGCCAGGGCGGAACGAGCGCGGCCGGCGCCGAGCGCCAGGAAGCCTCGGTCGTCGCCTTGTCAGGCGATTACATTCTACAGATCACCGTCTATCCGATCGGCCGGCGCGCTGATGAAGCGCTGCTCGGGCCGGTCACCGAAGCCGCGCGCGTGGCCATAGACAGCGTGAACAAGAGCAGCGAACGGTTCGGCAATTGCGAGTGGCTCACGGCCGCGGATGCCGACGGCTTTCTCGACAAGAGTACCCTTACGGTGCAGCGGACCGGCGCGGGCAGCTGCATGATGTTCGATCGTGAGGCCAACACCATGACCGTCGCGGTGATCGCGACCTCGCGCGACACCGCCATCGGCATGATGAAACGCGCAGGCCCCTGCAAGCACACGGCGATACAAGAGCTCGGCAGTGAAGCGTTCGGCGAGTATTCCTGCACCAAGGGCAACGGCAACGCCGTCACCATCTATGTCTGGAAGAACGGCAGGCAGGCTTCGATCCTGTTCGCGCCGGTCAAGCCGCATCCGGAGTCCGGCTCGGTCGAGCGCCTGAAGATGGTCGCGGGGCGGGTCTATGGCAAACTGTAACGGCGCCGTTGCTGGCGCAAGCGGCCCGTAGCTCGGCTGGATCGAGCGTCGGAATCTGCAGGATGGACGTTCGAAGCGTTCCGGACGCGCAGTTTGCGATTCCACGTCAGAGCACGCTGCCGTCTCCCGAGGCCCGCGAGCTCTCTCTGAAATGCCACGAGCCTACTCTTTGCCTTCGTCGCTGACGGGTGGGACGTGGCGCCGAAAGTCCATTCTGTCGTGAAGGATGCGCACGATTTCGATCGTGCTGTCCGGCGCGGCCCGATACATCAGGAAATGGCTTCCGCGACGGCCATGCCGCGCCACGTGAAGCGTGCGAAGGTTTGCCATGATCTCGTCTCGGGGCCTGGAGCCCGCAACATTGGGACCGTCGGCAAGCTCGCCCATCGTTTGAACAAGGGTATCGCGATAGATTCGAGATTGTCGCGCGCCAAAATTCTCGGTGGTCCATCTGAGGATGTTGGCGAAGTCGACCTCTGCAGCTGCGCCGAGACGAACGCGCCATCTCCGCCCGGCCATGACGGCTATTCGGCGGTTCGGGAGATGATCTTCTCCGAGAGATCGTTCAGATAAGTTTGCAGGTCCTCGACACTTGCAAATTCCTTGAAGTCTCCCTGGTCCAATGCCCCGACGCCGGCGCGCGCCGCGGCCCGCAGGGCTTTCAGCTTGCCTGCATCTTCCGCCTCGCGTTGCTCCACGAGCCGCAACCCGTCGCGCAGCACCTCGCTGGCATTCTGGTAGCGGCCAGACTTGACGAGGGTCTCAAGGAGCTCTTCCTGACGCTCTGTCAGCACGACGTTTCGGGTGGGCATCGGCATTTCCCTGTTGCTCAAAGCCAGGCTACCTATGGCATATTATGCCATGGGCGTGTGATCTCCTCAACCCAGCACCTCCTTGCACTTGGCCGCGAAGGCGTTGAGATACGCGCCGATCTCGCTGGCCAGCGCCTCGGACCGATCGACATTCTGCAGGCTCATGTTGAGCGCGTAGACCGGAAGCCCGGCCAGCACGATGGGCGTGGCAACGGCGAGAACGCCGGGTTGCCACGACACCGCGCAATAGCCGTTGCGTTCGACCGAGCGTATCGATGTCCTGACGTCCGCAAGCAGCGCCTTCGTGGCCGCAGTGCTGCGCCGCTTGAACAGTTTCAGCAATCGCTCGCGCTCGGCCTCGGCAATGCCGGCCAGATAAGCGCGACCGAGCGACGTCAACTCCATCGGGACCTGCTGGCCGGCGACCACGTTCCGCAGTGCCGCGCGCGGGCTGTAGCGGATCGACTCCAGATAAACCATCATGGTGCGATCCGCGGTCGCGAGCCCCACGTTGAGCCGGCGCTTGGCCGATTCGGCCCGCATCATCGGTCCGATCGCGTTGAGCACCGGTGATCCCGTCCGCATCGCGTGACCGATGCTGATGACGGATGCGGCAAGCCGGTAGGTCCGCTGGTTACGGACCTCGTCGAGCATCCCGGAATTGACCAGCGTTCGCGTCAGCCGGCTGACGGTCGATCGCGGCAATCCTGTTCGCTCCGAAATCTCGCCGTTGCCAAGCGTGTCGACGCCGGGCCAGAACGACCGGAGGATCTCGATGCCCCGTTCGAGTGAGCGGTTGCCGTCAACCCCGCCCGCATATCTGCGTACCTGCGGCACATCAGCCTCCGCTCAGCGTTTCCACTAAGTGGAATTAGGGGGATGTTACGGCGGGCGCAAGCCGCTATCAGCCCAGGGAAGAAGAACGCCCGGCCGTGCTGGGGCTCAACGAGGAAACGGCACGGCCTGAAATCGGCATTCGACATCCGCAATGCGTCGCGGCGATCGATCCGACTCCAGCCAGGGAGCTTGCAATGTCCTATCAGCTCATCGAATTTTCCGTCGAGGCCGGTGTCGCGACGATTGCATTCAACCGGCCGGACCGGCGCAACGCCATGAGCGACGACATGCGTTCAGAGTTCGTCGGTGCGCTCGAAACCGTGGCTCGCGACAAAGCGATCAAGGCCCTGGTGCTGACGGGGCGCGGCAGTGCGTTCTGCGCCGGCGGCGACATCAGCGGAATGAAGCGCCGGCTCGCGGCGCCGCAGGGCGAAGTTGCATTCAACGGATGGAGCCGTCAGCAGGGCGTGCATCACGTGCAATCGTTCCTGCTCGGGCTGCCGAAGCCGACGATCGCCGCCGTCAACGGCGCTGCGGCGGGCCTCGGTGCGGACACCGCGCTGGCCTGCGACTTCGTCATGGGCACGGAGCGATCGAAGTTCACCTGGTCCTACATCAAGCGCGGCTTGATCCCCGACGGCGGCGGCCTGTATTTCCTGCCGCGCCGGGTCGGGCTTCCCAAGGCGAAGGAGCTGATCTTCACCGGACGCGTCGTCGAGGCCGACGAAGCGCTCGCGCTCGGCATCGTCGATCGCAAGGTGACCTCGAGCGAGCTCCTGTCGGCCGCGCAGGCCTGGGCGGTCGAACTGGCTCAGGGCTCTCCCACCGCGTTGGCGTTGGGCAAGAAGATCCTGAACGAGACGTTCGAGCATTCCGCGCACGACATTTTCAGTCTCGGCAGCCAGGCGCAGGCCATCTGCTACACCAGCGCGGAGCATCGCGACGCCGTGACGGCGTTCCTTGCGCAATCCGCGTCGAAGGATTGAGCCATGGATGCGATCGAACGCCTGATCCGGCCGCGTAGCGTCGCTGTCATCGGTGCATCGGCGGACCCGAGCAAGACGTCGGGGCGCCCGGTGTCCTATCTCCGGAAGCATGGCTTTGCGGGTGCGATCTATCCCGTCAATCCGAAGGTCGCGGACATCGGCGGTCTGACCTGCTACCCCGACGTCGCCTCGCTGCCCGATGTGCCTGATGTCGGTCTTGTCCTGCTTGGCGCCGAGCGCGCGCACATCGCGGTGCGCGAATTGTCCGAGCGGGGGGCTGCCGCCGCGATCGTTCTCGCCAGCGGTTTCACCGAAGCCGGGGCGGAAGGCGCCGCGCGCCAGCAACAGCTCATGCAAGCCGCCGGCTCCATGCGGATCCTCGGGCCGAACACGATCGGCCTCGTCAACCTCACCGACAATATCGTGCTGTCGGCGTCGGGCGCGCTGGCGATGGTTGACTTCCCGGCGGGATCCATCGGGTTGATCTCGCAGAGCGGGGGCATTCTCGGAGCCTTGCTGTCGCGCGCTGCGGCGCGCGGGGTCGGGCTGTCGAAGCTGGTGTCGACCAGCAACGAAGCCGATCTCGAACTCGCTGATTTCATCGACTTTCTCGCCGGCGACAGCGCAACCAGCGTCATTGCGCTCTATGTCGAGGCGATCCGCAATCCATCTCGCTTTCGCGAGTCGGTTCTGAAAGCGCGACGCGCCGGCAAGTCAATCGTCGCTTTCAAGATCGGACGATCGGAGGCAGGCGCACAAGCGGCCGTCTCGCACACCGGCGCGCTTGCCGGCTCGGACCGCATGTATGACGCCTTGTTCAGGCAACTCGGCGTGATCCGCGCCAGGACGTTCGAAGACCTGCTCGATATTCCCGCAGCCCTTGGCGCGGGATGGAAGCTGTCCGGCCGGCGTGTTGCGATCCTCACCTCGACCGGCGGCGCCGGCACGATCGTATCAGACAGTCTCGGCGTCGCCGGCTTTGCAACGCCCGCCCCCGACCCTGAGACTGCCGCGCAATTGCGCGCCCTGCAGTCGGGTCCGCAAGCCAATCTCGATCGCAATCCGATCGATGTGACCCTGGCCGGTCTGCAGCCCGATCTGCTGCGCGCCGCCATCCGCATCCTGCTCGCAAGTCCCTCTTACGATGCGCTGGTCGTCATTGCCGGCTCGTCAGCCGTGGGATCGCCGGGCCTGATGGCCGACGCCATCCACGACTGCCTGCCGCTCAGCGACAAGCCCGTCATTGCCTATGTGAGCCCCTACGCGCCCAAGGTGGTTTCCGTCCTCACCCGCCGAGGCGTCCCGGCCTACACCTCCGCCGAGAGCTGCACGGCTGCGCTCGACGGGCTCTTGCGGGCCGGAGCGCCGGAGCAGGTCCAGACACCCACCTCGCCCCTGACGGCGGTCGATGTCAGCGACTTCCCGGCGGGATCGCTCGACGAAGCACAGGCCAAAGCGCTGTTCGCCCGCTTTGGTGTTCCGGTCGTGGCAGAGAAAGTGGTCGCGACGGCGCGCGAAGCCGAGCAGGCGGCGCGCGACCTCGGCGGCCGGGTCGTGCTCAAGATCCTCTCGCGCGAGATCGCGCACAAGAGCGATGTCGGCGGCGTCGCGGTCAACCTGACCGCCGAAGCCATCGGCAGCCGCCTGATGAAGATGGCGGACGAGGTCGAGGCCAAGGTCGGGACGCGGCCCGCCCAATTCCTGGTTCAGGAGATGATTTCAGGCGGCGTCGAGATCATTCTCGGAATGCATCGCGATCCCCTGGGAACGGCCATCCTCTTCGGAATGGGCGGCGTCACCGCCGAACTGTTCAAGGACACGACGATGCGCCTGCTGCCAACGGGTGCCGGCCTCAGCCATGCCGACGCCCTCGCGATGGCGCGCGATCTCGTCACATGGCCATTGCTGGACGGTTTTCGCGGCCGGCCGAAATGCGATGTCGAAGCGCTCGCGGAAGCGGTCGTCGCTTTCTCGCGCATGGTTGCGCAATTCGGCGATCACCTCGTCGAGGCCGAAATCAACCCGGTCTTCGTGCTGCCGGCGGGCCGGGGCGTGAAGGCAGCAGACGGATTGGTTGTTCTCGATGTCTGAACAAAATCGGATGGAGCTCCAGATGGCCAGCGGCGGAATCATCAATCACGACGGCGCGCGCAGGAAAGGCTTCGCCGTGCGGCGCTGGCTGAACCTCGCCATCCTCGCTTGTGCCGTCGTGCTGGCGGTCGCCGGGCTGGGCGCCTCGCCGGCGCGCGCGGAATATCCCGACAAGATCATCAAGATCGTGGTGCCCTTCGCAGCCGGCGGCGGGACCGACATCATGGCGCGAACGACGGCGCAGGAAATCCAGACGGATCTCGGCAAGTCCGTCATCATCGAGAACAAGCCGGGCGCCGGGACCATCATCGGGACCCAGACGGTGGCGACCAGCGAGCCCGACGGCTATTCGCTGCTGATGGCGACCTTCGCGCACGCGGTCAATCCGAGCCTGTACAAGAAGCTGCCGTTCGATCCGCACGAGGATTTCGCGGCGGTCTCGCTGATCGCGCGATCCTTCAATATCGTCGTCGTCAACCCCGCATCCAAGATCAACTCGATCTCCGATTTGATCACTGAAGCCAAGGCCAATCCCGGCAAGCTCAATTTCGGGACGTTCGGCACCGGCACCTCGGCCCATCTCGCGGGCGAGCTTTTCAATGCGATGGCGAAGGTCAAGATGACGGCGGTGCCCTACAAGGGCGCGGCGCCTGCGATCAGCGATCTCTTAGGCGGACAGATCGACGTGATGTTCACCACGGTGGCGAGCGCGGCGTCGCTGGTGGCTGCAGGCCAGCTCCGGGCGCTGGCTGTCACGTCAGCCGAACGTTCGGCGGCATTTCCGCAATTGCCTGCTGTCGCCGAGGCCGGAGTGCCCGGCTACGCCGCCGAATCCTGGTACGGATTGTACGCTCCGGCCAAGACGCCCGCTCCGGTGATTGCGCGTCTCAATCAGGCCATCGCAAAGGCGGTTCAGTCCGGCGCTTTCAAGAAGCTGGAGGCCAACGAAGGCCTCATCATGGTCGGCGGCGCTCCGGAACAGCTCGATCGCTATGTCGCGCAGGAGGAGGAACGCTGGCGCAAGCTGATCAAGGATGCCAACATCGAGGTGCAGTAGGACAGCAGGAGGGTGCCTGCGCATTGCGAAACATTGCGCAAGCACGCTCCGCTTCTATCTGGCCTCGCTAGAGTGTTCTGCTCGGTCGGATGACAGCCCTCATTCGGAGACGGCCAGAACGGTCAGCCCCCTGGTGCGCTTGTCCGGCGTCTCGAACTCGATCCGCTGCCCCACCGAGAGGCCGATCAGGGCCGCGCCAACAGGCGTCAGAATCGAGACCCGGTTGAGTTCGATGTTCGCCTCGTGCGGATAGACCAGCACGATCTCCCGGCTGGCACCTTTCTCGTCATCGCGATAGGTTACTTTGGAGCCCATCCTGACTACGCCGCGCAAATCGTTCTCTGCGGCGACCGACGCGCGCTCCAGTTCGCGCGCCAGAAACTGCGCGACACGGGGAAACAGATCCATGGTCGAATTCGCCAGCGAGCTGAGACGTCGCGATTCGTCTTCCGTGATCTTGATCGGCGGCAACGCCGGCTGGTCTCGCCGAATCTCGGTTTCGAAGTTGTGCATTTGATGTCTCCTATGCTGCAGTTGGTCCGGGATCGTCATCGCGCGGCTTGCTGCGCCGATGAGCCCGGAAGAGCGGGACGACGTTGGGGCTTGATTGGGTGACGTTCTGAACCCTGACGACGTTCAGGCAGCCGGCGAGGATGTATGGCATTTGGTCGCCGACCTGCAGGCCGATCAAGGCTGCCCCCAATGGTGTCAGGACCGAAATGCGGGCGGGATCCGACCAACACTCCTCGGGCCAGGCCAATTGCACGATGCGACGCGGAACGCCCCAGTTCGTGCAACAGGTGACCCATGATCCCACGGTCACGCGCGAACGGAGATCGTCCCAATCGTTCGGCACGATGTCGGCGCGGTTGATCTCACTTATGAGGAATATCCCGTCCAGGTCGCCTTTTTGGGCGGCAAGGCGGGCAAGCCGTTCGAGTCGCGGATAGTCCGATGCGGCGAGCGCGATTTTTGGAAGAGGCAGCACGGCACACTCCTTCTGCTTCAAGACGACCTCTCAGGGCGAGGTCACGAAAGCTGGAAAAGAGCCCGGACGGCGCAAGCACCGTCCGGCTAACCGCCTGCTTGGAGGCGGCCGGCGTGAAGACCAAAGCGCGCGGTGCGCGCATCTATGTCGACGACATATGCCATGACATCCTGACTATAGTGATTCATTTCACGGCGACCATTGCGGCGAAACCGCACAGCCGCGGGCGGTTGGATCATTGCATCAGGCAGCGGTTGAGCGGCGATGTGAGCTTCGTTTTACGTTCACCGCAGGCCCTGTTCGTCGATCAAAATGCGGTGGATCTCGATGCGCTCCGGCAGCTCGATCAGGAATTCCGCGTCGCGCGCGAGATGATGGACCTTGGTCGGCTCGCCCTTGGTGAAGGCCGTCATGGCCGCGATGTCCGTCCAATAGGAGATGGTCGTGAACCACGTCTCCTCGTCGCGGTCCTCGCGCAATTGCTGCACACCGAGCGCGGTCCCTAGCAGCGGCGGAATGCCCTCGGCTTGCAGATAAGCCTGGTAGGCATCAGCGACGTCGCGGCGGGTGCGACCGCGCCAGATGCGAGCGATGGTCGGCCTGGTCGGCATGGCGGACTCCCTTTCAGGCGAACGCCGTGCTTCGCAGTCTCGTTCCATGCGTCTTCCTGTCGCTGCCGGCGACAGAATCTGATGCCGGCTGCCGGCGCGGCCGCCCTGCAGGAACTCCCCATCATTGATCTGAAGCAATGATGATCTCGACCACCAATGCTAGAACGACTCGCAAGTCGCGACTCAGGGCTCCCCAGCCAGTCGCGGCAATCGCAGCGCGTGTTGGAATCTGAGGGCTCAATGGGACGACTACTGAATATCGTGACGCCGCTGCATACGGCGACGAAGCGCGACTACATGGGCCGCATGAATGACGACAAGATCGGCTGCTCGCTGAAAGCGCGGGAATACGAGGCCGACTATTGGGACGGCGACCGCCGCTTCGGCTATGGCGGCTACCGCTTCATCGAGGGGCGCTGGGCGCCGGTCGCCAAGGCGCTGATCGAGACCTATGGCCTGAAGAACGGCTCCAGCGTGCTCGACGTCGGCTGCGGCAAGGGCTTTCTGCTGTACGAGATGCAGAAGATCCTGCCGGGTTTGAAGGTCGTCGGCTTCGATATCTCCAAGCACGGCCTCGAAAATGCACACGAGCAGGTGAAGCCCTACCTCTTCAACTATCGCGCCCAGGACATCTACCCCTATGGCGACGACAGTTTCGATCTCGTCATCTCGCTCGGCACCCTGCACAATCTTCGGCTGTACGAGCTCGAAGCGGCGCTCAAGGAGGTCGAGCGGGTCGGCAAGAACAAATACGTCATGGTCGAGGGCTACCGGAACGTCGCCGAATTGCACAACCTCGAATGCTGGGCGCTGACGGCGGAGTCGATCCTGCATACGTCGGAATGGATCTGGCTCTACGGCAAGCTCGGTTACACCGGCGATTACGAATTCATCTATTTCGAGTGATCGGCGCTCCTCATGGACATCAAGACTGCCAAGGCGGCCATTCTCGTCGAATCCGGCAAGCCGCTGATCGTCGACGAGTTCACCTTGCCCGACAGGCTCGAACACGGCCAGGTGCTCGCGCACGTGCACACGTCGAGCATCTGCGGCGCGCAGATCAACGAGATCGACGCCGTCAAAGGCGTCGACAAATTCCTGCCGCACCTGTTGGGGCATGAAGCGCTCGCCACGATCGTCGAAACCGGACCCGGCGTCGTCTCCTGCAAGCAGGGCGACACCGTCGTCATGCATTGGCGGCCCGGCAAGGGCATCCAGTCCAATACGCCGGCCTATTCCTGGCGCGGCAAGCGCCTCAATGCGGGCTGGGTCACCACCTTCAATGAATATGCCGTGGTTTCGGAGAACCGTGTCACGCCCGTTCCCGCCTCGATCGACCGCACCAGCGCGCCGCTGCTCGGCTGCGCGGTGACGACCGCACTCGGCGTCGTCAACAACGACGCGCAGATCGCCATCGGCGAAGCCGTCGTCGTGTTCGGCGTCGGCGGCGTCGGGTTGAACATCGTGCAATTCGCCGCGATGGTCGGCGCCTATCCGGTCATTGCGATCGACCGCCTCGACAACAAGCTGGCGATGGCGAAGGATTTCGGCGCCACCCACACCATCAACTCCGAAGCGGTCAAGGATGTCGCTGCCGCGGTTCGCGCCATCACCGGTTCGGACGGGCCCGACAAGGTGGTAGAGACGACGGGCGTCAAGAATCTGATCGAGCTCGCCTACGAGATCACGGCCAAGAAAGGCCGTTGCATCCTGGTCGGCGTTCCCCGCGAGAAGGCCGAGATCTACACGCTGCCGTTACATTTCGAGAAGGTGCTGAAGGGCTCGGAAGGCGGGCAGTGCCAGCCGGCGCGCGATATCCCGCGTCTCGTTCGCCTGAGCGATGCCGGCAAGGTGAGCTACCGCGGGATCGTGACCCACGAGTTCGCGCTCGACGACGTCAACGACGCGCTGGATTTGATGCGCAGCGGCACATCGGGGCGGATCCTGCTGAACATCAGCTGAGCGCGGCGGCGACGACGCCGACAACATGCCGACGCTGGCGCTGCAGCAGCCAGGCTGCGATCGCCATGTTCACGATGTTCCAGGCGATGCCGTTGACCAGCGCCGAAGCGTAAGAGCCGGTCCAGTCGTAGATCGCGCCGGCCATCCACGCCCCCAGCGCCATGCCGGCGAGCGTGACCGAGATGGCGAGGCTGACGCGAAAGCCGGCTTCCCGCGCCGGGAACAGCTCACGGACGATCACCGCATAGCTCGGCACGATGCCGCCCTGCGCCAGGCCGAAAATGGCGGATACGACGTAGAGTGAGACCAGCCCGTTGAACGGCAGATAGAGCGCGAGTGCCATGGCCTGCATCGCCGAGCCCAGCAGCAAGGTCGGCAGGCCGCCGATGCGGTTCAGCAGCCAGCCGAAAACAAAGCGGCTCGCCACGCTGAAGCCGAGCATGACCGCCAGCATTTCGGCACCGCGCGCAGAGCCGTAGCCGAGGTCGCCGCAATAGGCGACCAGATGGACCTGCGGCATCGCCATGGCGACGCAGCAGCAGATGCCGGCTAACGCCAGCAGGCCCTGGGTGACGGAAGGGGGCAGGCCGATGGTCTGCATCGTGCTGCCGCTGCCCGCCGCTTCGCGTGCTGCCATGCGGACGACGGGTCGCCGCAGCAAAACCAGAGACAGCGGCAGCATCGTCGCCAGGCAGAACAGGCCGATGCCGATATGGGTCTGCCGCCAGCCATACGCGGCGATGGCGTGCTGGACGATCGGTGGCCAGACCACGCCGGCCAGAGAGCTGCCGGCCATCGCCAGGGAAATGGCAAGGCCGCGGTGCTTGTCGAACCACAGCGAGACGTCGGCGACCAAAGGCGCGAAGCTGGCCGCGCCGCCGAGGCCGATCGTGAGACCTGAGATCAGCGCAAACACGAACAGGCTTGGTGCGAAGGCGGTGAGGACGTAGCCGAGACTCATCAGGACCGTGCCCCCGGCCAGCGGCGGCAGGATGCCGAAGCGATCTGTCAGGCGGCCGATAACGATGCCGCCGATCATGAAGCCGATGATGGCGAGCGTGTAGGGCAGCGTTGCCTCGGCGCGGGGCGCGTTGAAATCGGCCTGCACCGCCGGCAATGCCACGACCAGCGACCACATACCGACGCAGCCCAGGGTGCTGAGTGCCATGGAGACGGTGAGGCGAATCCAGGAATAGAAGTTTTCGATCGACGGCGTTTCGGGTGGCACTGCGACAGGTTTCCTCGGGCTGGGCTAGGATCGGCCCTGGGGTATCGCTCGCCGTCAGCGGCGACAAAGCAGGATTTCTCTTTTGTCGAGCGAGCGAAACTCATGCATCCTGCCGGCTTCCCGCATCGCCCGGAGCCGGCCATGACGTATCTGCTGCCGCCACTCAATGCCCTGCGCGCCTTCGAGGCCGCCGCCCGCCATCTCAGCTTCAAGCAGGCCGCTCACGAGCTGCACGTCACGGCCGGTGCCGTCAGCCAGCAAGTCCGCCTCTTGGAGGAGCGGCTGGGGGTGCAGCTGTTCGAGCGACGGACACGGCAGATCATTCTGACTGCTGCCGGCGAAACCTATCTGGCGCGGGTCCGGGAGGCGTTTCGCTGTCTTGCCGAGGCCACCGCCGAGCTCAAGCCCGAGGGCGCCACAAGCCTGCTGCATATCGGGCTCCACGCCAGTTTTGCGATCGATGCGTTGCGGGCGCGCCTGGCGCAGTTCCGCCGGGCCGAGCCCCAGCTCGCCATTCGCATCAGCCAGCCAGCGGGGCTGCACGAGCTGCTCGAAGGCAAGGTCGACGTCGTGATTGCGGACAGGGTGCAGCGCTGTCCCGGCTACAGGTGCGAGCCCCTGCAGAGCGGCTTCCTGATCGGGCCGCTCGGCACCGCCGATTGCCCGGAGATCGAAACCTTGCGGTCCTGCCTGCTTGGCGATGTCGAGCGCGCGCGGACGGCCGCGCCGAGGGCGCCGCTGGCCGCCAGTGCGGCAGGCCCGGCACGCAGACCATCCAAGCCGTTCTTTTCCGCCTGAACGGGCCGGTTCGCAGGCATTTGCCATGACGGCTTCGCGCGCCGGCCGTAACCGCCGGTTAACCATGGATATTTACGGTGTCGAAAGCCTCTGAACTGTGACTGTCAGTTGATTTCGAGTCGAGCCCATGGCGTTCGGTAGCCGCGCAACTCCGCGAAGCATCGCCCCGACGGAGCCTGCGGCTTCGTGGGAAGCGCCGCGGGCTGCGCGGATGAAACCTGACGGCGCCGCGCCGGCGCTGATCAAGGGATCGCTGACCGTCACCGGTGTGCTGTCTTTCCTGCGCGAGAACGGCCGGCGCATTCTGACGCTGGCGGTGGCGCTGTTCGCCCTCGGCGTCGTCGTTCTGATGATTCTGCCGGTCCGGTACGCCGCGACCGCCCTGGTCGTGCTCGATCCCCGGGAGCTGCGCGTGACCTCGGATCAGGAGGTGCTGCCGGGCATCGGCCAGGACGCCGCGGCGCTTCAGAGCCAGATCGAGATCGCCAAATCGGACGGCTTTCTCCGCCCCCTGATCGAGCAGCTCAAGATCGCCGATGACGATGACATCGCGGGCGGTCATACCGACATGACGCGCCTGCTCGAGAAATTCCGTAACCGCCTCGAGATCACGCGGCGCGGGCTCACTTACGTCATTGCCATTTCCTTCACCTCGAACCGCTCCGAGCGCGCCGCCTACTACGCCAACGCCATCGCCGCGGCGTTCGTTGCCAGCCAGGGCCGCGTCCGCACCGAGGCCACGGACGAGGCGGCCGACTGGCTCAAGGACCGGCTGAAGACGTTGAACGAGCGGCTGCGCGCATCGGAAGACGCCGTCGCCGCCTTCAGGCTCGAGCACAAGATCCTCAATGCCGGCAAGGATTCAACCACGCAGCAATTGCGGGTGACCGATCTCAATCAGCAGGTCTCCGCCGCCCGTCTTCGCACCGAGGAAGCCAAGGCGCGCTACGAGCAGGTGCAACGCGATCTCAAGGCCAATGTCGAAGGTCCCGTGAAGCAGGACCTGCTGAGCATGCTGCGTGCGCAGCGCTCGACGCTGAACGACCAGATCGCGCAGAAGAAGGCGGTGTACGGCGAGCGCCATCCCGACCTCGCGATCTCCTACAGCCAGCTGGCCGATATCAACCGGCAGATCGAGGTCGAGCGGAAGAAGAACATCGACACCGCCAAGTCCGAATATGAGGCTCAGCTGGAGCAGCAGAACGCGCTGGAAAAGCAGCTCAAGGCGGTCGAGACGCAGATGCTGGTCGACGGCCAGGCGCTGGTGAAGCTGCAAGAGCTGCAGCGGGACGCCGATGCCAACAGGAACATCTACGAGCAGTTCCTGTCGCGGTTCAAGACGACCAATGAGCAGCGTCAGCTGCAAAACTCCCAGACCAAGATCGCTTCGCCCGCCATTCCGCCGCTGCGCTCGACCCGTCCGCCGCTCGCTTTGCTGCTGGCGGCGCTGGCGATCGGCTCGCTGCTGACATCGACCGCCGCCACAGCGGCGATGACGAGCATGTCCGGCGGGCCTGGGCCTGCCGAGGCCGCCGTGCATGCGGGGGCGCAGGACACGCAAGTCCAGCAGCAGGCCCAAACTCAAGTCCAGCCTTCCGCCGCTGCCGCGCCCCGGCCCGAGGCGATGCCGCGCCTTCCCGTCTGGGCCCGCATTCCTGATCTGGCGTCCGGGACTGCGACCAACACCGTCTGGCAAAGACCGATCGCCGCCTCGGTCGAACTCGATCTCGGCGCCTATCTGCGGCCGCTGCTCGAGCGGATCGATCGCGTGCCGGTGCGCGGTTGCAAGGTCGCCCTCGTGCTGTCGGTCGGCAAGAGTGCCGGCGGCAACACCGTTGCGCGCTCGCTCAATCGCGCCGCCGTGAACCGCGGCATGATGAGCGTATTGATCCGGCTGCAGCCGGAGTTCGCAGGTCACCAGCCGCCGGTGACCGAATGGAACGACGGCTCGACCACGGCGGGACTTCAGTCGATCGACGAGCTTCTCAGTGCCGGCCGAAAGGCAGATGCGAGGCCCGAGGACGATATTCGTTCGGAGTTCGATCTGATCATCGTCCATGCCGGCAATCTCGCCTTGCAGCCCGACGCCATCGCGCTGGCGGCGCATGCGGACCTGATCGTCCTCGTGGCGCGCGCCGGCGAGCTCGGTTCGGCGGCGATGCGCCGGGTGACCGCGGCGTTGTCGCGGTATGAGGCCGTGCCGACGGGTCTGGTCGTCAATCACGCGCCTGCGGGTTCGCAGGCGCCGCACCCCGAGGACGGCGCATTGGGTCTTGCGGTTTGACGATGACAGCGTCGCGCCGTCGTTGGCTGACTGCTGCGATGCTGCTGTCGATCTCATTCGGAGCGCCGGCCTTCGCCGACACTTGCGTGCCCGTGCCGCAGACGGTCGCGCCGGCGAGGCTCGCCGCATTGTCGCGCGGCTTCAATGCCGACGGCTGGATCAACGGTGAGGTGCCAAGCCGCGAATTGCTGCAGCAATTGCGTAGGGCGGGCATGAGCCATGTCCGGCTGCCGGTGCCGGCCGAGCGCGTGATGCCGCGTTTCGCTGCAAAGGCCGAGCGCGACGAGACGCTGCGTGTGCTCGACAAGGCGCTGAAGCAGCTCGCCGCACTCGGCTACGCTACGTCAGTCGATCTTCATCCCGGCGAGCGCTTCAATCGCCTGCACAAGGAGGATCCGGATGCGGCGCTGCGCGAGATGCAGGACGCCTGGAGCGGACTTGCAGAGGTCATTCGCTCCTATCCGGCCGACCGCGTCTTCGCCGAGCTGCTCAACGAGCCTGATATCGACGCCGACACATGGCAGAGGCAGGTCGAGGCGCTCGCCGGCTTCGTCCGCAGATTGCTTCCCGCCACCACCCTCATTGTCGGCCCCGTCAACTGGCAGCGCGCGGACTCGCTGCCGCGGTTTCGTCCGCTGGCGGATCCCGACATCGTCTATGCCATCCACTTCTATGATCCCATGGTGTTCACCCATCAGGCTCACTGGGATGCGAAGGATCCGCTGCACGACATCATCGATCTGCCTTATCCGATCAATGCCGGCGATCCCAAAGTGCAGGCGCTGCGCCAGGATCTGCAGGCGAGGGGCGCGACCCATGCGCTCGGCATGCTCGACGTCGCAATCGCCGCCGCCAAGGACAAGCCGCAGGCCGATCGCTGGCTCGCACCGGCGCTCGCATGGCAGCAGCAGTTCAAGCGACCGATCATCGTCAACGAGTTCGGCGTGCTGAAAGCCGGCGCGCCGAGACAAAGCCGGCTGCGCTGGCTGGCGGACGTCACCGCTTATGCCAGGGAGCATTGCTGGGGCTGGACGCATTGGGAGCTGGCGCAGGGCTTTGGCCTCGTCGATCGCAGCACCGGCAGGCCCGATCCCGACGTGATGCGGGCGCTGCTCGGCGCGCCCCGGCCCGGCCGGCGCTGACATCGCACCGGTTCGCTATCGTTAAGGAATCCTTTCACATCGCCCCGCTATCGTGCTCGACGCGCGCTGCCAAAGGACGATTGATGGGGGTCGGTGACTTAACCCAGGTTCAGACCGTGCCGGCCGAGCCATCGCCGCCGGCCTGGCGCGAGCTGGTTCCGACCCTCTGCATCGCCGTGGCGGCGATCGGCTTTGCTCCGGTCCTGCATTTGGCCTATCCGGCCCTGGCCATCGTGGTCGAGGTCCTCATCGGTATCGCCATCGTGCTGGCGGTCCCGACCTACGCGCCGGCCATCGCCATCTTCGTCCTGTTCTTCCAGAACCTGTTCGTCTCGATCCTGTCGCCGCTGGTCCCGCTGCCGTCCGATCTCGACTTCATCAAGGGCTACAATTTCCTCGTTTGCTCCGTGATGTGGCTGGCGACGTTCGGCCTTTACGTGCTGGGCCAGAGGAATCATTCGGCTGAGGTGAACCAGATCATGCGCTGGGGTGTCGTCACCCTCGCCGTGGTGTCGCTGTATTTCGCGATCGGCTTCATCCAGGACGGACAGCCGGCTGCGGTCTATCTGCGCAATATCGTGCTGCCGCTGTTCCTGTTCCAGCTCTCGCTTCTGACCGCCGCGACCTATGAGGTGCGCATCACCCCGTTCCTGGTGACGCTCGCGGTCATCCTTCTGCTGTGCGGGTATGTCGAACTCGTCTTCCGCGATCTCTGGCTGGCCATCACCAACAGCTATACGTTCTGGGGGTTCGACGAGCTCAAGGCGACCCATTCGGGTGTCTGGGAAGCCCAGATGCGGGCCACCGGCAACGTGCCCGTCGACCTCAAGGACCGCTTCAGCTTCGATTTTCTGAACACGCCCTTGCTCGAAGGGTTCGGCCTGTCGAAGATGCTGCGCATCAACGGTCCGAACATGCACCCGATCAGCTTCGCTTACGGCGTCGGCTTTCTCGCCCTGTTCCTGTTCTCGGTGGGACGGCCGCTGCTGGCCCTCGCAGCACTGCCGCTGCTGATCTTTTGCAGCGTGAAGGGTGCACTCATCGTGGTGATCTTCGTGGTCGCGGCCTGGATCGCGACCCGTCTGATCGGCGCCGTGGTGACGTTGTTGCTCGGCTTCCTCGGCATGGCCGCCTTCGCGGTTCTGGCGATCCGCCTCGGGCTGCAGATCGGCGACTATCACGTCATTGGACTGATGGGCGGTTTGGACGGATTCGTGCAGAGACCTTTCGGCCGGGGCCTCGGCATTGGTGGCAATTTGTCGGAGAGCTACTTTTCCATCGACTGGAGTGCCGCACAGGCCGCCGGGACGATCGACGGCGCGGTCGAGAGCGCGATCGGCGTGCTCCTGTACCAGATGGGCGTTGGCGCCTTTGTGCTGCTGGCCTTCTATTTCGCGATGGCGCTTAGGGCATGGCGCCTCTACGCCTCATCGGGCTATCTGACGCAGGGTCTCGCCGGCTTCGGCGTCATGGTCGTGCTGCTCAACGGATTGTTCCAGGAAGAGGCCTTGTTCGCGCCACTCGCGCTCGGGCTCATGCTCTCGCTCACGGGCCTCGTCATCGGCAGCCATGTGAGAATGCAGGCCGTCGCCCGCGAGGGTGCGGCAGTCGAGCAGCTCACCGGCTACCAGTCCGTGGCGTAGCTCAGCGTCAGGCGCGCACACCTGAACGCTCCGACGCAGGAACTTCCACTTTTTCCCGGCGTTGGTCTCGCGGGTCGCAGCACAAACGGCCGGCTCCGCACGATGAAGAACTTCTCCAACGCTGAATTTTCACCCGAGGTGATCGCGATCATGACGGGCGCCCTGGAAGCCGCGGTTGCGAGCCTGCCGGAGCCCGTGCAAGCTTCGCACGTCAACATGCTCGCCGAATCCATCCTGCGCACGGCCGCCGCGGGCGAGCGCAACGTTGCCAACCTGCAAAGGATCGCCTTGATGGAGCTGCAACTGGTGCCGCGCGAGTGATGAGGTGGACATGAAGACGACATTCGCAGCTGTCGCAGCGCTCCTTGCCACGCTGTCTGCCGCCCAGGCAGAGAGCTGGACGGCCTACCGCATCGCCGAGTCCGGAACATCGGTGGACATTCCCGTTTCGCTCTTCACGGAGTTGGCGGCCAAGCCCGACGGCTTCGGCCAGCAATTTCGCACCTCCGACGGCAGAGCCGATCTCACCGTACAGGCCGTTTCCAACAGCCAGGGTCTTTCGCCGGCTGCATTCCTGGCCACGAAGAGTCCGCCGTCCGGCATCATCTACAAGCGTGTCGCCCCGAATTTCTTCGTCGTCTCCAGCATCAAGCGCGACAAGATCTGGTACGACCGCTGCAACTTTGCGCGCGGCTATGTGCACTGCGTGCTGATCAATTATCCCGCGGCCGAAAAGCGGCAATGGGACCGCGTTGTCACGCGGATCAGCCACAGCCTCAGCGGCGGCGGCTGAACTCATCTGGAAAAGAGCTGCCCGAAACGAGCTCGTGCCCAAGTCACGAGGCGCCAGTCTGACGCGCTCTGATCGGCCCGGCTCTTGTGAATCGTCCTGATGGTTAGACTGCCGCCCGCCTTACCGCCACCCCAGCGCCGGTGCCACGTGCTTCAGGATCGCCTCGATCGCATGCGCGCAGTAATCGACCCCTAACTGGTTCGGGATCGTCAACAGCAGCGTGTCTGCCTCCGCGATCGCCTCGTCCTGGCGCAGCTGCTCGATCAGGGCATCGGGCTCGGCGGCATAACTCCGGCCGAAGATCGCCCGGGTCTGCGGGTCGATGAAGCCGATCTGGTCCTCGCCTTCGCCGCCCCGGCCGAAATAGGCACGGTCGCGATCGTCCATCAGCGCAAAGATGCTGCGGCTGACGGAGACGCGGGGCTCACGGGTGTGGCCGGCCTCCTTCCACGCCGCGCGATAGGCGCGAATCTGCGCGGCCTGCTGCACGTGAAAGGCCTCGCCGGTCTCGTCGTTCTTCAGCGTCGAGCTCTGCAGATTCATGCCGAGCTTCGCCGCCCACACCGCGGTGGCGTTGGAGCCGGCGCCCCACCAGATCCGCTCGCGCAGGCCTTGCGCATGCGGCTCGATCCGCAAGAGTCCCGGCGGGTTGGGAAACATCGGCTGCGGATTTGGCTCGGCAAAGCCTTCACCACGGAGCAGGTCGAGAAAGACTTCCGCGTGGCGCCGGCCCATGTCGGCATCGCTCTGGCCGTCAGCGGGCCGATAGCCGAAGTAGCGCCAGCCGTCGATCACCTGCTCGGGCGAGCCGCGGCTGATGCCGAGCTGCAGCCGGCCGCCGGCGATGAGATCGGCGCTGCCTGCGTCCTCCACCATGTAGAGCGGGTTCTCATAGCGCATGTCGATCACGGCCGTGCCGATCTCGATCCTGCTCGTCCTGGCGCCGACCGCCGCGAGCAGCGGAAAGGGCGAGGCGAGCTGGCGCGCGAAATGATGCACCCGGAAATAGGCGCCGTCCGCGCCCAGTTGCTCGGCCGCGACCGCAAGCTCGATCGATTGCAGCAGGGTGTCTGCGGCCGAGCGGGTCTGCGATTGCGAAGAGGGGGTCCAGTGTCCGAAGGAGAGAAAGCCGATTTTCTTCATGAGGGCTAGGTATGCATGACCGGAAGAATTTGCGAGACGTTGGCCCGAGGGAAAATGGCGGCGAGGCGTGTGGCCGTAAGTGCTGGGAGGAAGCAGGCCCGGGTTCGCACCACGACGTCAGGTCGTTCGACTTTGATCTGTCGTGCCCGGAAGCGGCCTCAGATTTCGCAACCGGTCAAATTCAATGCCTTGAGTAGGCCACCGAACGCCTTCAGTCGACAGGGCTCGGTCTCGCTGGCGGCCTTTGCACGCTGAGCATTGGCAGCTCGCTTGGCAACAATTGCCTTTGGCTTCGGCTTGGGACGTTCGGCGGTCGCGATCGTCTTCGCATCGCGCCGATGACGGACGATCGGTTTCGGCGCGGTCGAATCGACTTGGATGTCTTGCGGAGCAACGGGGTTCTCGACCGGAGCAATTTGTGTCGGCATCGCGCTGCTCACAGCGGCAACCTCGAGGCGATCGGCCTTCGGCAACGCGTCAGGTGACGCAGAGACGGTTGCGCTCTGCTCGGCAAGGGGCGGGGCGATCGCGACGGCGCGACGCGGTGGAGCGCTCAGCTCCATTGCCGACAGCACCCCTGCACTCAACAGGATGAGGAGGCCCAACAACGCCATTTTCAGCATAAAGCGCCTCTAACCCGGGGTTAGTGCCGCTGAAAATTCTCCGCTGCAATAAGGCAACTTGTCGGCGATTGCCGACCTACGGCCAATCATTTGCCGACAGGGTTAACGTCGGTGCTGCTTTCTGCAGACCGTACGTCGTCGTCGGAAAATGGTGTGTTCGCGGCCGCGACCTGAGCACAAAGAGAGCCATCGTCATGTCTCCTGTTTGAGGGAAGCCGGACGCCGCCTGACCGAATAGGCGGGCGCTGCTTGTGACCCAAAGCGGTCCTTCGCCACGCCCTTGAAAGGCGCCCGGGAGCATCTAGATAACATCCATAGACCATCCAGGGGGATGGAAATAATGGATGTACCCATGGCCGATAATGTGCGCGAGCTGCGACCCAAGGCCCCCGACACCGAGAAGATCACGATCAACCTTGGCTATGTCGACCTCGGTCATGTCGATCTCATGGTGCAGGAAGGGTTCTATTCGAACCGGACCGATTTTATCCGGACAGCAATCCGGAACCAGCTCGAGCGCCACGTAGAGGTCGTCAGACAATCCACGGCCCGGAAGAACCTGGACCTCGGGCTGCGCAACTACACTCGCGAGGATCTCGAAGCGGCGCGGCGCGCCGGCGAAATGCTGCAGATCAATGTTTTGGGCTTAGCCACCATCGCCCAGGACGTCACTCCCGAGTTGGCTCGCGCCACAATCGCGTCGGTCTCGGTGCTGGGGGCCCTTCACGCCACTCCCGCGGTCAAGGCCGCTCTCGCCGACAGAACGAGGTGAACGATGCTGAATCAAGTCATAATCCGCGAAGCAACCCGCCTCACGCGTGCCGGCCAACTGGTCGAGGCCACCGCGCTCCTGCAGCGCATGCTCCGCGGCGGTAGCGCTCCAAAACCAGAGCATCGCAACGCCGCTCAGGCTCGGCTCCCGCGGCTCGATCCGCTTACCATCGACGCTACGGCCGACGTCGTCGAGGAGCGGGAAGCTCCGCAGATCTCGCCGGCCCGCTCTGATCAGCGACGCAGGCGCTCCTCACCGCTCGACGGCATGCGGGATTTTTCCGGGCTCGGCCTGCGAAGTCCGATCGCACGCGCTCCTCTGTCCCCGTCGGACATGGTGCCCGAGGGCACACGGTTTATCGCCGGTACCTTCAGTAACGCCGCGGGAAGCCGGACCTACAAGCTGTTCATCCCAAGCCGCTGTGAGGGACGACGGCTTCCGCTGATCGTCATGCTTCATGGATGCACCCAGTCGCCCGACGATTTCGCGGCCGGCACCCGGATGAACTTCCTGGCGGAAGAGCAGAATTGCTTCGTGGTCTATCCTGAGCAACCGAACGGAGCCAACCCATCGAAGTGCTGGAACTGGTTTCGCACGGGCGACCAGCGCCGCGGCGGGGGCGAGCCCTCGATGATCGCCGGCATTACCCGCCAGATCATGCGCGACCATGCGATCGATCCGAAGCGCGTATATGTCGCGGGTCTGTCGGCCGGCGGGGCCGCCGCCGCCATCATGGGCGCAACGTATAGCGACCTGTACGCGGCGGTCGGTATTCATTCAGGCCTCGCGTGCGGAGCCGCGAGCGATCTTCCCTCCGCGTTCGTCGCCATGCGGCAGGGAGGCGGCTCCAAGGCAATTGCGGACGGCAAAACTTCTGTGCCGACCATCGTTTTCCATGGCGATCGCGACACCACGGTGCATCCAAAGAATGGCGATCAGATAATCGAGCAGTCCACCAGGGCAACGAGGCCGACGACGAAGGTACTTCGCGGACGCGTGCCCCACGGCCATGCCTATACTCGCACCGTCCTGATCGACGGGGCCGGTCGGGCGATCTCCGAACACTGGAACATCGATGGCGCTGGACACGCGTGGTCAGGCGGCAGTCCCGCCGGGACCTACACTGATCCGCAGGGGCCGGATGCGACGAGGGAAATGCTGCGCTTCTTCCTCGAGCATTCGCTCGGTGGGTAATCTGGCTTCACCGCCCGATCCGAAGCTACCGGCACCGACAACGTCCTCCGGACGATAGGGCTGCTGCAACATCAGGGGGTACCGGGCGGGGCGCGACGGGCGAGAAATCGGTCTCAAAGATCACCGGGAGTTTGGGATCATCCTCCCGGCAACGTTCGGCGATCCGCCATCCGTCAATGCCCCGTTTAGCTTGAGGTCCGTGATGAGACGTCGACGACTCGCCGCGCGCACCATGCCCTGGCCGTCAGTCACACGGATGACGTCGTGCCCTTCCTCTCGCCTTCACCACGAACTGCTAGTGACCAGAGCATTCAAATTGCTCCAGCGATGCGGTCTATCAAGGGCCGATGCTGACCTCCGAAGGTTCGCTTCGAGGAAGTCTCGCGATCAAGGCATGACTGCTTGCGTAGTTGCCGCAACTTAAAGCGGTCTTTGGAGAGCACAACGAGCGAAGAGCTAATTGTTCTCAGGCCAACGCCCGTCGAGCATAGGTCTGGAAGATCGCCAGCTAGACGTTTGTTGGTTGGAGTTGCTACCTGAAATCATCGTCCAGTCGCAGAACGTGCGATTGATCTCAGTTCATGCGGGTCTCCAACAATGCGCGGGTTTGGAACGCCACATCCCAAAGCCTGTTGTCCGTTCAGAAATGACCGTTGTGGTCGCACCCTCATGTTCTTGGAGCGCCAGATGAGCAAACGCAAACCGGCACCAGCGTCAAAGCGCGCCCGCAATCCGAAAATGGCCGCGCGGGCCCAACGGAACAAGCAGGCCATTGTTAGAAGCCCGAAAGAGGAATTTCTTCGCTCTGCTGCGGCAGCCTCGATTGAACCGCCTCCTAAGCTTCATGATGATCCTGGACACGAGGTTCCTGTCATTGAGCCTCGGGTGGATGCCTTGCCAGGTGACCTCAGTCAGAGAATGATCGGCAGCGATCCAATGAAAGGCTTCGCTTTAGCCACGGCAAACATGCAGGCGTACCAAGCAAAGCTTCTTGAGATAGCCCAGGCCAACGTGCAGTTCACTTTTGATTTCGGCCTGAGACTTGCGACGATCGGGTCACCAACTGAATTTTTCGCCGTCATTACCGAGTTTACAAGCAGACGGGCCGAGATGTTCGGGCAGCATTCGAAAGAATTGGCGGCATATCCGTTCTGGCGCATCAAGCCGGCCCCAGAGCTCGCGGCTCTGCCGGGACGATAACTGCAAGCCATACCCGCTGCGGCTAAGGATGGACGCAAACGCGAATCACGCACGCGCCGATCACGGTTGCTTGCTTTCGGCTGGGGAGCGCGGCTCACAACAACCCAGAGCGGGCTCGGTGCCGCCGATCCGAGGGACCCGCGATCAGGAATGTAGGTTGACACGATGTCCACAACAGAAGCCGTTCTGCTGATCGTTTTGGCGGGACTTGTCGTTCTGATCCTCGGCAACATCGCGTTTCAGGTGACAGCGGAGCGAAAGAATCCGCCTATCGGCGTCTTTACCGATTGCGACGGAGTGCGCCTTCACTATATCGAACGGGGCGATGCCGCTGCGCCTTGCGTGGTCCTGTTTCACGGGAACGGCACCATGATTCAGGATCTCGTCCTGAGCGGTTTGGTCGACCGCCTGGCCCACGACTATCGCGTCGTTTGCTTCGACCGGCCAGGGTTTGGCTACAGCGACCGTCCGCGCACGCGCATCTGGACGCCTACGACGCAAGCTTCCTTGTTCGCGAAGGCTCTTGATCAGCTTGGAGTGCGCAATCCCGTGGTGCTCGGCCACTCCTGGGGAACGCTGGTGGCAATCGCGCTGGCGCTGCGAAGCGGTTACGCCGTGAGTGGGCTCGTGCTCGTGTCCGGCTACTATTTTCCAACCTCACGGATGGACTTTTGGCTCATGTCAGGTCCGGCACTGCCGCTGCTCGGGGATCTGATGCGCTACACGATCTCGCCGATCATATCGTGGGCTATTGCGCCGAAGCTGATGCGCACGCTGTTCGCGCCGGGTGCCATTCCGCCGAAATTCAAGAATGAATTTCCGATCTCGTTGGCTCTCCGGCCCAAGCAGTTGAGGGCGGCCGCCGAGGAGAGCGCGTTCCTTATTCCAGCTGCCGCGCAATTGCAGCTTCAGTATCAGGGCATCCGGTGTCCCGTTAGGATCCTGCATGGAAAGGGTGACCGGCTCATCGAGGCCGACCAGTCGCGCCGCCTGCACGAGGCGTTGCCCCGCTCCTTGCTACATCTGGTCGAGGATGCCGGTCACATGGTTACCTATGCAGATTCGCCGGGAATAGCGGATGCCGTGGCTGCGCTGGCGCTCACCGCACCGCTGAGGACCGCATAGGGTTTCCTTTTGCAATGCGGGCGTCCGGAAGTGGCCAGTGGCTGACTTCAGCCCAGCGCGCGGGGGTCCGCTTCCCGAGTCAGACTGGACCGATGGGCCATGGTGGTCCGATGGTAGCTTTGACCCTGAAAGCGAAGTGACGCCGCTGGGCGCTGAGGTCAGCTCATGTTGGCACAGCGGACGGGATTTGCTCGGCCAGAGTTCTTCGCAGTTTGACCCAAACCGGTCATTTCCCTAGACAGGCTGCCTCGCCGGGGGAATGATGGAGCTCTAGGCGAACTGGGGCCGCCGTCATGGACCTGGGAGGTTGGCTACGGAGGCTTGGCCTCGAACAATATGAGGCGGCATTCCGCGAGAATGAGATCGACGATACGGTCCTGCCGAACCTGACGGCGGAGGACTTGAAGGACCTTGGTGTCGGAATTGTCGGGCATCGCCGCAAGCTGCTCGACGCCATCGCCGCCTTGCGTGCTGAAGCGGGCGCACGGGCGCCCCTATCCGACGCTTCTTCGGCAACCTGTAAAACCGCTAAGGACACCGCCGAGCGCCGCCAAGTCACCGTGATGTTCTCGGACCTAGTCGGTTCGACGTCGCTCTCCGCACGTATGGACCCAGAGGACCTGCGCGAGATCATTTCGGCGTATCAAACGTGCATCGCCGATACGGTACGCCGCTTCGGGGGCTTCGTTGCGAAGTATATGGGCGACGGCGTGCTGATCTATTTCGGCTACCCGCAGGCTCACGAGGACGACGCTGAGCGAGCCGTTCGCGCAGGATTGGAAGCGATTGGCGCGGTTGGTGCGCTCGAGTTTTCAGTTCCGCTGCAAACCCGCATCGGTATCGCGACGGGCCTGGTCGTCGTCGGCGACTTGATCGGCACGGGATCGGCACAGGAGCAGGCGATCGTCGGCGAGACCCCAAATCTTGCTGCACGGCTTCAGAGCGTCGCCAAAGCGAACGCGGTGGTCATAGCTGAGAGCACGCGGAGACTGCTCGGGAACCTGTTCGATTTGGCGGACCTCGGATTGCACGATCTCAAGGGCATCGATGCGCCGACGCGAGCCTGGGCAGTGCTACAAGTGAGTTCGGTGGAAAGCCGTTTCGAGGCGTTCCACGGAAGTGGGCTGACCGAGCTAGTCGGACGGCAAGAAGAACTCGATCTGCTGCTACGGCGATGGCGGCGGGCGGCGAGCGGTGAAGGTCAGGTCGTACTGCTTGCTGGTGAGCCAGGTATCGGCAAGTCGCGATTGATAGCGGCGCTTCAGGAGCGCCTTCAAATCGAGCTGCACACCAGCCTTAGGTACTTTTGCTCACCGCAGCGCGTCGACAGTGCGTTCTATCCGATCGTTACACAGCTGGAGCGCGCTGCCGGATTTTTGCGCGAACATACGCCGGAGGAGCAGCTTGACAAATTGGCGGCGCTGTTAGCGCCGGCCTCACCTCCGCAAGAGGATCAGGCCTTGCTGGCTGAGCTGCTATCGATCCCGTTCAAAGGCCGTTTTCTGCCTTTCCAGTTAACGCCTAGGGGCAAAAAGGAAAAAACTTTCGAGGCGCTGCTTCGGCAGCTCCATGGTCTAGCGCTGCAACGACCGGTGTTGATGCTCTTTGAGGACGTGCACTGGATCGATCCCAGCTCGCGCGAACTGCTCGACCTTGTAGTCGAGCGGGTCCAGCATCTACCGGTGTTGCTGGTTATTACATTCCGTCCCGAGTTCGAGCGCATCTGGGCCGGGCAGGCGCACGTCACAATGCTGTCCCTCAGCCGGCTCGACCGGCGCGAGGGCGCTGCGTTGGTTCAGCAGCTCATCGGCGAAGGGACGCTAACGAGTGATGTCGTTTCGGAGATTGTCGCGCGCACGGATGGGGTGCCGCTATTTCTCGAGGAGCTGACGAAGGCGGTGCTGGAGGCAGATGACCGCGGCGCCAAAACCGCACTCTCGCGTGTTTCAGCGACGGCGCTTGCAATTCCGGCCACTCTGCACGCCTCGCTGATGGCGCGCCTTGATCGGCTCGGATCACCCGTGAAAGAGGTGGCGCAGGTGAGTGCTGCCATCGGTCGAGAGTTCTCCTACGAACTATTACAGGCCGTAGCGCAGCGGAACTCAGCTGAACTGGATAAAGCGCTCCATCAGCTGGTATCTGCCGAATTGATTTTCCGGCGCGGAATGCCACCAGACGCGGAATACAGCTTTAAGCACGCCTTAGTGCAGGATGCGGCCTATAGCACATTGCTGCGCGGAGCCCGTCACAAGCTGCATGCACGGATTGGCAAAGCGCTCGAACAGCTCTTTCCTGAGCTTGGCAGCATCGAACCCGAGCTGTTGGCGCACCATTTCACGGAGGCCGGAGAGGCAGAGATCGCGATTTCATATTGGTTGAAGGCCGGGCGGCGTGCGGCGGGGCGCTCCGCCGACGAGGAGGCCGTGCGTCATCTCAGACGGGGCCTGGAGATGTTAATGATGCTGCCGCATTCGACACAGAAGGATCAGCAGGAACTCGAATTCCAGCTCGCCTTGGGCACGCCCTTGGCGGCTCAGCATGGCTATGGCAACCCACTCGTGGGGGCTGCACGCGATCGCGCGATCGCCTTGTGTGAAAAGTTGGGCGACACGGAGCACCTGTTGCCGAGCCTCTACGGGCAGTATGCCTATTGCATAGCGAGCGGCAGGATCCCGAAGGCACTTGAGTATTCGCAGCGCTGCCAATCGCTGGCCGCGCATACCGGTGACCGCGCGGCGCGACTGATCGCGCACCGCGCCATGGGCGCGTCGCTGCTTGAAATGGGCGAGTTCGAGGCCGCGAAAGCACAGCTGGAACAGATCCTTGCAATCGACAGGATCGAAATGGACCAAGCTCTTTCGGTGCTTTACCTCGCGGATCCGCACTCGTCAGGCCTTGCCTATCTGGCACTGAGCCTATGGGCCTTGGGATACCCCGACCAGGCAGTCGCAGCACGCCAGAAGGCAATTAAACATGCCCTTGACGCAAACCACGCGAATACGAGCGGCATCGTTGGCATCTATGCTGGCGCACAGTTGTCCGTGTTGCTCGGCAAGATGGCCGACGTCAAGAACTACGTTGAAAACCTGAACGCACAACTTGGATCGCGCGTGCCGCTCTGGGCCATTAGTTGCGGTCAAATACTGAGCGGTTGGGCAATCGGGTGTGCAGAGCGGCTGGAAGACGGCATTGCTCTAATGAAACACGGAATACATGCCGCCGAACAACAGGTTCGGTTTCATTCTCCGCACTACCATTCACTCCTTGCGGTCCTGCAAGCACGCGCAGGAGATATGCAGGGTAGCCTGAGCGCGATCAGAAAAGCCACCGAGCTGATAGCCGACACAGGCGAATATCTCTGGCAGGCCGACGTGCTCAGAATTGAAGGCGAACTCCGATTGCTTTTCGGAGCATCCATGGAAGCGGAAGCAATCCTTGTTCAAGCTCTCGAACTCGCCCGCAAGCAGCGGGGAAGATCGTTCGAGCTGCGCGTCGCTATGAGCATGGCGCGGCTCTGGCGCGATCGAGGCAAGCGAAACGAGGCTCGCGAACTGCTCGCGCCAATCTACGACTGGTTCACCGAAGGCTTCGATACCCGCGATTTGAAGGAAGCGAAGGCCCTGCTCGAGGAACTCACGTGAAAGGCGAAGACCTGCGACTTCCGGTAATGGCCCATCGGCGAAGTTGCCCCTCGGCGGTCGGTAGTCCGCTCGTTGAGCCAGAGCGGACCAGATTTGCTCAACCTGAGTTCTTCGCGTTTTGACCCTAAGCGGACCTGCGCCCATACCGCCTTATCGATCCCCTGCAAGTGCAACAACCATCGAGACGTGATACTCTGCGTCCCGTCGTCCTCAATCTGCGATGAGGATTGAATGAAGCGGCGAGAGTTCCTGGCGGGCACTGCGGCGCTGCTCGTTCAGCCGGGACATTTGCACGCGCAAGGGAAGCCTCGGCGGATGGGTTTCCTTGGCCTCTGGGCGGATGATCCGACTCGCGACCCCATTCACGCCGCATGGCTCAGCGGGTTGCTGGAGAAGGGTTGGATCGAGGGCAAGAACCTGCTTGTAGAATATCGTTACGCCCCGGATCGTTTGCCAGCTTTAGCCGCCGAGCTGGTCGGCTTAACTCCCGATGTGCTCGTCGCCCCTGGGCCGCTGGCAGTGCAAGTCCTGAAATCAGTAACCTCCACCATTCCGATTGTTTTCGTGGCTGTCGCCGATCCCCTGGGGCTGGGCCTCGTGCAAAGCCTAGCGCGACCAGGCGGCAACATCACGGGTGTTGCGACCATGGTTCCCGATGACTTCGGCGCGAAACGCCTCGAAATCCTCCGCGAGCTCGTCCCCAGTGCCTCGAAAATTGCTATCTTGATCAACCCGAACAACCCGATGCACAGACTTAACTTCGGAGAATTTTTGGCTCGCACCGCCCAGAGGCTCGGTGTCACTTTGCTGACAGTTGAGGCTACGGCGCCCGACGAACTTGACGTTGGATTTGCGTCGGCCGCCGCCCAACATGCCGACGCCGTGCTGGATATGGGTGACAGTCTGACCTTTTTCCAAGCTCCCCGAGTGGTCGCGCTCGCCGCGAAGTATCATCTGCCGACAAGCTACTTGTTCCGACGATGCGCCGACCTCGGGGGGTTGATCGTCTACGGCCCCGATTTTGTCGATCTGTACCGCCGTGCAACCGGATATGTCGATAAAATCCTCAGAGGCGCCAAGCCCGCCGATCTGCCGGTAGAACAGCCGACCAAATTCGCGCTGGTGATCAACTTGAAGACGGCAAAGGCGCTCGGCCTCACCGTGCCGCCCTCGTTGCTCGTTCGCGCCGACCACGTCATCGAATAGAGATGCCGTTCGCTGCGGTGCATGAGTCTGCGCCTGGCCCTTTTCGTCCGCGTTCGACGCTTGGCTCGACGTCAGCTCTCAGGGGCATGGCGGACTAGATTTGCTCATACCAAGTTCTTCGCAGTTTGGTGCGCATGGGTCTGCGTCTAGCTCAAAATTTCCGGGAACCATTTCCGTTCCGACCCATCCAACGGGAGCGCCGCAATCACCGGCAGCGCCTCCGGACGGCAACGCGCGCACGGCGGCAGTTGCGCGGGATGTTGGCTGCAATGCCTCAGGAAACCGATGTAAGGAGGTACCCATGGCAAGGCCTCGTTCGACTTCCATCAGCAGACGAAGTGTGGTCGCAGGACTGGCGCTGACAGCCGCGCCCGTCGCTTTGGCTGAAGCCAATCAAGCGCGTGCGCAGGCCCAGCAAACCACTCCGGATCAAAGCCTGTATGAACGACTTGGCGGCGTCTTCGCCATTGCAGCGGTCGTGGATCACTTCAGCGACGCTGTCGTAAAGAACGCCGTCGTCGGTCAGAAGTCAAAAAATCCGCAGTTGAGGGAATGGCACACCAAAAATCTGAAACGCTTGCCTGGTCTCAAGTTCATGCGAACACTTTGGGTCTGTGACGTTTCGGGTGGGCCGTTCCAGTTCAAGGCCACCAGGCCGGGGACGACGCCCCTTGGCCTTGAGGAGGCGCACCGGGCCTTGCGGATCTCCCCGGCGGAATTCGACGAGGTCGCTGCTGAACTCGGGCGGACACTTGACTTCGCCAAGGTCCCGAAGCGCGAGAAGACCGAAGTGCTGGCTGCGTTCGCCAGCCACAAAGATGAGGTTACCGCCGGTTACGTATCGAGAGCCAAGCGCGGTTGAAGCATCCCGTGGTGCCGAACGACGAATTGCGACCTCACGCGTAGGCCACCCAGCCGCGGAAGGCGAAGCCGGTGTAGAACAGCGTGGGATCGGTGAAGCCGGCCTCGCGCAGGATCACCTCATCCTGTGCGGGTGCGAGAATCTCCAGATGGTTGGTGACGGCGTTCCGCGCGGCTGCCGCCTGCTCGGGCTCGACGCCGGACGCAGCCAGGAACGCGGAGTAGCGCGACAGCCACAGCGGGCGCTCCTGCTCGCCGTCGGGCGCGCTCAGATGCGCGACCACGAACGGTGCGCGCGGCTTGAGCCGGCGGCGGACCTCCGAGGCGATGCGGCGCCGCTCGGCGACATCGACGAAGTGCAGGGTCAGCAGGCAGGTGGCACCGTCGAACGGTCCCTCCGGCGCATCGTCGATATAGCCTTGATGAAGGCGTGCACGTGGTGCCAGCGATCCCAGGGTTTGCCCGGCCAGCGCCAGCATCGCCGCGGACGGATCGACGCCGTCGAAGCGCCAACCGGGATGCGCTTGCGCAAACGCTTTGAGCTCCAGGCCGCCACCCGCGCCGAGGACGAGCACCTGCCCATCGCTGGGGACGCTTTCGGCGAGCAGAATCGCCGTCATGGACTGCATGGCGTCATAGCCCGGCACGAAGCGCCGCGGCCCCTCGGTGTATCTCGCCACGAATTGCGGATCAGAGAATGCGGCTTGAATGTCGGTCATGATGTTGTCCCCGTGAATGGAGCCGTTCAGGCGCGATGCGCGCTGATGTCGTGGATCTTTCGAGACCCGATCCGCTTGCGCAGGTCCTCGCCCAGCATCGCCAGCGTCACCTCGCCGAGCCGCGCCAGCAGCAGCGCCTCGGCATCGTCAAAGGCCTGATCGAGCGCGGCATTGACGGCCTGCTCGACCAGACAGCCGGGCGCCTCCGTCCGGTTGCCCATCGCCAGAAGCGGGGGATTGCCGAGCGCGGCATAGACGTCGCGCAGCGTCACCTTCGACAGGTCGCAGGCGATGGTCCAGCCGCCGCCATGCCCCTTCTCGGAGCGCACGTAACCGATCTCCCGCAGGCCCGCCATGATGCGGCGGATCACCACCGGGTTGGTGTCCATGGCCTTCGCCAGGGTTTCGGATGTGAAGGGACCGGGCTGCTGGGCCATGTGGAGAAGAACGTGCAGCACGCCGGAAAGGCGGGAATCTCGTTTCATGTAACTTTATATGTTACGTGATGACGAAAAGGTCAAGCGACTTTGCTGACGCCGACGCACGTAGCTCCCCGATGATCCCGCCATGCCCCTGTTTTGCTCGACGGAGCAACCTGTCCTTGCTCCGCACATCGAGCGTTTGCACGTCTCCTAAGCCATTGATCCCGCTCATGCCGTCTACTGTGCATGGGGTTGTTTTCGACATTTTTGTTCTGGCAGTCCCAAACAACCGAGGTCGCCATGCCGATTTGTCACGGTGACGCCCCTGCGTGCGAAGAGCACCATCTGGCCCGGGCGACCGTATGGATTTTTCGTCCTGTCCCTCGCGCGGCGCCGTTTTTCATCAGTCCATTTTTGGGAGGCGCATCATGCACGTCTATAATGTGGTCAGGTTCAAGGTGAAGCCGGGTGAGGAAGCCGCCTTCCTCGACGCGCACCGGAACGGCAAGGCGAAATGGCCTGGCCTGGAGCACGGCGTCATCATCAAGACCGGAGAGCAGACCTTCTGCCTGATCGGCACCTGGGCCAGCCAGGAGGCAATGGTCGCGGCACGATCGGCGATGATCAAGACCCTCGACAGTTTCAGGTCGGTGCTCGAAGACCAGGGCAACGGACGCGGTGTGACTGATGCCGTGTCAGGGGCAGTGGTGCTCGCGCTGTAGCAGGCGAGCGGCGCCCGCTACTTCATCACCCGCAGACCCTTGGTCGTGAAGCGCTGCGTCTTCTCGCCCGGCCGGACCGGGCGCCGCGTGCCGGCGGCCTTGCCGGTGCCGGGCGGCTGGTGCGCGGGGACGAGCTGGTGGGGCTGCGAGCCGATCAGATCGCGGCGGCCCATCTCGATCAAGGCCTCGCGCAGCACCGGCCAATTGTCGGGATCGTGGTAGCGCAGGAACGCCTTGTGCAGGCGGCGCTGGCGCAGGCCCTTGATCGCCTCGACCTTGTCGCTGCCGCCGTGGCGGACGCCGCGCAGCGGGTTGACGCCGGTGTGGTACATCGCGGTCGCGGTCGCCATCGGCGAGGGCAGGAAGGTCTGCACCTGATCGGCGCGATAGCGGTTCTTCTTGAGCCACAGCGCGAGGTTCATCATGTCCTCGTCGGTCGTGCCCGGATGCGCCGCGATGAAATAGGGGATCAGGTAATATTTCTTGCCGGCCTGCTCGGCCGCGGCGTCGAACATGCGCTTGAACTTGTTGTAGGCGCCGATGCCCGGCTTCATCATCTTGTCGAGCGGACCGCGCTCGGTATGCTCGGGGGCGATCTTCAAGTATCCGCCGACGTGATGGGTAACGAGCTCCTTGATGTATTCGGGGCTCTCGACCGCGAGGTCGTAGCGCACGCCGGAGGCGACCATCACCTTCTTGATGCCCTTGGTCTCGCGCACCTTGCGATAGAGCCGGATCAGATCGTCATGCGAGGTGTTGAGGTTCGGGCAGATCTCGGGGAAGACGCAGGACGGCCGCCGGCACGCCGCTTCGACCTTCGGGTCCTTGCAGGCCATCCGGTACATGTTGGCGGTGGGGCCGCCGATGTCGGAGATCACGCCGGTGAAGCCCGGCGTCTTGTCGCGGATCTTTTCGATCTCGCGCAGAATAGAACCCTCGGAGCGGTTCTGGATGATGCGGCCTTCGTGCTCGGTGATGGAGCAGAAGGTGCAGCCGCCGAAGCAGCCGCGCATGATCGTCACCGAGAACTTGATCATGTCCCAGGCGGGGATTTTTGCTTCGCCGTAGGACGGATGCGGCGCGCGCGCGTAGGGGAGGTCGTAGACCGCGTCCATCTCTTCGCTGGTCAGCGGGATCGGCGGCGGGTTGAGCCAGAGGTCGCGATCGCCGTGACGCTGCACCAGCGGCCGCGCATTGCCGGGATTGCTCTCCCGGTGCAGCACGCGCGATGCGCGGGCATAGGCTTCCTTGTCCTGTTCGACCTGCTCGAGCGCCGGCAGCCGGATCACGGTCGCACCCTTCTGGCGCGTCGCGCCCTCGTCGGCGGAATCGAGATCGTCGGCGTGCAGCTCGGTGTAGTCCTCGGGGACCTTGCGGAACAACGCGACGCCCCTGATGTCGTCGAGCGCGCGCGGCGCCTCGCCGGCCGCGAGCCGTTGCGCCACCTCGACCACCGCCCGCTCGGCATTGCCGTACAGCAGGAGATCGGCTTTGGCGTCGGCCAGCACCGAGCGACGCACCTTGTCCGACCAGTAATCGTAATGCGCGATCCGGCGCAGCGAGGCCTCGATGCCGCCGAGCACGATCGGCACGTCCTTGAACGCCTCGCGGCAGCGTTGCGCATAGACGACGGTGCAGCGGTCCGGCCGCTTGCCGCCTTCGCCGCCCGCCGTATAGGCGTCGTCGCTGCGCAGGCGGCGGTCCGCGGTGTAGCGGTTCACCATGGAATCCATGTTGCCGCCGGTGACGCCGAAGAACACGCGTGGCTTGCCTAATGCCCTGAACGGCTCGGCCGAATGCCAGTCGGGCTGCGAGATGATGCCGACCCGGAAGCCTTGCGCCTCCAGCAGCCGGCCGATGATGGCCATGCCGAAGCTCGGATGGTCGACATAGGCGTCCCCGGTCACCAGCACGATGTCGCAGGCGTCCCAGCCGAGCGCATCCATCTCGGCGCGGCTCATCGGGAGGAACGGTGCAGGCTTGCGCGGCTGCGCCCGGGCCATCAGCGGCTTTACGGCGGTGATCATCTGGGTGTCCATGGCGCCTACGCATAGGACTCCACGCTCCTGAATACAACCGACGGACGCGTGAAAGATCGAGGTTCCCGGGCCGCAGTCCGGGCGCGTTAACGGGTCACGAGCGCGTGCCGCTTCGTCCTCTCCCAGCGTGACCCGCGTCAGCCATGGGGGTGTGACGCCCTCCACATACCGACCGGTGCCGTCGCGTCATGCTCTCTCCAGTCTTGAAGGAGAGCCCCATGTTTCTGGTCGATGCGCTGCTGATCCTGGCGATGTTGTTCTTCCTCTTTCTGCCGATCACCGATCGCCGGACGGTGCGGATGAGGCTCTGCATGCTGTGCGCGCTGCTGGCGGTGTTCTCGGTCTCGCTCAGCCGCACCCCTGTCGTGCCGGTGCTGCTCGCGAGCATCGCCGCGCCTCCCGGAATGCTGCGCGTGCCGCATATGCATGCCAGTGAGCCGTCGTCGGGGTTCTCACCGCGGCCGTCATCGGATATCCGATTGATCCATGGGCAAGGAAACGGGCAAGGAAACCTCTGACGGCGGTCATGATGCGGTGACCGGCGTATCGCCGTCCACGAATGTCTGGCTCGGCGTGATTGCGCTGGTCGGCTTCATCCTGGTGGCGACCGCGCAGGCCTCCAATCAGATTCTGGCGCGCGGACTGGCCGGCTCCGTCCCGCCCTTCGCGCTCGCCTTCTTCCGCTGGAGCATCGTCGCCATCGGGCTCGCGCCGATCGCGCTCAAGGAGATTCTCGATGGCCGCGTGCCGCTCGGCCGAAACATCTGGCCGATCCTCGCCGCCGGCTTCATGGGCATGTTCCTGTGCGGCGGTCCGGTCTACGCCGCGGGCGTCTCGACGACGGCGATCCACATCGCGCTGATCATGGCGCTGTCGCCGATCACGGTGCTGCTGATCTCGGCCCTGCGCGGCATGGAGCATGTCGGCCCGCTGCAATGGCTCGGTACCGCGCTGGCGCTCGCCGGCGCGCTGCTCATCATCTCCGGCGGCTATCCGCAGACGCTGATCGAACTTCAGACTGCAGCGGGCGATGGCCTCGTCGTGATCGCGATGCTCGGTTGGTCCGGCTACACGCTGCTGCAATCGCGCGCCGCGCCAAAGGCGTCGCTGCTGGCACGCATCAGCCTGTTCTCGGGCGCCGGCGCCCTGTTCTCGCTGCCGCTCGCGGCCATGGAGATGTGGGCGACGCCGGGGGAGGTCTTCAGCACCAAGGCGCTGTCGGCCTATGTCTTCGCCGGGATCGTTCCCGGCCTGCTCGCCTATGCCGGCTTTGCCTGGCTCGGCGGCAAGTTCGGCTCGGTGCGGACCTCGCTCGTGCTCTATCTTGGGCCGATCGCCAGCGCGCTATTGTCTTTCGCCATCCTCGGCGAACCGCCGCAGCTGATCCATCTTCTCGGCGGTTTGCTGATTTTGGGTGGCGTCTGGGCCAGTTTGCGCCGCTAGTTCCATCCGCATGCGTCCGGGTTCACCCGCAGGAACCATCGGCCTTCGCGGACATTCTGATGGAGGGTTGCCGCGAGCCCGCCTCGCGCGCGCTCGCGATGTTCGCCTCTGGCGATGGGGGAGCTGTGAGTACAGTCATAGAGAACCTGCTGTTGCGAAAGCAGAAGCTCGTGGAGCAGCTCGAAAAGGTGCCATCGGTCGAGGACCGCGACAGGATCGAGCACCAGCTCGAGCAGATCAATACCGCGCTGGATTTTCTGGACAGGCCGGGACCGAGGGAAGGGCGCTAGAAGCGCTCATTCCACCTTCAGCGAGTCCACCTTCAACGCCCTGGCGTAGACCACGCCCGAATTGGTGATATGCGTGGTCATCAATTCTTCGAAGGCGGCGAACTCGCTGCGCGCGAACAAATCGAGCAGCCTGCGATGCTCGTCGAACGACGTGCGGGTCCGCACGTCGATCGGTGAGGTCAGATTGGTGCGGAGCGCCGCGACGCGGCCGGAGACCAGCTGATAGGATTCGGCGAGGTAGCGATTGCCGCAATGAGTGAACAGCGCCTCGTGAAAGGCTGCATCGGCGCGGCCATAGGCGATGTTGTCCTTTGCCGCGACCGCCGGCTCCATCGCCGCGATCGCCTCGCTCATTGCGGCGATTGCACCGCCGCGATCGCAACGATAGGCGAGCTCGGCGGCCCTGGGTTCGAGCGCGATGCGGAAGGTGCAGAGCGCGTTGATGTCGTCCGCGCTCGGCGTGAAGACAAAGCTGCCGACCTGCGGGCGGATCACCACGAGGCCCTGCGCCTGCAGCTGGCCCATCGCCTCGCGCACCGGCGTGCGGCTGACGCCGAAGGAATTCGCCACCATCTCCTCGGAGATGGCAGCGCCGAGCGCGAACTCGCCGTCGATAATTGCCTGCCGCAGCCGCTGCATCACCCGCTGCGACAGCGATTTCGGCGTATCGAGCTTGAGCGAGCGCATTTGCGTTTCTCAGACCACCTTGCCGGGATTGAGCAGATGATCGGGATCGAGCGCCGCTTTCAGCGTCCGCATCAGCGCGATCTCGGCCTCGCTCCTGGCATGGCCCAGCCACTTCTTCTTCAACGTGCCGATGCCGTGCTCGGCCGAGATGCTGCCGCCCATCTCGCGGACGAGACCGTAGATGATCGTATCCATCTCTTCCTTCGGCTGCTGCTCGACGGAGAGGCCGGTGACCCAGGAGACCAGGTGCAGATTGCCGTCGCCGATATGGCCGTAATAGACGCTCTCACATCCCTCGATGCCGGAAGCGAGCGCCGCCTTGCAGCGCGTGACGAACTCGTCCATTCGCGCCACCGCAAGGCCGATGTCGTAGGAGATGTGCGGGCCCAGCACCTGGCCGAATTCGGCGCAGATGTCGCGCACGCGCCAGAAGCTCTGCGTCTGCGCCAGCGATTGCGCCACCGCGGCATCGGCCAGCAGCCCGCGTTCCATCAGCTCTTCGAGCCAGGCCTGGAAGCGCGGCGCGTCCAGGCTCTCGTCGGTGCCTTGCGCCTCGACCAGCACATAGAGGCCGTGACCTGCGGCGATCGGCGGCTTCACGCCGGCGCGAGTCGTGATCACGTCCCAATAGTCCGGCCACATCACCTCGAACGCCGACAGCAGCGGCCCGAGCCCGCTGCGCGCCGCATCGAGCAGCGCGATCACCGCGGCATAGTCCGTCAGCGCGCAGAGCGCGGCCATGGTCGAGCGCGGCTTCGGAAACAGCCGCAGCACCACGCGGGTGATGATGCCGAGCGTGCCTTCCGAGCCGATGAACAGATGCTTCAGATCGTAGCCGGCATTGTTCTTCATCAGCTTGTTGAGGCCAGTGATGATGGTGCCGTCGGGCAGCACGACTTCGAGACCGAGCACAAGCTCGCGCGTCATGCCGTAGCGGATCACGCGGTTGCCGCCGGCATTGGTCGAGAGATTGCCGCCGATGGCGCAGGAGCCGCGCGAGCCGAGGTCGAGCGGAAAGAAGAAGCCGGCTTCGTCCGCCGCCTTCTGGATCGTCTCCAGCGGCGTGCCCGCCTTTACCGTCATCGTCGCGGAAGCGCGGTCGATCTCCTCGATGCCGCTCATGCGCTCGAGCGAGATCGCGACCCAGCCGGCTTCGGGCGAGGCGCCTCGGCACAGCCCGGTCAGCCCACCCTGCGGCACGAACGGCAGCTGCGCCTGCCGGCAGGTCGCAATCGCATCGGCCACGCCTTGCGCATCGACGGGACGGATCACCGCAAGCGGCGTCTGCGGCAGGCTCGCGCTCCAGTCGTTGCAGTTGCGCGCCGGCACGTCGGTGCCGATCAGGACGGCGGCTGCGCCAAGCTTGTCGCGAAGTGCGCCGAGCAATTGGTCGGGCCGCTTCACCGGGGTCACCATGTTCATGCGAGACCTCCCTAAATCTGGCTGCGCCCATGCGCGCCGTGACGGGGGAAAATATTTGCGCCTTTCTTGTATGTAAGGTACAAGACAGAAAGTAAAGCAAAAACAAGCTCGGAAGCCCCTTGGAGACCATTGGGAGATCAGAGGCTTGATCCGAGATCGCAGCTGAGAGGGCGGTGTGATGACAGAGGCAATTCGCGGGTTCTGGGTGGCATCGGCGACGCCGCTGGCGGCCGACGGCAGCGTGGACGCCGCCAAGCTTGCGGCTCACGCCAAGCAGCTTTTCGGCAAGGGTGTCGACGGCGTCGTGCTGTTCGGCACCACCGGCGAAGGCACCTCGTTCAATGTCACCGAGCGCGTTGCGACCATCGAAGCCGTGCTCAAGGCCGGTGTTGCGCCGGAACGCATCGGCATCGGTGGTGGCTTTCCCGCCATCACCGACAGTATCGCACTCTCGCGCGCGGCGCTCGGTCTCGGCCTGCGCCACGTGCTGGTTCTGCCGCCTTACTTCGACCGCAGCGTCGCGCCCGAAGGTATCGAGGATGCCTTTGCCGCGATCATCGACGGCGTCGCCGACGATCGGCTGCGCGCTTATCTCTATCACATCCCGCAGATGTCGGGCGTTGCTATCCCCACCGCCGTCGCCGCGAGCCTGCGCAAGCGTTACGGCAAGGTGATTGCCGGCCTGAAGGACTCCAGCGGTGACTTCAAGCAGTTCCAGGCATTCCGTGCGGCGGCTCCCGAGCTCGCCATCACCGTCGGCAATGAAGCCGATATCACCCGCGCGATCGCCGCCGGTGGTTCCGGCACCATCTGCGGCATGGCCAACGTCGTGCCCGAGCTGGTCAAGGGCATGGTCGAGGGCAAGGATGTCGAGGCGCGCATGCAGGCTGCGATCGAAATCGTGCTGAAGACGCCCTCGTTCACCGCGACGCTGAAAGCGATCCTGGCGGCACAGACCGGCGATGCGGCCTGGCAGCGCGTGCGCCCGCCGCTCCGCGCCTCGTCCGACGGCTCCGCGTTCAAGCGGAAGCTCGACGAGTTGACGGCTCCTGCCATCGCCTGAGACCGCACAAAATCGTGATACGCCGCCGCCAGTTCGCGCGCTGCGTGTCGCGGCCGGCACGACGGCAATCGAAGATTGCCGTTCGATGCCGCTCCGTCCTTAGAACGATTCAACACTAGAGCGATTCAACTCTGCCTGCGGTTCTCTTCAATCGCTGCGGCTGTTAGACGCGCCAGCTTCAAGGCTGCGTCTGACCGGGAAGTGAATCGAACGTGCGTGCTTATCTGGATGGCCAGCGCATCTGCAGCCATCGAACTCATGCCGGCAAGAGCCGTGCGGGTCTTCTCATCGGAGCGGCCGTGCTGCTCGCCGAATGCCCCTCCAACACGACGACCGCGCAGGCGCAATCGGCCCTGCCGCCGGTGACGGTGGAGGCGCAGGCGCAGCGGCCGAAGCCGGTGCGTGCATCGGATCGGACGTCACGCCGCACGCAGGCCGCCGCGCGCCAGCGCAATCGTAACTCCGCGCCCGCCGCACCGACGCTCTCGGAGCGCGCGGCTGCGGAAGCCGCCGCGCAGCAGGCCGCAAAGCTCGGCTACCGCGCGATGCCGAGCGCGACGACGCTGCGCAGCGGCGCCTCGCCACTCGACACCTCTCAGTCCGTCAACGTCGTGCCCGAGCAGGTGTTGAAGGACCAACTGCCGCGCAACATCGACGACGCGCTGATCAATATCAGCGGCATCACCCAGACCAACACGCTTGCCGGCACCCAGGATGCCGTGATCCGCCGTGGCTTCGGCGACAATCGCGACGGCTCGATCATGCGCAACGGCATGCCGCTGGTGCAGGGCCGCAGCCTCAATGCCGCCGTCGAAAGCGTCGAGGTGCTGAAGGGACCGGCCTCGCTGCTCTATGGCATCATGGACCCCGGCGGCATCGTCAACACCATCAGCAAGCGTCCGGAACTCTATCAGCACGGTTCGATCACGCTGCTCGGCTCGGCCTATAGCTCGTCCAAGACAGGCGCCGACGGCACGCTCGACATCACGGGCCCGATCGGCGACGGCGGTCTCGCCTATCGCTTCGTCGGCTACGGCGTCAGCGAGGATTACTGGCGTAATTTCGGCCGGCACAGGGAAATGCTGGTGAACCCGTCGCTGGCCTGGTACGGCGACACCACGACGGTTCAGCTCACCTATGAGCACCGCGAGTTCATCACTCCGTTCGACCGCGGCACGTCCTTCGTCAAGGGGGCGCCGCTGGCGATCCCGGCGACGCGCCGTCTCGACGAGCCCTTCAACAATATGTGGGGCACCTCCGACCTGGTGCAGGCGTCGGTGGAGCAGAAGCTCGACGACAATTGGAAGGTCACCGCGGCCTACAGCTACAACACCGAGACCTTCAGCGCCAATCAGCTCCGCATCACAGGCGTCAACGCCGCGACCGGCGTCGAGACCCGCAGCAACGATGGCACCCGTAACTCGCTGAGCAATGCCAGTTACGGCACCTCGTATCTGCAGGGCGACGTCTGGGTCGGCGGCTTCCGCAACGAGTTTCTGTTCGGAGGCGAGGCGCTCTATCGCACGATCGATCGCCACGATCTGATCCGCCAGGCGACGCCAAGCTTCAATTTCTACAACCCGGTCTACGGACTGGTCGTGCCGGGCACGACCGTTTCGGCAACCGACAGCGAGCAGACCGACAAGCTCGGCACCCGCGGCTTCTTTGCTCAGGACACCTTCCATCTGACCAACTGGCTGTCCGTGGTTGGGGGCGTGCGCTGGATGGAATACGAGCAACTCGCAGGAAAGGGCCGGCCAGTCTTCGTCACGAACACCAATCTCGCAGGCGACAAGGTGTTGCCGCTCGGCGGCGTCATCGTCAAGCTGAACGACCAGCTCTCCTATTACGTGAGCTATACGCAGTCGCTGAAGCCGACCTCGACCATCGCGGCTTTCACCACCGGCTTCGTCGTCGACTCCACCATTGCGCCCGAAGAGGGAACGCAGTGGGAGACCGGGCTGAAGTTCGATGTCAACAAGCGGCTGTCGGGCACCCTGGCGGTCTACGACATCGAAAAGAAGAACGTGCTGGTGCTCGATGACATCGGCAACGGCAAGTCGGCGGCGCGCACCTCCGGAGCGGCCCGGTCGCGCGGCGTCGAATTGGACGTGACCGGCAAGCTGACCGACCAGTGGAGCATGATCGGAAGTTACGGCTATACCGATGCGCGCCTGATCAATGATCCCGTCGTCGGCAACGCAAAATTGCTGAATGTCGCGATGAACACGGCCTCACTCTATCTCGTCTACGATTTCGGCGACGCGCTCGCCGGACGTCTGCGGCTCGGCGGCGGCGCGCGCTATGTCGGTGACCGGCCGGGCGACGCCGCCAACACGTTCTTCATGCCGGCCTATACCGTCGCGGACATCTTTGCGACCTACGACACGAAGGTCGATAATCTGCCCGTGACCTATCAGTTCAACGTCAAGAACCTGTTCGACAAGGTCTACTATACATCCACCACCGGTAACGCCCTGAACGTCGCGATCGGCGATGCGCGGCGCGTCTCGCTGTCGGCCACAGTGAAGTTCTAGCCATGGCCGCGCGGCTCGGACACACCATCAAGGCGGTCCTGTTCCAGGTCCATTCCATCGCGGGCCTGGGCCTTGCTCTGCTGGTGTCCCTGATCGCGCTGACCGGCGCGATCATGAGTTTCGAGGACGAGATCGTCGATCATCTCAACGCCGGCATCATGCAGGTCGCGCCGCGTCAGGCGCCGGCGCTGATGCCTGATGTGCTGGTTGCCCGGCTGAAGGCCTCGCAGGACCTCGGCAAGGTCGCCGCCGTCACACTGTCGAGCGATCCATCTGCGGCGGTTCATGTCCGCTTTGCCCGTGACGACCGGGGCGACCGGCCGACCTCGCTCTATGTCGATCCCTATGACGCCCGCGTGCTGGGCTCGCCGCGCGGCGAAGCATTTTTCGCGACCGTGCGCCGGCTGCATCGCTGGCTGCTCATTCCCGGCGACGGCAAGGGCTGGGGACGTCCGATCACCGGCACGGTCGCGCTCGGCCTGATCCTCATGCTGGTCTCGGGCCTCGTGCTGCGCTGGCCGCGTCGTGCAGGCAGTCCGAAAATGTGGCTGAAACCGAATCTTGGGCTCGGTGGCCGCGCTCTGCACCGGTCGTTGCATACCGTGATCGGCACCTGGGTCCTTCCGGTCTATCTGACGATGACCCTCACCGGCCTGTATTTCTCATTCGAATGGTACAAGGACGGCGTGACCTGGCTGCTCGCACGTCCGCACGTCACGGCAGCGAAAATGCCCGCAAAGCTGCCGCGTGCGGCCAACTCCGAACCGGCGCCGCCAATCGGATTCGATCAGGCCTGGATGACGTTCCAGCGTGAGGAGGGCGACCGATTCTCCAGGGTCTTGCTGACGCTGCCTGCGCAGGGTACGACGTTGCGCATCCGGTCGTGGGGGAAAGCTTCGTTGCTGGAAACCACGCGCGACGAATTCCGCATCGACGCCGTCACCGGGCAGTTGGTCTCAGCGGAGCGCTTTGCTGACAAGACGTTCGGCGAAAAGAGCATCGCGGCCATCTACGACATCCATCGCGGCGAGATCCTGGGCTGGCCGGGCAAGCTCGCATTCATGATTGCCGCGATGTCGATGCCGTTATTCGCGGTCACCGGCATCCTGCTCTATCTGTCGCGCCGCAAGCTGCGCCGTCCGGCACAGCAGCCGCTCGGGCGACTCGTTCCCGGCGAGTGAGCCGACGAGGCTAGCCAACGCGCTTCTAATCGGTCAAAAGCTCATGGCTCTCTTCTCAAGGTCCGCGCCATGAAGCTTCCGACCGTCACCCCCGCCGATATCCGCCGCGCACTGCTGCTGCGCGAAGAAATTGCGCTGCTCGATCTCAGATACGAGGCAGGCTTTGCGACGGGGCATCCCCTGTTCGCGGCCAACATGGCCGTGGATCGGATCGCGATCGAGGCCGAGGTGCGGCTGCCGCGCAAGGACGTGGCGATCGTGCTTTACGATGACGGCGAGGGGCTGGTCGCGGCCGGCGCCGAACGCCTCTTCGCGCTCGGATATACCCATATCAGCGCGCTCGACGGCGGGCTGAAGGCCTGGCGTGCAGCGGGCTATGAGGTTTTCGAGGACGTCAATTCCTATTCGAAAGCGTTCGGCGAGTTGGTCGAGGCGCGACGGCACACGCCGTCGTTCAGCGCCGACGAGGTGGCAAAACTCATCGCGGACAAGGCCAACATCGCCATCCTCGACGTCCGCCGTTTCGACGAATATGCGACCATGAACATTCCGGGCTCGGTCAGCGTGCCCGGCGCGGAGCTGGTGCTGCGGGCGGGGCAGGCCGCGCCCGATCCTGAAACCACCATCATCGTCAATTGCGCCGGCCGTACCCGCTCGATCATCGGCACCCAGTCGCTGATCAATGCCGGCGTGCCCAACAAGGTGCGGGCGCTGCGCAACGGCACCATCGGCTGGACGCTGGCGCGGCACACGCTTGGCCACGGCGCCGACAGGCGCGGCGCGATCGGCTCGTTCGAGGGCGGTCCGGCCAATGCGCGCGACGTCGCCTATCGCGCCGGTGTTCGCCATATCGGCGCAAGCGAGATGGCTGCACTCGTCGCGCAAACGGACCGCACCCTCTATCGTTTCGACGTGCGCGATGCCGAGGAATATGCGGCAGGTCACCTTGCGGGCTTCCGCCATTATCCCGGCGGCCAGCTGGTCCAGGAGACCGACATGGCCGCGCCCGTGCGTGGCGCGCGCATTGTCCTGACCGACGACAAGGGTGTCCGCGCCGATATGACCGCATCATGGCTCGCCCAGATGGGTTGGGAGGTTTATGTGCTGGAAGGAGGCTATGATGGCGCGCTCGAGATCGGCCCGCCGCGCGTGCTGCCCAAGCCCGATCCGGCCCACCGTTACCGCCGGCCCTATGAAGGCACCGACGTCGCGCAAGCCGCGATGCAGGCCTATCTCGATTGGGAATATGGGCTGGTCGAGCAACTCCGCCGTGACGGCACGCACGGATTTTATGTGATTTGAGACTGGGCAAACACGCGTCTGGCCCAAGCACTACTCCGTCACCGCCCCCTGAGGTGGCCGCTTCTTCAGCGGCCCTCGAAGGGCGACGGCCCGGCTCTCTCCGCGCGGCTGTATCGGGGCCGTTCATCCTTCGAGGCTCCTGGCGCCATGCTGGGAATCGCGCCACGCGCACCTCAGGATGACGGGTCTGGTACACCAAACACATCTACCACCCGCCATTTTCTCCCCGTATCCGACCCCTATTGTGCCGCGCACCGTCCGCGGTCTATGAGCTGCGACAAAGCTCATCATCAATGGAGACACCATGCCAGCCTCAGGCCAAAGCCCTGAGCGGAGTGCCAAGGCCCTGCTGCTCGAAGGCGTCAACGACAGCGCTGTCGACCTTTTCAAGGGCGCGGGCTTCACCAATGTCGAGCGGCTGACCAAGGCGCTGGACGGTGACGATCTGCGGCGTGCGCTCAAGGGCGTGTCGCTGCTCGGCATCCGTTCGCGCACCCAGATCACCGACGAGGTGCTCGCGGCCGCCGACCAGCTTCTCGCCGTCGGCTGCTTCAGCGTCGGCACCAACCAGGTCGATCTTGCGGCAGCGCGCAAGCGCGGCATTCCCGTCTTCAACGCGCCGTTCTCCAACACGCGCAGCGTCGCCGAGCTCGTGATCGGCGAGATCGTGATGCTGCTGCGGCGGATCTTTCCGCGCTCGGTGTCGGCGCATGACGGCGGCTGGGATAAATCGGCGACCGGCAGCCGCGAGGTGCGCGGCCGCACGCTCGGCATCGTCGGCTACGGCAATATCGGCTCGCAGCTCTCGACGCTGGCCGAAGCCATCGGCATGCGCGTGATCTATTTCGACCGCACCGACAAGCTCCGCCACGGCAACACCGAGCCAGTCGAGAGGCTGGAGGAGCTGCTGGCGCAGAGCGACGTCGTCAGCCTGCACGTGCCGGAGACGCCGGAGACCGCGGGCATGATCGGCGAGAAGGAGCTACGGGCGATGAAATCCGGCTCGTTCCTCATCAACAACAGCCGCGGCACCGTGGTCGATCTCGACGCGCTCGCTCGCTCTTTGCGCGATGGTCATCTCGCCGGCGCGGCCGTCGACGTGTTTCCGGTCGAGCCGTCGTCGAATTCCGATCGCTTCAAAAGCCCCATACAGGGCCTCGAGAACGTCATCCTCACCCCGCATATCGGCGGTTCGACCGAAGAGGCGCAGGAGCGCATCGGCGGCGAAGTCGCGCGCAAGCTGGTCGACTATTTCATCACGGGCTCGACCATGGGCGCGGTGAACTTTCCGGAAGTGCAGCTGCATCTGCGTCCCTCCGGCGCGCGCTTCAGTCATGTCCATCGCAACGTGCCCGGCATGCTGCGCCGGCTCAACGAGGTCTTCCTCCAGCGCGACATCAACATCGCCGCGCAATATCTGGAGACCGCCGGCGATCTCGGTTACGTCGTGCTCGATGCCGATCTGGCGGGGCAGGATTCCGCGGCGCTGCTCCAGCAGATCCGCGCCCTCGACGGCACGGTCGGCGCGCGGCTGGTGTTCGAGCACTAAAGCATGATCCGGAAAAGTGCGCGGCGGTTTTCCGAAAAGATCATGCTTAAACAACGACCTAAAGCGCGATGACGATTCATCCTCATCGCATCGCGCTTTAGACGGCGCGGGGCCCACGTTCCGGTTGCATTTCTCCGCCAAGGCTCTCTAAACTACGCCATCGACTTCGACGCCCACGTACAAGTCGCGTCGAATTGAGCTTCAGTTGCGTGAGTGCCGCGATGGAACCGGACAGCGTACTGATTGATCTCGCGCTTCAAGGCGGCGGTTCGCATGGCGCCTTCACCTGGGGCGTGCTCGATCGCCTGCTGGAAGAGAAGCGGCTTACGATCGCCGCGATCTCCGGGACGTCCGCAGGCGCGATGAACGCAGCGGTGCTGGCGGATGGGTGGACGGCCGGTGGGGCCGAGGGTGCGCGTGACGCGCTCGAACGATACTGGCGCCGCGTTTCGAAGGCGGCGGCCTTCAGCCCGCTCCAGCGCTCGCCGCTCGACCGGCTGATGGGGCGCTGGACGCTCGATACGTCGCCGGCCTACATCCTGACCGACCTGATGTCGCGGGTGCTCTCCCCCTACGACCTCAATCCGACCGGCTACAATCCGCTGCATGCGGTGCTGGCCGAGAGCATCGATTTCGAGCGCCTCGCGCGCTCGCCGATCAAGCTGTTCATCACTGCGACGCGGGTGCGCACTGGGCGAGGACGCATCTTCCGCAACGCGGAGATCACGGTTGACGTGTTGCTCGCGTCGGCCTGCCTGCCAACCATGTTCCGCGCGATCGAGATCGACGGCGAACCGTATTGGGATGGCGGCTATGCCGGCAACCCGACCATCACACCGCTCATTCGCGAAAGCGACGCGCACGACACCATCCTGGTGCAGATCAATCCGACTGAAAAGCCGGAAGAGCCGCGGACGGCTGCGGAGATACTCAATCGGCTGAACGAGATTTCGTTCAACTCGCCGCTGATGAAGGAGTTGCGTATGATCGCGTTGCTGCGTCAGGCGGCCGACCCGGGAAGCGGCGAGGGCGCGCGCTGGGCGAAGATGCGGACCCACCGCGTCAAGAGCGACATGCTCGCGAAGTTCGGCGCCTCGTCCAAGCTCAACGCCGAATGGGAGTTCGTCTCGATGCTGCACGGCGAAGGACGTCAGGCGGCCGAAACCTTCCTCGACGAGCACGGCCCGGATATCGGTCGGCGCTCGACCGCCGATCTCGACATCCTGCTGTCGGAGTGCTGAGAGGTGGGGCTTCTCGGCATTCTCGTCGGGCTTGGCCTTCTCGTCCTATTCGCCTTTCGCGGCTGGAGCGTTCTTCTGCTGGCGCCGTTCGCCGCGCTCGTCGCGGCGCTGTTCGGCGGCGAGCCGCTGCTTGCGAACCTGACGCAGATCTTCATGGTGAATGCTGCTGCATTCCTGGCGCAGTTCTTCCCGATCTTCCTGCTTGGCGCCGTATTCGGGAAACTGATGGACGACAGCGGGGCGGTCGCGTCGGTTGCCACCTTCATGGCGAGACGTCTTGGCGAGCGCCGCGTGATCCTGGCGGTCGTGCTCGCCGGTGCGATGGTCACCTATGGCGGCGTCAGCCTGTTCGTCGCGTTCTTCGTGATCGTCCCCATGGCCCGCTCGCTGTTTCGTGCCGCCGCGATTCCGCGGCGATTGATTCCGGCCGCGATCGTGCTGGGCACATCGACCTTCACGATGTCGGCCTTGCCGGGCACGCCATCGATCCAGAACGCGATCCCGATGCCGTTCTTCGGAACGACGCCGTTTGCCGCACCCGGACTCGGCATCATCGCCTCCCTGATCATGGCTGGCGCGGGATTGTGGTGGCTGCGCCGCGCTGAAGCCGCGGCCCGCCGTGCGGGGGAAGGCTATGGCGAGGACATGGAGGGTGCGGCCGAACGTGCCGTCGACGACGAACTGGTCCGCGAATACGCGACCACCGCGCGAGAGTTCGATCCGGCCGAGATCCGGCATGGACGGCGCGGTGAACTGTCGGCTCCGGTGGTGAGTGCCATCCTGCCGCTGGCCGTCGTCGTGGCCGTCAATCTCGTGATGTCGCTGCTGGTGTTGCCGCGGCTCGATGTCTCGTATCTGAGCGAGCAGCGCTTCGGCGGTACATCGTTGGCGGCGGTCGCTGGTGTGTGGTCGGTCAGCACCGCCCTGGGCGCTGCCATCGTCACGACCATCCTTCTCAATTGGGCCCGGCTTCCGTCACTGCGGCAGACCATGGACGCCGGTGCCAATGCATCGGTTCTGCCGGCGCTCAGCGTCGCCAGCCTCGTCGGATTCGGCGCGGTCATCGCGGCGCTGCCGGCTTTCGAAACGGTGCGAGACTGGGTGCTTGCGATCGAAGGTGGCCCGTTGGTCTCGCTCGCGGTTGCGACCAATATTCTGGCCGCACTGACCGGCTCGGCATCCGGCGGCTTGACGATCGCGCTCGACGCGCTCGGCCAGACCTATGTCGGGATCGCCGCGCGCAGCGGCATCGACCTTGCGCTGATGCATCGCGTCGCGGTGATCGGTTCGGGGACGCTGGACATCCTGCCGCACAACGGTGCGGTGGTCAGCCTGCTCGCGATCTGCGGCCTGACCCATCGCGACAGCTATCTCGACATTGTGATGGTGGGCATCGTGACGTCGCTATTGGCGCTGGTGGCCGTGATCGCCTTGGGGAGCGCGCTCGGATCATTCTGATGAGCGGCTCGGCGTGAGCGATTGACGGGAGGACGAAGGTTGCATTGAATGCGGCCAGCCGTCGACGCAACAAATCGAGAAAGCCGGGTGGAAACGATGACGCGAAAGAAAGCGAAGCTGTGTGCGTTGCTTGTAAGCTCGATGGCGACACTGGGGACGGGCGCGGCGTCGGCGGCAACGCTGGCAGAGGACGCCGATGCGGTCTGCAAGGGTCTCGTCGGCGCTGCCGATGCCGTGAAGATCGACTCCGCGACCTTGCAGGCGCCCTCGCCGATCGCCGTCGCCGAACGCGGGCCGACGCCGTCCGGGCGCATCACGCCAGCCAATCCCGGCTTCTGCAAGGTGCTCGGCCATATCGACCCTGCCGATCCCAAGGCCCCGCCGATCAAATTCCAGGTCAACCTTCCCGTCGAATGGAATGGCCGCTCGCTGCAATATGGCGGCGGTGGTTTCAACGGTGTGCTGATCACCGGCCTTGCGCTGCCGCCGGCCTATCCGTTCGACAAGCCGTCGCCGCTGGCGCGCGGTTTTGTTACCTACGGCACCGATTCGGGCCACGAGACCAGGCAAGGCGAGCCGCCGCAGGTCTTTGCGCTGAACGACGAAGCCTTCGTGAATTTTGCCCATCGCGCCTACAAGAAGGTGCGCGATGCGGCCGTTGGGCTGATGGAGCGCGCCTACGGCAAGAAGCCGGACAAGATGTATTTCATGGGTTCGTCCGAGGGCGGCCGCGAAGGCCTGACCATGGCGCAGCGCTACCCCGACGATTTCGACGGCATCTTCGCACGCGTGCCCGTGATCAACTGGGTCGGCCTGCAGCATGCCGGCACGCGCTCGGGTCTGGTCACCATGGGCGCGGGCTGGATCAATCCGGCGCAGGTGAAGCTCGTCGGCGAGGCCGTGCGGGCGGCCTGTGACAAGGCCGACGGCTCCGACGATGCGCTGGTGCAGGACCCCGTCGCCTGCAAGGCGGCATTCAAGGTCGAGACGCTGCGCTGTGAGGCCGGAAAGAGCGGCGATCAGTGCCTGACCGATGCGCAGATCAAGGCGATCGATACCTTGCACGGGACCTACAAATTCCCGGTCGCGCTCGCCAACGGTCTCGACGACTATCCCGGCTGGGGCGTGTCGGGCGAGGACACGCCGGCGATCGGTCCGACCGGCGGTTGGGTGGCGTGGTGGCTCGGCACCGCGCCGCCGGCGCAGCCGCCTGCGCCCAACAACGGCATCGCCTGGATCTACGGCGCCGGCGGCATTCAATATGTCTTTGCGCGCGACCCCAAGCTCGATGTCACCACCTACAAGGTGGAGGAGCACAAGGCGCGGTTGCTCGAGGTTTCGAGCCTGATGGACTCGACCGATCCCGATCTCAGCCGCTTCCGCGCCCGCGGCGGCCGTCTGATCATGCTCGAGCACATGGCCGACTACGCGCAGAGCCCCTATGCCGGCATCCGCTATTTCGAGAGCGTCGAGCGCAAGCTCGGCAAGGGCGAGACCGCGGAGTTCGCGCGGCTCTACACCGCACCCGGCGTCGATCACGTCGGCTCCGGCGCACCGGCCAATGTCGATATGCTGAGCGTGCTGGTCGACTGGGTCGAGAAGGGCAAGGCGCCCGGCGACCTCGAAGTTGCCGAGCAGAAGGTCGAGGCGCCCTCATTCGCGACATTGCGCGCGCTGCCGCTGTGCCGCTGGCCGGCCTGGCCGCACTACAAGTCGGGTGCGGTGACGGAGGCGGCGAGCTTCACCTGCGCGCCGTAACGAGGTGGCCCGTTTGACAACAAGCTTGCGTCCGGCTATCTATTTCGCATGCGAAATAAACCGGCCGACGGGCGGCATCATCGACTGATCTACCTGCTGAGCGTCGCGCAACGCCGCTTGCAGCGCTGGATGGCGGCGCGGCCGGAGAACGAGGTGACGCCGGCGCAGGCGGGGCTGTTGTTCATCCTCGGCAAGCAGGACGGCGTCCTGATGGGCGAGGCGGGCGCAGCGCTCGACATGGGGCCGGCCGGCATTTCCGGCCTCGTCGACCGCACGGAGGCGGCGAAATTGATCGAGCGGCGGGCCGATCGCGAGGACGGGCGCGCCTGGCGCATCTGGCTGACGCCGAAGGGGCGGACCGCGCTGGCGCAGGCGAAAGACGGCGCGGCCGAGGTCAACGCCGCGCTGACGGACGGATTCACGGCTGCGGAGATCAACATCGTCGCGCGCTGGCTGACCAGCATTCAGGACAAGTTTCCAAGACCTTCAGAAACAAGACCTTCAGACGAATCCAGGGAGTAGAGCAATGACCGAGCACGTCCGGATCGAGAACAATGGCGGAATTCTCACCCTCACGCTGGCGCGCCCCGACAAGAAGAACGCGCTGACCGATGCGATGTACGGCACGCTCGCCGATGCCATCGAATCCGCCGAGTTCGATCCGTCGGCCCGCGTGATCCTGATCCGCGGCGAGGGCGACATGTTCACCGCCGGCAACGACGTCGGCGAATTCGCCGCGGTCGCAGCCGGCAAGTCCGAAGGCAGCCGTAACGTCGTGCGCTTCATCCAGTCGCTGGCCCGCTGCACCCGGCCGCTGGTCGCCGCCGTGCAGGGCCGCGCCGTCGGCGTCGGCACCACGATGCTGCTGCATTGCGATCTCGTCGTGCTCGCCGACAACGCGCAATTGTCGACGCCCTTCGTCAGCCTCGCATTGGTGCCGGAGGCCGCATCGAGCCTGCTGATGCCGGCGCGTATCGGCCATGCCCGTGCCTACGAGATGTTCGCGCTGGGCGAGACCGTGCCGGCGAAGGCCGCGCTGGAATGGGGCCTCGCCAACCGCGTGGTGCCGCTCGACAAGCTCGATGCCGAGGCGCTTGCGCTGGCGCAGCGTCTTGCCCGCCAGCCGGCCGGCGCGCTGACCGCCACAAAGAAGCTGATGCGCAACGGCGAGGCGCTGGTCGCGCAGATGCAGGCCGAAGGCGAGCAGTTCGCGCAGCGCCTGCGCACCGCCGAGGCGCGCGAGGCGTTTACGGCCTTTGCCGAGCGCCGTCCGCCGGATTTCACCAAGGTCGCGTGAGGGGATGCGGCCAGCCCAGGAGTTGCGGCCGCGCACAACCGCAGGTATTTGATTAAAGTCTTAACCAAACCTTGGCATGTCGCGATGCAAGGTGGCCGCTCGTGAAGAGTAGGCCCCCGACCCATGGCAATGTTTAAGAAATCGGTAAGCTCGCTTCTCCTGACGCTGATGGCCCTGCTGGCCGTCGGCGCGCTGGCCTCGACGGCGTTCCAGATGGCGGGGGCCTTTGGCCGCTACAGCGAGAGTCTCGAGACGGAACGTCTCGCGAATGCCGACAAGGCGATCTTCCACGGCGTGCTCGCGCTCCGTAACAATCGCGGCGATGCTCAGAGCGCGCTGCTTGGCGAGGACGATCCGCGCGCCAAGCTCGTTGCTGCCGAGAAGGCCGAGCAGGCCGGCCATGATTCCATCGTCGCGGCGCTCTCGACCGTCGACTTTGCCCGCCGCGACGAGCTCGCAAGCACGCTGAAGCAGCGCTGGAGCGAGGCCGCCCCGAAATTCCAGCTGTTCTACGACGAGGCCAAGCTGCCGCGTGCCGAACGCAAGATGGAACGCACCGCACCCTGGTACGATGCCGTCACCAAGGTGATCGATACCGCCAACCTGGCGTCCACCGCGGTGTCGAACCGCGCCTGGATGAACGACCCCTTCATCGCACGCATGATCCAGGCCCGCCGCCTTGCCTGGCAGGTGCGCGACCGTTACGGCATCCAGTGCTCGACGCTGCGCCCGAACGTCAATGCCAGCAAGCCGCTCGACGAGACCCAGAAGCAGACCGTGGCGAGCTGGAACGGCATCGTTACCGCCGGCTGGACCGGGATGGAGGAGCTGCTGGCTGCGCCCGACGTGACGGCCGACCTCGTCAATGCGGCGAAGGAGGCGCGGGCCAAGACCGACGGCGTGCTCAAGCAGATCGGCGATCTCACCCGGAATTTCGACGGCAGCGGCAAGCCGGCGATGCCCCCCGCGGAATGGAACGCGCTGTGCCAGTCGCCCTTCGCGCCCATCGTCGCAGTCGCCAACAAGGCCCTCGACCAGTCGATCGCACGTGCCGAGATGGTTCAGGCGAAAGCCCTCACCAACCTCATCGTCCAATCGCTCGCGTTTCTGCTCGCGCTTGCCGTGACGCTGACCGGTGTGTTCGTGGTGCGCAATCGCCTGATGCGCCCGGTGCGCGCCATTCTCGACGCCATCGCCCGCATCAGCGCGCGCGACTACGCGACGCCGGTGCCGCAATCCCGGCATCCCGACGAATTCGGCACCATGGCCGCGGCGCTCGAAAGCCTGCGCGAGAGCGCAGCGACCGCCGAGCGCCTGGGCCGGGAGCGCGAATCGCAGCAGGCCTTGCAACTGGCCCGCTCCGGTACCGTCGACAAGGCCTGCCGCAGTTTCGACGACACCGTGCAGGCGGTGATCCACAGCGTTGTGGCCTCGACGCGGGAGCTCGATGCCACCGCAACCGGCGTGCGCTCGCTGGTGTCGGAATCGAGCAGCCAGACCGCCGCGGTCTCCTCCGCCGCCGAGCAGGCCACCAATAATCTGGAGACCATCGCGGCGGCGACCGAGGAACTCTCCGCATCGGTCGGCGAGATCTCCGCGCAGGTGCAGTCGAGTGCGCGAGAGGCTCGCGAAGCGGTGTCGCAGGCCGAGCAGACCAATGCGACGGTCGAGATCCTCGACCAGACCGCGAGCCGCATCGGCGAGGTCGTGAAGATGATCAACGCCATCGCCGGCCAGACCAACCTTCTGGCCTTGAACGCCACCATCGAAGCCGCGCGCGCCGGTGAAGCGGGCCGGGGCTTCGCCGTGGTCGCGGGCGAGGTCAAGAACCTCGCCGCACAGACGGCGACGGCGACGGAAGAGATCTCGCGTCAGGTCGAGGAGATCCAGGGCGCCACCGGCCAGGCCGTGACCGCCATCCGTGCCATCGGCGGCGCCATCAGCGGCATCGACGAGAAGATGACGGCGATCGCCGCCGCCGTCGAGCAGCAGCGCGCGGCCACCACCGAGATCTCGCGCAACTTCCAGCAGGCCGCGCAGGGCACGCGGGAAGTCACCGACACCATCGGCAGCGTCGCCAGGCTCAATCAGGAGACCGGCAACGCCGGCACGGTCTTGTCGGAATCCGTCAAGAAGATGTCGGCCGACGCCGACCGCCTCCGCGTCGCGGTCGAGGGCTTTTTGGGCGCGGTCAAGACCGCGTAGTTTCGCTTCAGTTTCTCCATCTGACGTCGCGCGTTCGGCATTGCCGCAGGTCCCTCCGGCGGCTACATCTGTGCCGCCGCGTCACCTATGCGGCGCCAGACGTAAGACAGATCAGGGATGGAGAGTTCGATGCCGGTCACCCCACACAAGGCCCAGCGCCCCTATCGCGGCGTGTTCCCGGTCGCGCCCACCATCTTCGATGAGCGCGGCGAGCTCGACCTCGAGGGCCAGCGCCGCTGCATCGATTTCATGATCGACGCCGGCTCGAACGGTCTCTGCATCCTCGCCAATTTCTCCGAGCAGTTCGTGCTCACCGATGCCGAGCGCGAAACCGTGATGCATGCGGTGCTGGAGCATGTCGCGGGCCGGGTTCCCGTGATCGTCACCACCACGCATTTCAGCTCGGCCGTCTGCGCCGCGCGCAGCCAGCAGGCCGAAGCCGCCGGCGCCGCGATGGTGATGGTGATGCCGCCCTATCATGGCGCGACCTTCCGCGTCCCTGAGAAGGGCATCGTCGAATTCTTCAAGGTGCTCTCCGGGGCCATCACCATTCCGATCATGATCCAGGATGCGCCGGTCGCGGGCACGCCGCTGTCGGTCGAGCTGCTGGCGCGGCTGGCGCGCGACTTCGCCAACATCCGCTATTTCAAGATCGAGGTGCCGGGCGCGGCCTCAAAGCTCCGCAGCCTGATCGAGGCGGGCGGCAAGGACATCGAGGGCCCCTGGGACGGCGAGGAGGCGATCACGCTGCTCGCCGATCTCGACGCCGGCGCCACCGGCGCGATGACCGGCGGCGGCTATCCCGACGGCATCCGCCAGATCGTCGATCCCTATTTCGCCGGGAAGCGCGAGGAAGCGAAGGCCGCCTACGAGCGCTGGCTGCCGCTGATCAATTACGAGAACCGCCAATGCGGCCTGATCGCCTGCAAGGCGATGATGCAGGCCGGCGGCGTGATCAAGTCGGACGCGGTGCGCCATCCCTTGCAGCCGCTGCATCCGGCCACGCGCGCGGGCCTGCTGGAACTCGCCAAGGAGCGCGACGCGTTGGCGCTGCGGTGGGGGAAGTAGCGGTACCAAACACTCAGTGTCGGCCCGGACAAGCGCGCCTCAAGCGCGCGTAGATCCGGGACCCATAGCCACAGAGAGAAGTTTGGCGAAGACTCGGAGTTGGCAGCTCGCTTGATAACCACTCCCTGGGATTATGGGTCCCCGCGTTCGCGGGGACGACATCGAGTGTGAGGCCCGCCCTCCAGCCTCACTCGCCAGCTTCCCCAGTTGGCTGAAAGCGTCGAATTAGCGCGGTTCGGCCGTTTCCCGCAGCCCGGCGATGAAGTAGGGTACGTTCGCCAACCAGGCCCCGCGGAGCATCTCGAGACATCGTGTAACACCTCTTCATAATGCCGTTATCCCGAGCCAGGTTGGCGCGAACCGACAGAACAGGGAGGCAGTGCCATGACGATGAGGCCGGATCCCACATTTCACGCATCGCCCAGGCTCGCGATGGAAGCACCTGCGGAGAACTTCGCCTACACGTTGCTGCTCAGTCCGGATTTCTCGAAGCCGGATGCTCTCGCGGTCATCGACGTCAAGCCGGGATCGCCGACCTACAGCCAGATCGTCCACACCGTGACGATGCCCAACAAGGGTGATGAGTTTCACCACTTCGGCTGGAATGCCTGCTCCTCCGCTCTGTCGCCGCTCGCCGGACATGCCTTCATCGAGCGGCGCTATCTCATCATCCCCGGAATCCGTTCGTCGCGGATCTACATCATCGATACCAAGCCAGATCCGACCAAAGCCAAGATCCACAAGATCATCGAGCCCGAGGAAATCTTCAAGAAGACCGGCTACTCGCGGCCGCACACCATCCATTGCGGGCCGGACGGCATTTACGTGAGCACGCTGGGTGGCGGCGGTAAGGACGGCACCAACGGGCCTCCAGGCGTCTTCATCATGGATTGCGAGACGTTCGAGGTCCTCGGACGATGGGAGATCGACCGCGGTCCGCAGACACTGCATTATGACTTCTGGTGGAATCTGCCGCGCGATTACATGGTGACGAGCGAATGGGCCTTGCCGCCGCAGTTCGAGAACGGGATCGTCCCGGAGGATCTGCTGGCGAATAAATATGGCCATCGTCTCCACTTCTGGGATCTTCGCGCCCGGCGCAACGTGCAGACCATCGACCTTGGCGCCAATCATCAGATGGCGCTCGAGGTGCGGCCTGCGCACGATCCGGTTCGCGAATACGGCTTCGTGGGCGTCGTGGTCGACACCACCAATCTCGAAGCATCGATCTGGACCTGGTGGCGCGAAGGCGGGAAATTCCATGCCGAGAAGACGGCAACGATCCCGCCCGAACCCGCGCCAAAGGAGAATCTCCCGCCGCTGCTGCAGGGATTTGGCGCCGTGCCGCCGCTGGTGACCGACATCGACCTGTCGATGGATGACCGGTTTCTCTATGTGTCGTGCTGGGGCACCGGTGAAATGCGCCAGTACGACGTCACCGATCCCAGAAAGCCGAAGCTTGCGGGCTCCGTCCACATCGGCGGCATCGCACGCCGTACAGCGCATCCGAATGGCAAGTCTTTTGCGGCCGGCCCGCAAATGGTCGAGATCAGCCGCGACGGCAGGCGCGTGTACTGGACCAATTCGCTCTATTCCACCTGGGACGACCAGTTCTATCCCGATGGGGTTCCGGGCGTGGAGGTCATGGCCAATGTCGGTCGCAACGGCGGCCTCGAGCTCGACAAGGACTATTTCGTGAGCTTCCCGGACGGCTATCGTGCGCACCAGATCAGGCTGGAGGGCGGCGATTGTTCGACGGACTCCTTTTGCTACCCGTCGGTCTAGATGGTGGGCACGCGAGCCCGGCGCTTGGCTGGCTGTGGCTCGCCCTTGTCGCGAGCGGCCTCTATCACGGAGTCAATCCGGGGATGGGATGGCCGCTCGCCGTTTCGGCCGGGCTCATGGACAAGAGCCCGCGCGCGCTCTTTCGTGCGTTGTGGGCCCTGTCGGCCGGGCATCTCCTGGCAACATTTCTCGTGCTGCTGCCATTCGCGTTCCTGCTCGTGCTGGCCGAGTGGCAGCGTTCGATCCAGATTGGCGCGAGCCTTCTCGTCATCGGCTTCGGCGTTTATCGGCTGATCGCGCGGCGTCATCCCCGCGCGCTGGCACGAATTCCGCCGACGCAATTGGCGCTCTGGTCATTTGCCGTCGCCATCGCTCACGGCGCCGCCTTGATGCTCGTGCCGATCTATCTCGGGCTCTGCCAGGCCTTCGAATTCGATGCCGGCCATGAAGCGGCGGGCGCGCTGATGAAGACAAGTCTGGGGATGGCGGTGCTGGTGTCCCTGGTGCACGTTGCCGCCATGGTCGGCGCCGGCGGATGCTTGGCGTGGCTGGTCTACCGCCATCTTGGATTGAGGTTCGTCTCGCGAAGCTGGTTCAATCTGGATGCAGTCTGGGCGGCCAGCCTCGTTCTGGTTGGCGCGGTGGCGCTCGCCTTGAATCTTGCGAGCTGGCGCTGAGGTCTATCGCGCCAGAGGCCACTCGTCGACGACGTGGAATCTTGCCGACGCATCATCCTGCCGAAACAGCGCGATGCGGTCGATCGCCAGCGTATCGAGACCGAGCGTCGCAAACCGCGGCCTCAGCATCTCCAGGATCGGTCCGCGGCGCTCGGCATCCAGCCGCCCCGTCAGCGTCATGTGGAAGCGGAATTCTTCCATCACGTAAGGGTAGCCCCAACGGTCGAGATAGTCGCGCTGCCGCTCGCTGAGTTTCTCGGGTTTGCGCCGCGCCCGATCGCCCGCCGACAGCGCGGCGCGAAACGAGTCGAATTCGCGGACGCAATCGGCGGCGAGCTGCTGGAGCGCCTCGACCGGCTCGGCCGGAATGACGGCGATGAAGCCGCTGATGGCATCGACCACGGGCCGGATCACGGCAAGCGGCCGCGATTTGCCGGCCAATGCGGCGCAGGCGGCCATCAGTTCCGCTTCGGTCCTGTCTGATACGAGCGCCATCGGCGCCTTCAGCGTGGCGTGAAAGCCGTATTTGCGTGGATCGGCGCTGACGTCGCGCCAGTCCGGCGCGACATGCAGCGCATCACGCGGGAACGGCAATTCGTTGCCGGTGTAGGCATCGTAGCCGAGCAACTCGGCGCCGAAGCGGGACAGCGCGCTGTCACTGCCGGCGGCAAAATAGATCGCGTAGCGGGGAAAACCTGTCATCGCCTCAGCATAACCAATTTAGGCCGCGACGACAGCCTCGCGGGGCGTCGCCACAGCAGTGAGCAGCCGCGTCGCATCGGTGAGATGGACGAGCTTTCCGCCTGCGATCACCGCGATCAGCCGCGGCCGCAGCTTCACGCTGTCGTCGACCAACAGAATGTCGGCGCGGCGGCCTTCGGCGAGCACGCCGCGATCGGCAAGGCCGGTGGCGCGCGCCGGGCCGGCGGAGACCAGATTCCAGGCTTCCGTCAGCGGCAGCACGCCATCGGCGGCGAGGCGGAACGCGGCAAGCAGCTGCGCGGGATAATAATAGTCGGACGCCAGCACCGAGCAGAGCCCCTTGGCGATCATGTCGGAGGCCTTCGTCCAGCCTGTGTGGCTGCCGCCGCGCACGACGTTGGGCGCGCCGTAGACGATGGCATCGCCGTGGCTTGCTGCCGCCCGCGCCGTCTCCTCGTTGATCGGAAACTCCGCGATGTCAGCGCCGAGCTCGCGAAACTCCTGGCGCATCGCCGGCGTCGCATCGTCGTGCGAGAGCATCCGCACCTCGGCTGCGCGCGCCGCGGCGGCCAGCCGCGCAACCGAAGCCGGCACTTCGTCGGCTTGCGAGACCACGCGTTCGACCAGCCGGTCGAATTCCTCAGCTGACAGCCCGGTGCGCTCCACCATGCGGTTGCGCTTGCGCGGCTTGGCCATGTCGGCGACCGTGCCGTCCATGTGGTCGTTGAAAGCGAACAGATCGACCCGGCCTTCGTTGAGCCACTCGCTGATCTCGGCCTCGGCGTCGAGATTGTAGGTCTCGTGCCGCAGATGGAAGCGGGTGTCCGCGGCGAATTGCGGACGCTGCCGCTCGATGGCCTCCATCAGGCCGCGCGCGTTATCGGCGCTGCGCAGGCCCGGCTCCCACGAGCAGGTGGTGGCGTGAAAGACGGTGGTGATGCCGTTGCTGATCGCCTGGCGATCGCTGTCGGCGAGCGCGACGTCGATCGGGAAGTCGACACCGGCGCGCGGCATCATCTGCCGCTCGAAGGCATCGCCATGCAGGTCGACGATGCCGGGCAGCACCAGCAGGTTGCGTGAATCGATTATCAGCCGCGCCCGGCCCCGTGAGGCATCGACCTGCGCGATGTCCTGTCCCGACACCGCCAATGACGTTTCGACGAGTTCGGCGCCGATCAGGGCCCGGCCGCCTTCAAGGAAAATGTCTGTCACGCGACCGCGTTTCGTTTGCTGGTAAGGGATCTGGTCAGGGGAGCCGCCCCTGCTTCGTATGTCGCAAGAAAATCTTCAATCCCGAGCTTGCGGAAATCGGGCAGGGCTTCACGCAACTTGTCGTGATCCCAGTCCCACCAGGCGAGCCGCGCGAGCCTTCCGGCGATCTCCTCGGAGAAACGCCGCCGCACGATGCGGGCCGGATTGCCGGCGACGATGGCGTAGGCCGGCACGTCCTTGGTGACGATGGCGCCGGCCGCGATCACCGCGCCGGTGCCGATGTTGCGGCCCGGCAGCACGATCGCGCCGTGGCCGATCCAGACGTCGTGGCCGATATGGACGTGATGCTGGCGCCGCCAGTCGAAGAATTCGGCGTCGTCGCTCTCGCCTTCGAAGTAGGCGCTCGAGCGATAGGTGAAATGCGCCTGGGTCGCGCGGTGCATCGGATGATTGCCGGGATTGATGCGCGTCATGGCCGCGATCGAGCAGAACTTTCCGATGGTGGTGTAGGTGATCTGGGAATCGTTCACGACATAGGAGTAATCGCCCATCGCCACTTCATGCAGGATGGTGCGCGCGCCGACCTCGGTATAGGCGCCGAGCCTGGTCTCATGCAGCTTGGCCGAGGGATCGATGGTCGGCTGGACCGAAAGAGTTTTGGCGGCCATGTTGCATCCGGAAGTGCGAGGGCGGGCGTTCCTCTTCGAGCGGCTTGATGACGATGTCATGACGCGGTGATGACAGGGGATGAGGTGTGTAGCATCGCCGCACTGCAACGCCCGTGTCACACAAGTGTCAAGCGCGGGCGTTAGCGGTTGGCTCCAGCTAATCTGGAGTCCTGCATGCTGGTGGTGGAAGGTCTGACGTGTCGCTTCGGCGCGAAAGCCGCGGTGGACGACGCTTCGTTTCAAGTCTCCCCCGGCGGCTTCGTCGGTGTGATCGGACGGTCCGGCGCCGGCAAGTCGACGCTGCTGCGAACCATCAATCGTCTCGCGACGCCGACGCAGGGCCGCATCCTGTTCGACGGCATCGACGTCACCGCGCTGCGCGGCAAGGAGCTGCGGCAGTGGCGGGCGCGCTCAGCCATGATCTTCCAGCAGTTCAACCTGGTCGGCCGGCTCGACGTCCTCACCAACGTCCTGATGGGAAGGCTTGCGACGATGCCGGCCTGGCGCTCGCTGTCGCAAGTGTGGCCCGAGCAGGACAAGGCGCTGGCGATGTCCGCGCTCGAACAGTTCGATATCGCATCGCTCGCCGCCCAGCGCGCCGACCAGCTTTCCGGCGGCCAGCAGCAGCGCGTCGCGATCGCGCGTGCGCTGGTGCAGCAGCCCGACATCATCCTCGCCGACGAGCCGATCGCATCGCTCGATCCGCGCAACACCAAGATCGTGATGGATGCGCTGCTGCGCATCAACAAGCATTTCGGCATCACCGTGATCTGCAATCTGCATTCGCTCGATCTGGCGCGCAGCTATTGCGACCGCCTGATCGGCATGGCGCAGGGCCGGGTGGTGTTCGACGGCGCGCCGGCCGCACTGACCGACCACGTCGCGCGCGAGCTTTACGATCTCGAAGCCGCCGACGTCATGGGCACCATGCCTGACCCGGCGCCCGCGGGCGTCCCGGCACTTGGAACGGCGGCCGCCGCCTGAGCCGCGTCGCGCCTGTTTGAGTTGCAAGTTTTGCGTCAACCGACCCCAACCGATGAAGAGGGTATCATGATCACTCGTAGACTCGTTCTTGCCGGCGCCGCGGCGCTCGCCTTCGCCTCGTCGGCTTCCGCCGAAGACTGGAAAGCCAAATATCCCGAGCTGACCTTTGCGGTCGTCCCGGCCGAGAACGCCTCCGGCGTCACCGAGCGCTGGGCGCCTTTCGTGAGCTATCTCTCCAAGGAACTGGGCGTGAAGGTCACGCTGCGCATCGCCAACGACTACGCCGCCGTCATCGAGGGCCAGCGCGCCGGCAACATCCATATCGCCAGCTATGGCTCGGCCTCGTTCGCCCGCGCCCGCCTGACCGGCGTCAAGTCCGACGCCTTCGCCAACGACATCAACGCCGACGGCTCGACCGGCTATTATTCGGTGTTCTTCGTCAAGGCGAGCAGCGCCTACAAGAGCGTCGACCAGCTCAAGGGCAAGAACCTCGGCCTCGTCGATCCGAACTCGACCTCCGGCAACAATGTGCCGCGCTTCGAGCTGGACAAGATGGGCATCCCCGATGCCGACGGCTATTTCGGCAAGGTCGTCTTCACCGGCAGTCACGAGAACGCGATGCTGGCGCTGTCGCAGGGCACCGTCGACGTTGCCGCCAACCAGTGGACCAGCGACGACGATTCCACGCTGGCGCAGATGCTGACCAAGGGCATGCTGAAGAATGCCGACGGCTCGGCGATGAAGAAGGACGATTTCCGTATCATCCATAAGTCGGCGCCGATCATCAACGGCCCCTATGCCTACAATTCCGACCTGCCGGAAGACGCCAAGGCCGCTATCGCCAAGGCGTTCTTCGACGCGCCGGCCAAGGACAAGGCCGCGTTCGACCGCCTCTCCGACGGCCAGAAGAAGGGCTTTCATCCCGCCACCACCAAGGATTGGGATGGCACGATCGAGCTGATCAAGTTCGTCGATGCGCTGCGTAAGAAGAAGGCGTCCTGATCTCAGGGCGATGTAACTGGAGCCGGGTCCTTGGACCCGGCTCTTTCTTTGACGGAACTTGGCTCAGGCCGATGACAACAGCGGTTTCGATCCTCCCCGAGCAGCAGCTTGCCGTGCTCAACGCCGCTTATCGCCAGGCGGTCGGGCGCAGGCGGCTCCGCCTGCTGTTGGGGATCGCGGTCTTCGCCGCCGCGCTGCTTCTCGCCGCGGTCGGCGCGGAAGTGAATCTGCGCACGCTGTTCACTTATTTCGGCAATTTCATCAGCTATTTCGACCGCATCCTCACGCTCGACAACGGCCAGCGCGTCTGGACCGATGTCGGCGAGTGGCTCTGGGGCTGGCGCAAATGGCTGAAGATGCTCGGCGAGACGCTGCTGATATCCTATGTCGGCACGCTGATCGGCGCGACCTTGGCATTTTGTCTGAACTTCTTCGCGGCTGAAAACACCTCGCCCGCACCCTGGCTGCGCTTCGTCGTCCGGCGCCTGCTCGAGTTCGCCCGCACCGTTCCGGGCATCGTCTTCGCGCTGATCTTCGTGATCGCCTTCGGGCTCGGACCGATGGCGGGTGTGCTCGCGATCGCGATCCACTCCACCGGCGCGCTCGGAAAGCTGTTCTCGGAAATCGTCGAGAACGCCGATATGAAGCCGGTCGAAGGCATCCGCTCGACCGGCGCGAGCTGGCTGTCCTGCATGCGGTTCGCCGTCGTGCCGCAGGTGACCGCGGGCTATGCGAGCTACGCGCTGCTGCGCTTCGAGATCAACGTCCGCGAAGCCTCGGTGATGGGCTTCGTCGGCGCCGGCGGCATCGGCCAGGAGCTCGTCGTCGCCATCCGCAAATTCTACTATTCGGACGTCAGCGCGATCCTGCTCACCATCATCGTCACCGTGTTCATCATCGACATCAGCACCGGTTGGCTGCGCGGCCGCCTGTTCGGCAAGGAGGCGCGGACGTGACGAGGCAGCAGGCGGTCGACACGCGAGAGCTTCGCGCGCGCTATCCCGATGTGTTCGACCGTCCGGCCTCGGCGCGGCTTGCCACGCCGGCGATGATCGTCGCGGCGTTCGCGATCCTCATTTACGGCCTGGTCGATCTCGATTTCTCGCCGTCGCGATTCTTCGCAGGTCTCAGCCAGCTCGGCTGGATCAGCCTGATGATGATCCCGCCTGACCCCGGATCGTCGCTCCCGATCTATCTGAAGGCGCTCGGCGAGACGCTGTCGATCGCGCTGCTCGGCACGACGCTGGCCGCGATATTCGCGCTTCCGGTCAGCCTGCTCGCGGCGCGCAACGTGGTGCCGTCGAAGCTCCTGCGCTTTCCCGTGCGCCGGTTCCTGGATTCGATCCGCGGCGTCGACACGCTGATCTGGGCGCTGGTGTGGATCAACGTCGTCGGGCTTGGCCCGTTCGCCGGCGTGCTTGCCATTGCGGTGTCGGATTTCGGCGCCTTCGGAAAGCTGTTCTCGGAGGCGATCGAGGCCGCCGACCAGAAGCAGGTCGAGGGCATCCGCGCCTCCGGCGGCGGCCCGCTGCACGAGATCCGCTTCGGCCTGTTGCCGCAGGTCCTGCCCGTGATCGCCGGGCAGGTGCTCTATTTCATCGAATCCAACACCCGCTCGGCCACCATCATCGGCATCGTCGGCGCCGGCGGCATCGGCCTCCAGCTCGCCGAGCAGATCCGCGTGCTGGAATGGCAGAAGGTGTCGTTCCTGATCCTGATGATCCTGGTCGCGGTCGCCGCGATCGATTTCATCTCGGGCAAGCTGCGCTTTGCGATTATCGGGCGGCGGGCTGTCGCCTGATCAAAGGTGCTGTAGGGTGGGCAAAGCGCAGCGTGCCCACGTCCTCTGACGATCGAGAATGATCGTGGGCACGGCGCAAGTGCGCCTTTGCCCACCCTACGATTCCGGCTCTCGTGGAGAGAGAATCCCCTACGACTCCACCAGAAACTCCACCCGCTCCGCCGCGAAGCGCGAATGCTTGGTCATCAGCGGCTTGCCGTCGAGATCGTGGTCGGTCGCATCGACCACCAGGATCGGCCGTCCCAGCGCCAGATCGAGCCGGGCCGCGTCGGTTGCGTCGACGATGCCGGCGGTGATCCGGGTCGCGCCGCGGCGATAGTCGCGGACGCCGTAATGTTCCAGCAGCTTCGTCATCGAGCGCGTCGCTGCGAACACGGCGCCGGCACCCGGAAATAATTCCGCCGACAGCCAGGTGGTGGAGACGCAGATCGGCGTGCGGTCGGCGAGGCGAATCGCCTCGATCCGCACCAGCGGCGCGCCGGCCTTCAAGCCGAGCTCGCGCGCCAGCTCACGGGTCGCGACATCGTCGGTCGCCTCGATCAGCTGCCCGCGCGGCTCGCGGCCGCCGGCGCCGACGATCTCGGAGAAGCGGGTGCGTGAGCGCAGGGGATAAGCGAGCTTCTGTGCCTCGACATAGGTTCCGCTGCCGCGCTCGGCGCGCACGAGGCCGCGCTCGGCAAGGGCTGCCAGCGCGCGCCGCACGGTGTGGCGGTTCACCCGATAGGTTTCGGCGATTTCCATCTCGCCCGGCAATTTGTCGCCGGCCGCGAAGCGGCCATCGGCGATGCCGCGCTCAATGCCGTCGGCAACGAGGCGCCATAGCGCGACGCCGGAGGAGGCGGTGTCCTGCATGCTCATGTTGCGGCAACCTACTCCAGAAATCACAGCTTTGTCACGAAACAGTCATGGCGCTCCCGTATGAAGTTGTCTATTATCATAGACAACTTCGATGCGGCAAGTTCTGTCAAAGGTTCGGTGGATCAGGTGACCCAGCACAACAACCAGCAAGCCCAGCGCCAGGCCGCCATGGCCGTGCTGGCGCACGCGGAGGCGGGCGAGATCGCCGCCCGCCTCCGCAACTTGGCTGTCCCGGCCCATCAGGATTTGCGTGCGCCCGAAAACGGCCTCGTCATGCTGCGCGGCCGGGTCGGCGGCGACGGCGCGCCCTTCAATCTCGGCGAAGCCACGGTGTCGCGCGCCGCGGTCCGGCTGGCGAGCGGCGAGGTCGGGTTCGGCTACACGCTCGGGCGCGACGGCGAGAAAGCGCGGCTGATCGCACTGTGTGACGCGCTGGTTCAGTCCCGGGATTTCGGCGGAGCGGTGGAGCGGGACGTAATCGCGCCGTTGCGTGAGCAGCTTATGATTCGCCGGAAGCAGGCGGCGGCCGAGACCGCCGCGACGAAGGTTGATTTCTACACCATGGTGCGCGGTGAGGGTTGAGGCCATGACCACGATTGCGGAATTGCCGCCCGGTTTCGCCGACAAGGTGCTGTCGGCGCAATCGACCTTTCGCTCTGTGATGGACGCGATGGCGCGGCCGGGCTTGGTCCAGCGCATCGTGCCGATGGCTGGCAAGCCGGAAACGATGATGCGCGGCACCGCCGCGATCGCGCTGACGCTGTTCGACCACGACACGCCGCTCTGGCTCGACGCGCGGATGGCGGAGAGCGCGGACGTGGTGAAATGGCTGAAATTTCACACCGGCGCGCCGGTGGTGCAGGACTCCACCATCGCGAGTTTTGCGCTGATCAGTGACGGCGGCGCGCTGCCGCCGCTCGAACGCTTCGCGCTCGGCGCCAGCGAATATCCGGATCGGTCCACCACATTGATCCTCCAGGTCGACAGTCTCGACGCAGGACGCAGCTTCGAGCTGCGCGGTCCCGGCATCGACGGCGCCGCGACGCTCCAGGCGTCGGTCAAGCCGTTCGATCTGTTCGAGCGCCTGCGCGTCAACGAAGCACTGTTTCCGCGCGGCATCGATGTGGTGCTGGTCGCCGATGACGCCGTGGTCGCGATCCCCCGCACCACGCGCATCGTGAGCAAGGGAAGCTAGAAGCATGTATGTCGCAGTCAAAGGCGGCGAACGCGCCATCGAGAACGCCCATCGCCTGCTCGCAGATCAGCGGCGCGGCGACCGAGGCGTTCCGGAGCTCACGCTCGACCAGATCTCGGAGCAGCTTGGGCTCGCCGTCGACCGTGTCATGAGCGAAGGCTCGCTCTATGATCGCGAGCTCGCGGCGCTCGCGATCAAGCAGGCGCGCGGCGACCTGATCGAGGCGATCTTCCTGGTTCGCGCCTTCCGCGCCACGATGCCGCGTTTCGGCGCCAGCGAGCCGGTCGACACCGGCGCGATGCGGGTGCAGCGGCGGGTGTCCTCGACCTTCAAGGACATTCCGGGCGGCCAGATCCTCGGGCCGACCTTCGACTACACCCACCGCCTGCTCGATCCCGCGCTCGCGCAAGGCTTTGTGCCGGAAGCGCCGGCAACGGCTGATGCGTCGACGGCGCCAACGCCGCGCGTGACCGACATTCTCGGCCGCGACGGGCTGATCGAATCTTCGCCGCAGGCCGAAGAGGGCGCCAGCGTCGGCGATCTCACCCGCGAGCCGCTGAATTTCCCGGCGGATCGCGATCTGCGCCTGCAAAACCTCGCGCGCGGCGACGAAGGATTTTTGCTGGCGATGGGCTATTCCACCCAGCGCGGCTATGGCCGCAACCATCCTTTCGCCGGCGAGATCCGCTTCGGCGAGGTCGAGGTGGAATTCCTGGCGGAGGACGTCGGCTTCGCCGTGCCGCTCGGCGCGATCGAGCTCACGGAGTGCCAGATGGTCAATCAGTTCAAGGGCTCCGCGACCGAAGCGCCGTGCTTCACCCGCGGCTATGGCCTCGCCTTCGGCCAGAGCGAGCGCAAGACGATGTCGATGGCGCTGGTCGATCGCGCGCTACGCGCCCGCGAGCTCGGCGAGGAGGCACTCGCCCCCGCGCAAGATGAAGAATTCGTGATGTCGCATTCGGACAACGTCCAGGCCACCGGCTTTGTCGAGCATCTGAAGCTGCCGCATTATGTCGACTTCCAGTCCGAGCTCGGCCTGCTCCGCAAGCTGCGCCAAGAATTTTCCGATGCCCAGGCGCCTGACGCCATGAAGGAAGCCGCGGAATGAACGCGCCCGCCTACAATTTCGCCTATCTCGACGAGCAGACCAAGCGGATGATCCGCCGCGCGATCCTGAAGGCGATCGCCATTCCCGGCTATCAGGTGCCGTTCGCCAGCCGCGAGATGCCGATGCCCTATGGCTGGGGCACCGGCGGCGTGCAGGTCACCGCTGCGATCCTCGGTCCCGCCGACGTGCTGAAGGTGATCGATCAAGGCTCCGACGACACCACCAACGCGATCTCGATCCGAAAATTCTTCGCCAAGACCGCGGGCGTTGCCACGACCACGGCGACGGATGAGGCGACCGTGATCCAGACCCGCCACCGCATCCCCGAGGCGACGCTGCACGCAGACCAGGTGCTGGTCTATCAGGTGCCGATCCCGGAGCCGTTGCGCTTCCTCGAGCCGCGCGAGACCGAGACGCGGCGCATGCATGCGCTGGCCGAATACGGCCTGATGCATGTGAAGCTCTATGAGGACATCGCCCGCTTCGGCCACATCGCCACCGCCTACGCCTATCCGGTCAAGGTCAACGCGCGCTACGTGATGGATCCGTCGCCGACGCCGAAATTCGACAATCCCAAGATGGACAACTGCCCGGCGTTGCAATTGTTCGGCGCCGGCCGCGAGAAGCGCATCTATGCGATCCCGCCTTATACGCAGGTGGTGTCGCTCGATTTCGAGGATCACCCGTTCGAGCCCTACCGCTTCAACGCGCCCTGCGCGCTGTGCGGCGCGGAGAATTCCTATCTCGACGAGATCGTCACCGACGACAAGGGCGGACGGATGTTCGTGTGCTCGGACACCGATTATTGCGAGGGCCGCCAGGCCGCCGGCCATCACGGCAGCCTCAGTGCCGCGCCGTACAAGGAGAAGGCGCAAGGAGGCACCAATGGTTGATCAGGCCGCGCTCGAAAACGACCAGCCGCTGCTGGTCGTGACCTCCCTCAGCAAATCCTTCGGCCGCATCGCCGCCTGCCGCGACGTCTCCTTCTCGCTCTATCCCGGCGAGGTGCTGGCGATCGTCGGCGAATCAGGTTCGGGCAAGTCGACGCTGCTGCAACTGCTGTCGGGCCAGCTTGCGGCCAGCGGCGGCCATGTGTCCTATCGGATGCGCGACGGTGTCGCCCGCGATCTCGCCTCGCTCGGCGAAGCCGAGCGGCGCTTCCTGTACCGCACCGACTGGGGTTTTGTGCATCAGGATCCCGCCCAGGGCTTGCGCATGGCGGTCTCGGCCGGCGCCAATGTCGGCGAGCGGCTGATGGCGGTGGGGTGGAATCACTATGGCCGCATCCGCGAGACTGCCTCCGACTGGCTCACCCGCGTCGAGATCGACACCGCGCGCATCGACGATGCGCCGCGCACCTATTCCGGCGGCATGCGCCAGCGCCTCCAGATCGCGCGCAACCTCGTCACCGAGCCGCGGCTGGTGTTCATGGACGAGCCGACCGGCGGCCTCGACGTGTCCGTGCAGGCGCGCCTGCTCGACCTCCTGCGCAGCCTCGTCGCCGAGCTGCATCTCGCCGTCATCATCGTCACCCATGACCTCGCGGTCGCCCGGCTCTTGTCGCACCGCGTGATGGTGATGAAGGGCGGCCGGGTCATCGAAACCGGTCTCACCGATCAGGTGCTCGACGATCCGCGCGAGCCCTATACGCAACTCCTCGTCTCCTCGATTCTGCCGCCATGAGATTTCCGATGACCGCCATGATCGACGTTGCCAACGCCAACAAGACCTTCACCATGCACCTGCAGGGCGGCATCGAATTGCCGGTCGTCAGCGGTGTGACCTTCCAGGTCAATCCCGGCGAGTGCGTCGTGCTGTCGGGACCATCCGGCGCCGGCAAGTCCTCGATCCTGAAAATGATCTTCGGCAACTACCGCTGCGATAGCGGCCGTATCGGCATCCGCCATCGCGGCGCGGTGATCGATCTGGCCAGCGCCGAACCGCGGCAGATCCTCAACGTCCGCCGCTCCACCATCGGCTATGTCAGCCAGTTCCTGCGCGCAGTGCCGCGCGTGGCCACCATCGACGTCGTCGCCGAGCCGCTGATCGTCAACGGCATGGCCCGCACTGAGGCGCAGGCCCGCGCCGGCGAGCTGCTGCACCGCCTCAACATCCCCGAGCGCCTCTGGCAGCTTCCGCCCGCGACCTTCTCCGGCGGCGAGCAGCAGCGCGTCAACATCGCGCGCGGCTTCATCTCGGACCTGCCGATCCTGCTGCTGGACGAGCCGACCGCCTCGCTCGATGCCGCCAACCGCGCCGTCGTGGTCGAGCTGGTCGCCGAGAAGAAACGCCAGGGCGTCGCCATGGTCGCCATTGTCCATGACGACGAAATCCGTCATCTGATTGCCGACCGCATCGTCGACGTCACCAGCTTCGCCGCCGCGGCCTGAGGGACATGGAAATGAACGCCAAGCCGAAGGACATTGTGATCGCCAACGCCAGGATCGTGCTGACCGACCGGGTGATCGAGCAGGGCTGGGTCGCTCTTGCCGACGGGCGCATTGCCGAGATCGGCGATGGGACTGCGCCTGCGGGCGCCGAGGATGCCGGCGGCGATTTGATCATGCCGGGGCTGATCGAGCTGCACACCGACCATCTCGAAGCCCATTACGTGCCGCGGCCAAAGGTGTTCTGGAATCCGGTTGCCGCCGTCATCTCCTACGACGGCCAACTCGCGACTTCGGGCATCACCACCGTGTTCGATTCGCTTCGGGTCTGGCGCGAGGACGGCGCCGAGGAAGTGGACGGCCGGGCCGGCGTGCTCGCCGCCGCGATCACGACCGCGCGCGACGCTAGCCTGCTGCGCGCCGACCACTTCCTGCATCTGCGCTGCGAAATCCCGATGCCGAGCGTGGTCGAGGAGGCCAGGGAGCTGATCGACCGTCCCGACGTCAAGCTGATGTCGCTGATGGACCACACCCCCGGTCAGCGTCAGTTCCGCGACGAGGTCAAGCTGCGCGACTATTACCGCGGCAAGGGCGGCGGCAAGACCGATGCCGAGCTCGACGAACTGTTTGCAAAGCGCTTCGAATATCAGAAGCTCTATGCCGCCACCAACATGCGCGAGATCGTGTCGCTGGCGCATCAGTACAAGATCCCGCTCGCGAGCCACGACGACACCACCGAGGAGAACGTCGCGGACGCCGTGCGCGACCGCGTGTCGGTGGCGGAATTCCCGACCACGCTCGAGGCCGCGCGCGGCTTGCACGAGGCTGGCATCGACATCCTGATGGGCGCGCCGAATGTCGTGCGGGGCGGCTCGCATTCCGGCAACATCGCCGCGGTCGATCTCGCCCGCGAAGGCCTGCTCGACATCCTGTCGTCGGACTACATCCCGTCGAGCCTCCTGATGGGAGCGCTGCAATTGCCCGAGCATGTGCCCGCGATCGGCCTTCCCGCGGCGATCCGCACCGTGACGAAGGCGCCCGCGGAAGCGGTGGGCCTCACCGACCGCGGCGAGGTCGCGATCGGCAAGCGCGCCGACCTCATTCGCGTGCATGTTGCCGGCAGTGTTCCCGTCGTCCGCAGCGTCTGGCGTGAAGGAAGCCGCGTCGCATGAGCGAGATCCCGGCCATGGCGCAGGACGACGCGGGCGCGATCGGTCCCGGCCGGCTCGTGCTCGTGGTCGGTCCCAGCGGCGCCGGCAAGGACACGCTGCTGCGGCTGGCGCAGGCGGCCTGCGTTGACGATCACGACATTGTCTTCCCGCGCCGAATCGTGACGCGTGAATCCTCCGCCGACGAAGACAATGTCGCGCTCGGCTTCGACCAATTCCGCGGCGCGTGCGAGCATGGCGACTTCGCCGTGCATTGGGACGCGCACGGGCATTCCTATGCGCTGCCGCTCGCCATCAACGAGGATATCCGCGCCGGCCGCACGGTCGTCGCCAATGTCTCGCGCACGGTGATCGGCGCGCTGCGCCAGACCTACGCCGACGTCGTGGTGGTCGCGATCACGGCGCCGCCGGATGTGCTGGCCGCGCGGCTGGCCGCGCGCGCGCGACAGAGCGACGGCAATATCGCCGAGCGCCTCACTCGCAGCGTCGACGACAAGTCGGCGCAGGCGGATGTCACCATCCTCAATGCCGGCAGCGCCGAGTATCACGCCCGCCAGCTCGTGCGCGTGATCAGGAACGAAGGCTGGCACGATTAGCCACTACAGCAGGGAGAACGGAATGTCGGTGATTGAAACGATCGAACAGCTGGAGGCCATCTACGGCGCCACCAACGACGCCTCGACCGTGAAAGTCGCCGACCACGTCACGCCGCTCTACCGCATCTTCATCGAGAAGGCGCCGTTCGCCGCGCTCGCCACCATCGGACCGGAAGGCATCGACTGCTCGCCGCGTGGTGACTTGCCCGGCTTTGTCCGGATTCATGATCCTAACACGCTGATGCTGCCGGACCGCCGCGGCAACAATCGTGTCGACTCCTTGCGCAACATCGTGCGCGATCCCAGGGTGTCGTTGATGTTCCTGATCCCCGGCTCCGGCAATGCGGTTCGTGCCAACGGTCGCGCACATCTATCCATCGATCCCGAGCTGCTGGCCTCGTTCAAGGTGGAAGGCAAGGCGCCGCGCAGCGTCATGGTGATGAAGGTGGACGAAATCTACTTCCAGTGCGCCCGCGCCATCGTCCGCTCCGACCTCTGGAATCCCGACAAGCGTATCGATCCGAAGACGCTGCCGACGCCGGGCCAGATCCTCGCCGAGATGAGCGACAACCAGGTCGGCGGCGCGGAGTACGATCGCATCTGGCCCGAGCGCGCCGCCGCGACGATGTGGTGACGTTCCGCGCTCTCTCGTCTCCCTGGCCCCGCTCTTGCGGGGAGAGGGCGGGGTGAGGGGTTCTCTCCGCAAGTTCAGTATCGTAGGGTGGGCAAAGGCGCGCTTGCGCCGTGCCCACCTCCTGTCCAACATCGCGACAGATCGTGGGCACGCTTCGCTTTGCCCACCCTACAGGAGCGCGGCCTATCGACGATCGCTGGGCGCACGAGACGAATCTGCCTGCCGGCACTTGCGCCGGGAGAAGCGCGCTCGCGCGCGGCCCGCAAATATAGATAGCCATTTCATTGACCGATCGCGGCAATCGCCGGATATTTGCAGCATCGAAACTGCTCCTCGAGTCCACGCCGCACCATGAGAACCGATCGCCAGCGCAATTCCAATGACATGCATGCGTGCATGACGCGGCGCTGTTTCTCGGCGGCGACGGGCGCCTGTTGTTGTTGCTGACCTCGTCCTAGCACCATCCACACCGCAAATTTGCAAGTCAGGAGCGCCGGAATTCCGGCGAACGAGCAGTCATGTCTCAGGCTCAGTCCAACGCCTACATCATCGAGATCCACGACCGTGCCGCCGGCATCGTCACGAGGGATGCCCGCGGCTTCCGCTTCTTCTCCTCCGAGCGCCTGTTCGACAGTCTCGAAGGCCGTCAGTTCCGCTCGGCGCGAGAGGCCGAGCGCGCGGCCCGCGCGGTGCTCTCCGAGCGGAGCCGGCGCGCGAATTCTCCGTTCTTCGCCAACTGAATCCAAACGCAAAGGAACGCAACATGATTGCACGACGCCATTTTCTGACCGCAGCGCTGCTCGTCGCGACCGCATTCAATGTGTCCGCGCACGCCGAGGACAAGCCCGCGGAAATCCGGATCGGCACGCAGAAGGGCGGCTTCTTCCCGGCCGTGCGCCAGCGTCAGACACTCGAAAACGCCTTCAGGCCGCTCGGCATCGAGGTCAAATGGGTCGACTTCCAGTTCGGTCCGCCGCTGCTGGAGGCCATCAATGTCGGTAGCGTCGATTTCGGCTTCGTCGGCGATACGCCGCCGATTTTCGCGCAAGCGGGCGGCGCCAGGATCCGCTACGTCGCGGCTGTGAAGTCCGAAGGCGACAATCAGGCGATCATCGTGCCGAAGGATTCACCGATCAAGACGCTCGCCGACCTCAAGGGCAAGCGCGTCGCCTTCGGCAAGGGATCGAGCGCGCACAATCTGCTGGTCGCATCGCTCGACAAGGCCGGGCTGTCCTGGTCCGATATCACGCCGGCGCCGCTCGCGCCGGCTGATGCGACCGCGGCCTTCGTCAAGGGCTCCGTCGACGCCTGGTCGATCTGGGATCCTTATCTGGCGCTCGCCGAACTGAAGGAGGGCGCGCGGGTGATCGCGTTCGACAAGGACGTGCACAAGCCGAACGCCTATTACATCGCCAACACGGATTTCGTCGAAAAATATCCGTCGCTGGTCGCCAGGCTCAACACCACCTTCGCCTCGGAAGGCGCCTGGGCGAACTCACATCACGAGGAGGTCGCGAAGGCGCAGTCCGAGGCGACTGGTGTCGACATCGAGGCCGTCCGCCGCTTCGTCAATCGATCGACTTACAGCGTAGTGCCGCTCGACGCCGAGGTGATCAAGACCCAGCAGGCCGTCGCCGACCGTTTTGCGAAGCTCGGCCTGATCCCGAAGCCGGTCAACGTCTCCGACATCGTCTGGAAGTGGACGCCGGGGTCTTGAGATAACGCGACGGCGTCATGCCCGGGCTTGTTGTTTAGTCCGGGGACATGGCTGACACCTGTTCGGACACATCACTGACAGGTTGGCCAT